>NZ_FQWY01000007.1 GCF_900129805.1 Thermosyntropha lipolytica DSM 11003
TCACGTAGTTACGGAGAAATATTCTATTTGTTATGCGATGAGGTACAGGATATTGACTACCAGACCGCCATACGGTATCTTTTGCTTTTTATTGCCGAACTACGCAAAAAAATTCCCCAGGATTTATACGCAGAAATTTTGTGTCAAGTTCGATATTGGATTGCTGGTCAACCAGCATACATTAGGGCTTTGATGCCTGTTTTAAACTGCGAAATTTGAGTTATTAATAAAGCGGGCTAACAGTATTTTTGTACTGTTAGCCTGTAATTATGAAATTAGCTTTGTTTAACAATAATAATGTATCAGGATAGCAGGGAGATAGTTATGGAACATTTTGAGTATGTATTAAAAATTTTACCACCCATGCTGGAAGGCTGGAAGGTTACCTTGACCTTGTTTTTCCTCACTTTAGTGATGAGCCTCCCTTTGGGAACAGTTATGGGAATAGCTCGTCTTTCTCATTTCAAGCCTCTGGCCTGGTTTATGGAATTTTATGTCTGGCTTTTTCGCGGAACACCTCTGCTTTTACAGCTTTTGTTTATTTATTTTGGACTGATGACGGTAGGTATAAGGCTGGAGCGTTTTCCCGCGGCGGTATTGGCGTTTGTGCTTAATTATGCGGCTTATATTGCCGAGATTATTAGAGCAGGTATTCAGTCTATTGATAAGGGGCAATATGAGGCAGCAGATGTTTTAGGTTTGACGCGTTTTCAAACTATGACTAACATTATATTGCCTCAGGTATTTAAGCGGGTTATACCTCCTATTGGCAATGAAGTCATAAATCTGGTTAAAGATTCAGCCCTCATATATGTTTTAGCTATAAGCGAATTATTGAGAGTGGCTAAAACGGCAGTAATGAGAGATGAAACTTTTGTTCCTTTTATTATTGCGGCAGTATTTTATCTGTTTATGACAGCGATAGTACAGCAGTTCTTTAAATGGGTGGAACACAAATTTGATTATTACCGTTAGGAGCGGACATGTATGTATATGATAAGGGCATTAGATATATACAAGAATTTTGGACATCTGAAGGTTTTAAAAGGAGTATCCTTAACTGTAGAAAAGGGAGAAGTAGTTGCTATAATAGGCCCTTCAGGTTCAGGGAAAAGTACATTTTTGCGCTGCTTGAACCGTCTGGAGACTATTGATAAAGGTATGATTGAAGTAGAGGGAGAAATAATGGTCCAGAATGGCCCGGATGGTAAGGCAGTTTACAGTGATGAAAATAGGATTGCCTTGATAAGGCGGAAGATGGGGATGGTATTTCAAAATTTCAATTTATTCCCTCATAAGTCGGTACTGGAAAACCTTATACTGGCTCCTATGCTTGTAAACAAGGTGCCCAGAGAGGAAGCGGAAAAGAAAGCCCTGGAATTATTGGAAAAAGTAGGACTGAAGAAGAAAGCTAATAATTATCCTTTTGAATTATCAGGCGGGCAGCAGCAGAGGGTTGCTATTGCCCGAGCTTTAGCCATGAACCCTGATATCATGTGTTTTGATGAGCCTACCTCGGCTCTCGATCCCGAGCTTACAGGAGAAGTTTTAAAAGTAATGAAGGATCTGGCATTGGAACACATGACGATGATTGTAGTAACTCATGAGATAGGATTTGCACGGGAAGTTGCTAACCGGGTAATTTTTATGGATAATGGCATAATTGTCGAAGAGGGAATAGCGAAAGAGGTTATAGATAATCCTAAAAATGAGAGAACCCGGGAGTTTTTAAGCAAGGTTTTAAGGATTTGAAAAAAACAGCTTACTTGCAGAATAGTTTGCAAGTAAGCTGTTTGTCTTAATAACAGTCAAAGACCAGCTGGTTGTTTCTGGTGTAAATATCCCTTAGGGTATATTCATATTCGCTAGAGGAGTATTTTTTCTTATATATGATTTTTATATCTTTCACATCATATCTATTTCCCTTTATTTCTATATACTTTTCGTCAACATTAATTTTAATTTCATCCAGATAATAGATGGTACTGCGGCCATTTATTCTTAATTTCAGGTATTGCAGGTCTTCACCGGCAACTCTGTAACCTTCATTGTCATATATGGAATATATGTCAGATAAGCTTATATCCTGCCAGATTTTATTCCTCATATAGGGTGAAGAATCAATAAGCAGGGTATTTCCGGTCCTGGACAGGATTATTTTTTTCACCGCGTAGACACCATCTTGTAAAGCTATGCCAATACGCTCGGAATTCAGGTTATATTTTTGGCCTCCTAGATAAAAATTGTATTCATCTATTATCTTCATGTCCCCTGCGGTATATGAGGTAGATTCCCGGTTTATATATAGGGAAACATAGTCAGGGTTATATTTATACCCGTCAAATTGTAAGGTAGTAATATATTTGTATTTTTTCTGGTTATAGGAAGAGACGGAGGTAAAAACATATCTATCACCTAGTTTTTTTAACATTACTGCAGCCTGGGCACGGGTAATTTTATCATAAGGCCTAAATTCTCCTGTGGGATAGCCGTTTATGATCCCCTGCTCATAGACAGCTTTTATATATGGTTTATAGGGATTTTTATTTATGATATCGGCATCTCTGAAAGGAACCTGACTGTAATCAGGAGGTATATTTAAGGCTTTAGCTATAAGAAAGGCAGCTTCGCCCCGTGTCAGCAGTTCATAAGGTTTTAGTTTATAAGGATATGCGCTTAAATCTATTATCCCTTGATAAGAAGCTTCTTCAATTATCATATCTGTCCATGACGTACTGTATTTACTGGTATAAGCAGGTTTTTGCTGGATACAGTTGAGGAGTATGCTCAGGAACTCTACCCTGGTTATATGGTTTTCCGGCCTGAAAGTGCCATCCGGATAGCCGCTTATATAGCTGTTGGCAGCCATATAGCTTATATAAGGTTCAGCCCAGTGGTTTTGTATGTCCCTGAACTGGGCAGCATTAACAGAGAAAGAAGGTGTCAGAAGCAACAGCAAAATAATGGCGATGATGAGGTATTTTTTAAAATGCAGCAAAGTATTACCTCCCCCGGGATAAAATATACTATTATTTTAGCAGATTATATATAGACTGTTAGGTTAAAAAGGCAGGAGATTTTTTTATTTTTTGCGGGCTGAACTTAAAAAATATTTATAAAATAAGAGGAAGTAAAGGGGGGAAGCTAGAATTCTTAAATATAGATACTTAATAAAATAAGAGTTGGGAGGTAATAACAATGGACAAGGTAGACGTACAATTCAAAAAACTAGTAGAATGGGCCAAGATTCCCGAATACGAAACTAAAAATGCAGCCGGATGCGATATAAGCCTGGCAATAACCGAAGAAGTAGTCTTATATCCCAATGAAGTAAAAAGCTTCCCTACGGGTATAGCTATAAAACTTCCGGATGGATATGAAGCGCAGATAAGAAGCAGAGCAGGCATGGCCCGCAAAGGGATAATAGTGGCTAATGCGCCGGGAACTATTGACCCTGAACATACAGGGGAGATCAACATACTGCTTTTAAATGTTAATGACAAGCCGGTAAAAATAGTTCCCGGACAGAAAGTAGCCCAAATGGTTATAAGTCCTGTGGTACAAGCTAACTTTGTGCAAAAATAATCAACCTTATACTAAGATGACACACAACATTTAAATTATATAACATATATAATTTAAATTCAAGAAGCCAAATCTTTTTTCAGCTATTTTATTATTTAATAAAATAGCTGAATTTTTATATTAACAAAATTTAAGGAGAAAGGAAGATGGATTTTGACCAGATTAAGATTGGAAAGAGAAAAGGTGGTTTTACTTATTATTGACCTGCAGGAAAAACTGATGAAGGTTATGAAAGATAGGGAAAAGGTTTTTAAAAATACCAGGCTGCTTATTGAAACGGCCAAAACTTTGAATATACCTGTAATATTAACTGAACAGTATCCCAAAGGCCTGGGGCCTACCTGTGAAGATATAAAAAATGCTTTGGGGGATTATCCTTATGAATATCTGGAAAAGATGAGCTTTACGGCTTGTACCGAGGAACTGCGCCAGATTTTAAGCCGTCTAGCTAAAAAATATATTTTAGTTGCGGGAAGCGAAACCCATGTTTGTGTTTATCAAACGGTACGAGACCTTTGCGAAGATGGCTATTTTGTACATGTAGCTAAAGATGCTGTATGTTCAAGGTTTGATATTAATCACGAAAATGGGCTTCAGCTTATGCGCGAAGCAGGAGGCATTATAACCAATACCGAAACCATAATATTTGATCTGCTCAAGTTTTCTGGCACTCCGGAATTTAAGGCTATATCCCCGCTTTTGAAATAAAAATTTTTTTATTGGAATTTCAATTGACAATATATTCTGTTAGGCATTATAGTATTTATGAGAGGGAAATTTTTGCATCTGGGGGTATGTATAGTGGCTTATGGTGATTCTATAACCTATGCTAAACAGGATAATATCGGTATAATAACTTTCAATAAACCGGAAACTATGAATATCGTTACCCAGGCGTTCTTTAAAGAACTTTATGAAATTCAGGAAGAGATAGATAGTGATAAAAGTTTGCGGGTAGTAGTCATAAGGGCTAATGGCCCTCATTTTTCCGCTGGTGTTGATCTGAAACTGCTCAGAGAAATCGATTCCCAGTTTATCATGGATAATTTAGCCTGGCTGCAGAGGCTTTATGGAAGATGGCAGGAAATGCCCATACCAGTTATTGCTTCGGTGCACGGACTTTGTTATGGTTCGGCTATGGAATTGATTTTAGGATGTGATATAAGGATTGCATCACGCGATGCGCGCTTTTCCATTCCTGAAGTCAGGTTTGGGCTGTCACCGGATATGGGGGGCACGGTAAGGCTTACCCGTTTGGTAGGTGTAGGCCAGGCCAAACGCCTTATAATTGGCTGTGATGAAATAAGTGCCGAAGAAGCCTGGCAAATCGGGCTTATTGAAATACTGGTGGACAGGGAAGAATTAGAAGAAAGAACTATGAAGATGGCCAAACGCATTGCCAATTTGCCGCCGGTGGCGGTACGCTTTGCCAAAAAGGGCATCAATGTTGCTGATGAGAGCAGTGTAGCAGCTGGATTGCTCTTCGAACAGGCTCAGTCAACTTTCTGTTGCGGGACTGAAGACCAGAATGAAGGGATTGATGCTTTCTTCCAGAAACGCAAACCTGTTTTTAAAGGGAGATAAATAATTTTAAACTGGCAGGCGGAAGTGCTGGCTTCCGCTTTTTTGTTACCGAGGTATTTTTTGCGCGCGGGAATTAATCTGGCTCAAGATGGAGAAGCTATAAAAAAGTGTTTCCCGTTTTAAAAGCGTATATAATTCGCGTAAAAAAATTATGGCCAGAAATTATGAAATTTATGTTTGACAAAAAAACATAACCAACATATAATTCTACATTGGGTGCCCTTTTGGATTAAGTTTAATAAATTTTAAAGATAATTGTAGAAATAGATGTTATCGGCATTACTAACAAAGAATGCCGTTAATTTTTTGGTTATTGAAGGAGTGAGTTAGCAAATGAAAGAACTTCGGAATATCGGGATAATAGCCCATATTGATGCCGGGAAGACAACGACTACGGAGCGAATTCTTTTTTATACAGGATTAACGCATAAATTAGGCGAAACCCATGATGGGCAAAGTGTTATGGACTACCTGGAAGCCGAAAGGGAAAGAGGAATAACTATAACTTCGGCTGCCACCAAATGTATCTGGAAAGGACATGCCATAAACATTATTGATACTCCGGGACATGTGGACTTTACAGCTGAAGTGGAAAGAAGCCTTAGAGTCTTAGATGGTGCAGTAGTTATATTCTGTGCCAAAGGCGGGGTAGAACCGCAGTCAGAAACCGTTTGGAGACAGGCCGATAAATACAGGGTTCCTCGT
Organism: Thermosyntropha lipolytica DSM 11003; assembly: GCF_900129805.1. GTDB lineage: Bacteria > Bacillota > Syntrophomonadia > Syntrophomonadales > Syntrophomonadaceae > Thermosyntropha > Thermosyntropha lipolytica. Next base: position 5,875 of record NZ_FQWY01000007.1, read on the forward strand.
ATAGCTTATGTTAATAAAATGGATGCTATAGGGGCAGATTTTTACCGGGTAGTTGATCAAATAAAAACCAGATTAGGTGCTAATCCCCTGGTAGTTACTATTCCGGTATTTGTAGGAGATGACTTTACCGGTATAATCGATTTAATCAGGATGAAATATATCACCTTTGAAGGTGACTTTGGAACCGAGATAAGAGAAGCGGAAATTCCCGCCGAGTATAAAGAAGAAGCTGATACCTGGCGTCTGTCTATGATAGAAGCGGTAGCTGAGACAGATGAAGAGCTTTTAGAAATGTATTTTGGCGGAGAAGAGATACCGGAAGATATGATCATCGAAGTTATCCGCAAAAATACGATAAATGGCAATATGATTCCGGTTCTCTGCGGAAGCTCTTACAGGAATATAGGAGTACAGGTTTTACTGGATGCGGTAATAAATTACTTGCCTTCACCGCTTGATATTAAACCGGCGATCGGCACCCTGGTTGACAGCAATGAAGAAATAGAAATTATCGCCGATCCTTCTGAACCTTTTACGGCCTTGATTTTTAAGATTATTACCGACAGGCACGTAGGTAAATTGGCTTTTGCTCGTATCTATTCAGGAACTGTAAATGCCGGAAGCTATGTTTATAACAGCAGTAAGGGGAAAAAGGAACGGATAGGCCGTTTGGTAAAGATGCATGCCAACCATCGTGAGGAAATTGAAAAAGCGAGTGCCGGCGATATTGTGGCTTTTATCGGCCTTAAAGATGTAAGTACAGGTGATACCTTGTGTACCGAAGAAAGGCCGGTATGGCTGGAAGCTATCGATTTCCCGGAACCGGTTATCCAGATAGCCATTGAGCCTAAGACTCAGGCTGATCAGGCTAAACTAGGGGAAGCCCTGAACAAAATTGCCGCTGAAGACCCGACTTTTAAAATATCTTATGATAAAGAAACCGGGCAGACTCTGATTGCCGGTATGGGAGAGCTGCATTTAGAAATAATAACTGACCGTCTGGCTAAAGAATTTAAAGTTGACTTTAATGTAGGGCAGCCCCAGGTAGCATATCGGGAAACTATAGGGGCTACCGCTCAGCATGAAACCAAATATGTAAAACAGACAGGCGGTAAAGGACAGTACGGGCATGTAGTGCTCCAGGTAGAACCTTATGAAGGCTATGCTTTTGAAAGCAAGATTGTGGGAGGAGTTATCCCCAAAGAATATATACCGGCTGTGGAAGCAGGTGTAAAACAGGCTATGGAAGAAGGAGTATTAAAAGGTTATCCGGTAGTAAATGTTAAGGTAACCTTGCTTGATGGCTCCTACCATGAAGTAGACTCTTCGGAAATGGCTTTCAAGACAGCCGGCATGATGGCTATGAAGGAATGCCTCAAGAAGGCGCAGCCTAAGCTGTTAGAACCTATAATGAAACTCGAAGTTACAACTCCGGATGAATTTACCGGTAATATAATAAGCAATATAAACAACCGCAGAGGCCGTTTAGAAAACATGGAAATGGAAAACAATACGCAAATTATAAGGGCTTATGTTCCGCTAGCCGAAATGTTTGGCTATTCTACGGTGTTGCGCTCTCTTACTCAGGGTAGAGCTGGTTTCTCTATGGAATTCTCTCACTATGAAGAGAGAAGGCTGGAAAATTAATGTAAATAAAGCAGCTTTTATGGGATTTCATAAAAGCTGCTTTATTTGTTCTATATTTTGCAACATTTCTTTATATATAATTTTTATTTTATCTATATTATTATTAAGAGCTTCTCTGTAGATTTCTGAGGCCAGGTTGGCAAGATTATGAAATCCGTACAGGCCGGCACTGCCTTTTATGTCATGAGCGATGCTGGCAAGCTGTTTAGCATCTTCTGCTTCCAGACTTATTTTCATTCCCAGCATCAAATCATTTAGACTGTTTATAAATTCGGGAATAAGGTTTTTAATAAGGGTATTGGCTGACCAGAAGGTTTTTTCATCAGGATGCAGGCTGCTTTCCTGAGCAAAAATTTGCTTGAGCTTATCATATATCTTATGCGAAGAAACAGGTTTGGACAGGTAATAATTACATCCCGCTTCCAGACACCTGGCTTCATCACCCTCCATAGCATAGGCGGTAAGAGCGAGGATAGGAGTATTATCATGGTAATCCTGCCTTATGCGCTTACATGTCTCGTATCCATCAAGTATAGGCATCTGCATATCCATTATTATAAGGTCAAATTTTTTTTGCTGTAAAATTTCTAAACATTTAATTCCATTTTCCACTGCCGTAACAGCATATCCCGCATTATACAGCATGTAGGATAAAATTTTGCGATTAACATCATTATCTTCTACTAAAAGTATTGATTTAGTCTGTTCAGAAGATGGGGAATTTTTAGTACTATAGGCACTAGCTTCACCGGTTTTATTTTCATCCTCTTTAGCTTTATAAAAAGGCAGATAGAAACTAAATGTAGAACCTTTTCCCCAAACGCTTTCTACCCATATATCTCCACCCATATTTTTTGTCAGCTGTTTGCATATAGTGAGGCCCAACCCAGTACCAGATGAGGAATAGGGGTCTATCTTTTCAAAGGCTTCGAATATGGTATGGAGCTTGTCTTCGGGTATGCCTATACCTGTATCGCGGACCGAGAAAAGCAAATATACTATATCATCACGGGAATTAGAAGGTTCTTTATAGACTTGTACTTTAACCTCTATTTCCCCCTGGGTAGTAAACTTTATAGCGTTGCTGAGCAAATTAAGAATTATTCTTCTTAACTGTAAGGGATCTCCTACTAAATTTAAAGGAACATCAGGATCGATATGAGTATGTAAGGCTATCTCTTCAGGAAGCTTGCCGTATACTGTCTGAATGCATTCGTTTATCACCTGGGGCAGTTTAAAAGTTTTTTTTCTGCCTAGAGCATATCCAGCTTCAATGCGGGAAAGATCAAGTATATCATTTATGAGTTCCAAAAGCTGTTCTCCACACTGTTTTATAGTTTGCACCAGCTCAGCTTGATAAGGAGATAGTTTTTCTTGACTTAAAAGATCAGCAGCTCCCATGATGCCGATCATAGGAGTACGAATATCATGGCTTACATTGGCTAAAAAGTTGGTCTTGGCCAGGTTGGCAGCTTCAGCTGCTTTTTTAGCTTTGATAATTTCAGTAAGGTCTGAGATGACGATAATCAGTCCTTTAAAATTATTATAGATATCTTTCATCCGCGTTACTGATATACGGACAAAGATTTGTTCTTTATTTAAATTATAAAAGCCTATCTCTTTTTGCCAGGGACTATTATTTTGATTTAAGTGGGAGAAAAGTTCGTTTTCATCAATACTCACCTCAAAGGCTTCCATAAGTTTATATATGTGCTGGTTGAGGAAAGAATTGCTGTTTATATGGAGAATATTTTGTGCTCCTTTGTTTATGTAGGTTAATATTCCTTGTTCATCTGTGATTAAAATACCTTCGGAAAGATTGGCTAATATGTGAGCCTGATAAGCCAGCTTGTTTTCAGTTTCTTTTATGGCACTTAAATCTTGTATTGTAGCAAAACAGCCTACTACTTTATTATCTTCGATAAAAGGCGAAGGGGATATATAAGTAGGGATAACTCGGCCCGATTTAGTGCGCAGGTTTAGCTCATAGCTGTCAATAACCAGATTCATTCTTTTTTTCATGCCTATGAGGAGAGCGATTACATCTCTAGGATAAGCAGCCAGCTCTAAAAGGCATTTGCCTTCCAGCTCTTCGGGTTTGTATTCTAACATGCGGGCTAAAGCCGGATTGAGCTGAGTTATTTTAAAGCCGGTATTTACGAAAAGAAACCCATCATTTAATTTTTCCACCAGGATACGGTTCTTTTTTTCTATTTTTTGGAGCAGAACAGTTTTTTCTTCCATTTTTTTCTGGGCGGCAATAAAATGGGTTATATCAATAAAATTGCCCTGAAAAGCATACTGGCCGTTATAGCTTATGGAGGAAACGGCTACTTCAAAAGTGCGGACTTCTCCATTTTTGCATATGAGTTCACTGATAAATCTCTGGCTGTATGGCTTTTGGGTAGTGAAGTATTTTTGGGCTACCGGATAAAAATTTTTGCGGTATTCAGGAGTTAAAAGGTCCCATATGCTTAAATTGTTTTTCCAGAAGTCTTCGGAAGTATAGCCTAAATTTTCCGTTATATATTTATTGGAAAAATAAATATTATTCATATCGAATATAACCAGGCCAAACATGGCGTTTTCCACCAGACGCTGATACTTTTGTTCTGACTCATAAAGCATAGCGGTTGTAGATATAAGATAATTGTAATCCGGATAGCCGTTCATAAAATCCTCCGCTTACTTATTTTTTATCTCTGTAATTATAATAAAAAAACAAGGGTTCTCTGTCAAAGAAAAACCCTTGTAGAAAGCAACTTTCATACAGGCAATTAATTTTTGACCAGCTCTATACTGCTGAGCAGCTGGTTTAATTCCTCTGCAGGCAGGTCAGCAGTTATGGTTACCTTATATGCTTTATCTTCCAGACTTTTGACATCAGTTAGGGAAATAGTCTGGCTGCTTTTTTCCTGTAAGGTATCTGCAGACATAAAATTTTTCGCTGCCATTTTATCTTCAGCATAGGGAAGGCTAATTTCTATGGTAATTGTATTTTGGTTATGGTTGGTGTAAACATACTGTACTCTGTTTTCATCAATCTGCCTGCTTGTTTGTAATACATAATCCGCAGGCAATCCGGCTATTTTTATATCGGTTATGACCGAATAATTTTCCGGATTTATTTTCTGCCCTGATTTTGCTGATGACATCTTTACCTCTTCTTTCCCTCCAGAATAAACAGTAGAGTTATCTCCGGTAGAGGCGGCAGAAAAAGCTTCTCCCTCTTTGGGAGCCGGGGCGGATATTTTAGATGATGTATCTTCGTGAAAATATTTTGCTCCCTCCTGGCTTTTTAAAGAATCAGCTTTTGACAAATAGGCTGTTCCCTTAGGGTCCATGGCCATACGAACATCTTTTATGTTGTTTTCTTTATCAGGTGTCCATGGAGCATAGTGCAACATAAAAGCCACGAGCAAACAGGCAGCTAAAGCTGCAAGGGTAGAGATAAATTTTTTAATTACTGCCCTCTGAGGCAAAGGAGCAGGCAAAAGCGCGATTTTTTTCATCACTTGCCGGGTAAATTCTTCATCAAGTTCTGGAATATCTGAAGTATCCTTTAATAAAGAGTTTTCCAGTTCAGTTAAGGCCAGGATTTTTTGACACCTTATACAGTTTTCTAAATGGGTTTTCAGTTCGTTTTTTAAATAAGGGGGCAGATTACCTTCCACATAATCAAGTAATAATTCATTTACTTCCTTACAGTTCATGCTTTACCCCCTTTCCGGTTTGCTGTTCCTCAAGTATTTTGCGCAGGGCTTTGCGAGCCCTATGTACTTTTACTTCTACATTTTCTTTTTTCAGGTTGAGAATTTGCGCAATTTCTTGATTGTTCAGTTCCAGCTGATAGCGCAGCAGGATAATTATCCTGTAGTTTTCAGGCAACTTGCTTAAGGCCTTATTTATTTCTTCCTTTAATTCTACTCTTTCCATATTCAGTAAAGGGTCTACTACGTCCCAGGAAGCTTGCAAACTGCTGTACAGTCCGGAAAAAACTTCATCGAAATTTAAATGGTTGCGGTTTTTATTCTTGCGCAGGTGGCTTATGGCTGTATTAGTCGCTATGCGGTAAAGCCAGGGAGCAAATTTTTTTTCGCTATCAAACTGGTTGATTTTAGTGTAGATATTTAAAAAAACTTCCTGGGTTATGTCTTCTGCTTCCTGATAATCTCCTACCATGCGATAAACCAGGGCAAAGACCTTGTTTTTGTATCTATTGACCAGCTCTTCAAAGGCTGTAATTTCACCATCCCTAAGGCGAAGAACCAGGGTTTCATCGCTAAGCAATATGATCAGCTCCTAACCTGTGCAATAATTTTTACGCAAGATTAAAATATTTTCTTACAGGTTTTTAACATGATAATAAAGGCTGAATTGTGTATAATAACCATATAAATTATAATAATAAAAGTTCCCTTATTGCCATGCTATTCCTAATTATAATTTCTGGAGGTAGAATATGAAATACCAGGAAGGACAAATAGGCAGGGTTTTTGTAGTCAATTTTGAGCATGGAGATGATATAATAAAAGAATTGAAGGCTTTAGCCGAAAATAAAAATATTTCCTCGGCTCTAGTTGTTATACTAGGCGCTTTGCAAAGCGGCCATATGGTAGTAGGACCGCAGGAATGTACTATTCCCCCGCTGGGATTGCCTTTTACCTTTACGGATGGCAGGGAGGTATTGGGTATAGGAACCTTATTTAAAGGTGAAGATAAAAAGCCATCCCTGCATATGCATGTAGCAGTCGGACGTGAAGACAAAGTAAGGGTAGGGTGTTTGCGCAAAGATGCCGAAGTTTATCTTACCATCGAAGCAGTAATCCTGGAACTCAATGGACTGCGCTCTATGCGAGCTTTTAATGAAGAGATGCAGATCAATTTGCTCACCTTCAATAAATAAATTAAAATGAGCATATGCACAATTATCTTGTCAGCAGGCCTAAACAGGTGTATAAATATTAATAAAGCAGCATTAGTGAAGAGAGGAGAGGAATAATGGCAGATCAATGTAAAACTTGTCCATCCCAGGCAGGATGCAATTCATCACCGGAAAAATGTGGAGAAAGTCCCGATAAAAGCTTGCTGGGTGCTTTTAATGACATCAGAAACGTAATTGCCGTAATGAGCGGTAAAGGGGGAGTAGGTAAATCTTCGGTAACCGGACTTATAGCTTCTAGTCTGGCTAAAAAAGGGAAAAAGGTTGGGGTTTTGGATGCTGATATTACAGGCCCCAGTCAACCCAAAGCATTGGGGATAGATAACAGGGAAGGTTTAAAAGCTAGTCAGTTTGGGATAATTCCTCCTCAGAGCAGATCTGGCATAAAAGTCATGTCTATTAATTTTTTCCTTCCCCATGAGGATGACCCTGTGATCTGGCGAGGTCCCCTTTTAGCCGGAGCCGTTAATCAATTTTGGGGGGAAGTGGACTGGCAGGATTTAGACTATATGGTAGTTGATTTACCTCCAGGAACGGGCGATGTTCCTCTTACGGTAATGCAGTCTTTACCTGTAAACGGTATAGTTATTGTATCTTCCCCTCAGGATTTAGCTTTTATGGTAGTTAAAAAAACTATAAAGATGGCCAAAAAAATGAATGCTCCCATATTAGGATTATTGGAAAATATGAGCTATGCTGTATGTCCTCATTGCGGGGAAAAGATTAATATATTCGGGGAATCTCAAGGGGAAAATATAGCTAAAGAAATGGGCATTGATTATTTAGGTGCTCTTCCCTGGGATGCCAAACTCAACCTGCTGATAGATGAGGGAAGGATTGAAGAATATGTATCTCCCCAAATTGATGCTGTGGTGGAGAAAATAATAGCTAAGCTGCCGTAAAGCTTGACTGAGCCTGCTTTATATTCCCGCCAGGCTTGCTTCTTTTTAAGTAAAAAATATTATTGAATAAAGCACTTAAATATATTAAAATAAAAAAATACATAATTGTTATTCCATCATCAGACAGCATGGTGATTGGGGGTAGATAGAATGGTTAATCAGCTTTTTATGGAACTTAAAAAACTTTTTGCGGAACTTGCTTCTACTTTAATCCTGGGTAAAAATAAAGATGCAGCTGATTTGGCCCGTATTTTATCCGAGAAGAGCAAAGCACTGGCTGATGAACTGGCTAAATAATAAATAGGGAAAGATATTTTCTCCCCAAATCTTATAGAGATTAAGACAAAAAAAGCTGTTTTTTAAGGATGATTTTCCTTAAAAAACAGCTTTTCTTTTTTATGGGCTTATATATTGGAACTTTAAGCTGGGGGTTTAAATAGATTATATGATAGGAGAGGAGGGAATAAGGATGCAGATTAAAGAGACGGGTTTAAAATTTAATGGGCCGCTTAAACCTAGAACGAGGACGAATCGGATTATTATCCATCATACAGCCACCCCTGGTGATGTAGCAGCAGAAACTGTGCACACCTGGCACCTGAATCAGGGATGGGCAGGTATAGGTTATCACTATTTGATTCGCCAGGATGGAACTGTTGAGAGAGGAAGGCCAGAAAATGTAATCGGTGCCCATGCCGGGCCCGAGGGCAATAGTGATAGTATCGGGATAGCTCTGGCAGGAAATTTCGAGATAGTTAGACCGACTGAGAAGCAGATGGAAGCGCTGGTCTGGCTTATTAGGGACCTTATAAAGAGATATGGAGAATTACAGATTATAGGACATCGGGATGTTATAGCCACTTCTTGTCCGGGAAAACTTTTTCCTCTGGAGGAGGTGAAAAGAAAGATTAAAGAGGAGAATAAGAATGTAGATTCCCATGCTGGAAGTAAAGGGAGCTGGAAATTAGATATCATCAGGGAGGCTAAAGATAAAGGCTTGATAACTATAGATCATGACCCGGATGAAATAGCCCCCAAGTGGTTTGTGCTGGCTGTAGCTTTGAATTTATTAAAATTAAAGGATGGCAAATGAGTTGAAAATATAACCTAAAAAGGCTTGATTTTTAGCTGAGCAAGAGTTATAATTCATATTGTCCAAGGGCCATTAGCTCAACTGGCAGAGCAGCTGACTCTTAATCAGAAGGTTGAAGGTTCGATTCCTTCATGGCCCACCATATATAAAGATTATGAAACCCGTGCTAAAAAGTGCGGGTTTTTTTAGTTTTATATGCTTTCTAATATTTGTATGAAAGTTTAAAATAGAGCATAATATAGTAAGTAAGCTAATTTTAATTTGCTTTTAGGAGGGACAAACATGGAAAGTTTGCTTAAGAAAGCTTTTTATTTCGGACTTGGCGCCATGAGCATCACCAGAGAAAAAGCGGAGAAATTAATAAACGAACTGGTGGAAAGAGGAGAGATGAGCAAGGAAGAAGCCAAACAATTTATCGATGAAGCACTTAAAAAGGGAGAAGAAGAAAAAGAGGCTTTGCGCAGAATGATAAGAGAGGAATTTTTTAACCTCAAAAATGATGTTGCCGTAGCTACTAAAGCAGAATTAGAAGCTCTAGAAGCCAGGATAAAAGCTCTGGAAGACCGCTTGCAATAAACCTGCCGGCTTATCACTGCCAGACTTTCGGCGGTGATAAGCTTTGCTAGTTAGAGGTGATTTCTTATGCTTAATAAGCGGGGTAAAAATGTAAATCATTTAAAACATGTTCCCCGATACCGGGAGATAGTTAATATTCTGATTAAACATGGTTTTGGATTTATTGTTGATATTTTGAATCAAAAAAGATTAGGCCGTAAAAGCATATTTCCCCGTAGAGAATCCCATTTTACAACTGGCCCTAAGAGACTGCGCCACCTTTTTGAGGATTTAGGTCCTACCTATATAAAATTAGGCCAGCTCTTAAGCACCCGTCCAGATATTTTGAACAAGGAATACATAAAAGAACTGGAAAAACTGCAGAATAATGTGCCTCCCTTTCCTTTTGATGTCTTGCGCAGTATATGTCAGGAAGAAGGAATTGATATTGAGGAGGATTTTATCTATTTTAATCCCCAGCCTTTAGCTGCCGCTTCTATTGCCCAGGTACATGAAGCCGTGTTGAAAAATGGAGAAAAAGTAATACTCAAGGTACAGAGACCTGGCATAAGGAAGATAATAGAAACTGATCTGGAAATACTGCGGGAGATAAGCGCGGTTTTGGAAAAGAGGACTTCCTGGGGTAGACTTTATAAAATAACCGAAATAGTAGATGAATTGAGTGAAGCTCTTTTGAATGAGCTTGATTTTCGCAAAGAGGCTTTAAATGCAGATAAGTTTTACCAAAATTTTCAGCGGGATAAAAATGTCCTTATTCCCAGGATATACTGGGAATATTCTTCCAGCCGCATTTTAACTATGCAGTATCTTGAAGGCATAAAAATATCAGAATTCATAAAGCTTAAACAGGCAGGTCTGGATACGCGAAAGATTGCCCAGAATTTAGTCGATGCTCTTTTTAAACAGATATGGGATCACGGTTTTTTTCATGCTGATCCCCATCCCGGCAATCTGGCAATTGCCGAGGGGGAAAAAATTATTTTTTATGATTTCGGTCAGGTAGGGATTATTGATGATGTTTTAAAAGAAAAAGGCATGAACCTTATTATAAATATGATGCGTTATGATACCCATGGAGTTACCCGGGCTTTGCTGGATATAGGCATAGGCAGCCAGTATGTAAACCAGGAAGAATTAAGGCGGGATGTATCTAAACTGCAGCAAAAATACTATGGCTTGCCTCTGTCTAATATCAATGTGGGAGAAGCTTTAGGAGAGTTAGTCGAACTTTCGGTTAAATATCAGATGCGGCTTCCTGCTGAGTTATCCTTAATGGTTAAGATGCTTATGACCCTTGAAGGTTTAATAACGCAGCTTGATCCCCAGATCAGTATAGTTGATATTGCCGAACCTTACGGCAAAAAACTTATTTTGCGCAAATTTTCTCCTGCACGCCTCAAACAAAATGTAGAAGATCTGGCTATTGATTATGGAAGTTTATTTAAATCACTCCCGCGCGATATGGAGAATATTTTAAAAACTATAAGTGAAGGACAGCTGCAGATTAAAATGGAGCATACTAATATTAGAAAATTGGCGGAACGTATTGATATAATGTCTAACCGGCTGTCTCTGGCCATAATCCTGGCCAGTATAATAATCGGTACTTCTCTGGTGGTAGATAAAGCAGGCAGTGCGCTTTTAAACCGCATACCTCTGGTAGAATTAGGTTTTAGTATAGCTGTTATTTTAGGTTTTGTCCTGGCTTATTCTATATTAAAAAGCGGAAAGTATTGATTCATCTCATATTTGCGGAATCCAGCTTTTTAAGCAGGCTGTAGAGAGTGTTTCTAAAATATATAATCTTCAGTTTCTCATCTTCCGTAGAAAAATGATGGCTTTCCAATTCATGCTGGGCAATTAATAAAGCATTAAACACCTTATCCCGGAAATTCATGTGGGGAGTTTTAAAATAGTTATCGACGCGGCGGGCGATTTCTCTTTCTTCTGCACTCAGATGGAGAGCAGTATACATTATGATGCCTCCTTATAAAAATCTAAAAAATAATATGCCCAGGGATGAGAAATAGTGCCAAAAAAGATTGTTATTTTTGGGTAAATTTAGTACCGAGTGAAAGGCTAGAAATAAAAACATTTATAAACATTATTTATGACCTTTAGAAATAACTATTTATAAGCATATATTGACGGGGACAAAATTATTATGTTAGGATTATAGCAATTGAAAAGGAAAAAGCGATGAGCAGAAGAGTAGCTATATGGCTGTTTCCAGAGAGCCGGGGTAGCTGGAAACCGGTAACAGTTATATAGTGAAGGCCACCTGCGAGCGCCGGTGAATTAAGCCGGACGGTTTTTGCCGTTATCAGAATGGAGTGGGCATTGAATGCCAATTAGGGTGGTACCGCGGGAGTAAAGCTCTCGTCCCTTGTGGTGAAGGGATGGGAGCTTTTAATATTACAATATTTTCCATGAAGGGGGATAGAAGTATGGAGCTAGAGAAGAAGATTTTAAAGCTTTTAGAAAAGGATGCCAAAATGAGCCCCAAGTTAATTGCTACTATACTGGACGAAGATGAGGGGAAAATCAGGGATATTATAGAAAGGCTGGAAAGAGAAAAGATTATTTTAGGGTACAGCACGGTGATAAACTGGGAACGCCTGGGGGAAGATGGAGTTACGGCTATGATTGATGTGAAAGTTACCCCGGAAAGGGAAGTAGGGTTTGAAAAGGTGGCCGAGCGTATATGCCGCTTCCCCGAGGTAAGATGTGTATATCTGATGAGCGGAACTTATGATCTTTCTGTAGTGGTAACCGGGGAAACCATGAAAGATATTGCCTGGTTTGTTTCCCACCGCCTTTCTACCTTGGAGCAGGTACAGAGCACAGTTACTCATTTTGTGCTCAAACGCTATAAACAAGATGATTTTATTTTTGAAGAGCCAGAAGAAGATAAAAGGTTGGTGGTAAGCCCATGAACAGTATGCAGAATTATCTGGCCGATACGGTTAAATCTATTCCCCCTTCCGGGATACGAAGATTTTTCGATCTGGTGACCCAAACCAAAGGGGTTATTTCTTTAGGAGTAGGAGAACCTGACTTTGTTACTCCCTGGCATATAAGAGAAGCTTGTTTCTATGCTCTGGAGAAAGGATATACGATGTATACTTCCAATAGCGGACTTTTAGAGCTTAGAGAAGAGATAGCCAATTATATGAAGAAAAAGATTGGAGTTGAGTATTCGCCGCAAAGGGAAATACTGATAACTATCGGGGTAAGTGAAGCGGTAGATTTAGCCTTGAGGGCTTTATTAAATCCTGGCGATGAGGTGCTGGTTCCGGAGCCTTCTTTTGTATCTTATGCGCCGGGAACTGTCCTTGCTTATGGCAAAGCAGTTTCTGTTCCTACTTATTTTGAAGATGAGTACAGACTTAAACCAGAAGTGCTGGAGAAATATATCACTCCCCGAAGTAAAATACTTATTTTAGCTTATCCCAACAATCCTACCGGAGGGATAATGGAAAAGGAAGATCTGGAAAAATTGAGAGACTTAATTATAAAAAATGACCTCATCGTTATCTCTGATGAAATTTATGCGGAACTTACCTATAATGGCGGACATGTTTCCATAGCTTCCCTTCCCGGTATGAGGGACAGGACTATTGTGCTCAACGGTTTTTCCAAAGCTTATGCCATGACCGGCTGGCGCATAGGGTATGCCTGCGGACATCCTGACATTATTGCGGCTATGACCAAGATTCATCAATATACTATTATGTGTGCTCCTATAATGAGCCAGATGGCAGCCATTGAAGCTTTAAGACATGGAGAGTCCGAGATGCGCCGCATGGTGGATGACTACAATAATCGCCGCAAAATAATCCTTTCCGGCTTTAAAGAAATAGGCCTGGATTGTTTTGAACCGAAAGGGGCTTTTTATGCTTTCCCTTCGATAAAAATTTCGGGTATGAGCAGTGAAGAGTTCTGCGAAAAACTCCTTATGGAAGAAAAAGTAGCCGTAGTGCCGGGAAATGCTTTTGGTGCCAATGGTGAAGGACATATAAGATGCTGTTATGCTGCCAGCATAAAAAATATCGAGATAGCTATTGAAAGGATGGGGAATTTTCTAGCTCGACATAGAAAAGGATAATTTGCCATTTATGCACAGAAAAAGTGCTGAAATATCGCGAATAGCATAAAATAAGGCATGAATTATACGATAATTAAATGCAGGAATTACGGAGCCGGAAGTGGAAAACCTCTTTTAGCGACTATAAAAGCTAAAGGAGGTTTTCCTCATGTTACCTGATTTTTCTCTGCGGGAGCTAGAATTATTAAAACTATTTCAAGCTTTAGGACCAGCAGGCCAAAAAGAATGCCTGGAATATATAAAATATCTTTTGAGTAAACAATATAAAAGAGAGCTGAACCTGGCCATATTTAACAATAATCTGCTGCAGAATCTTTTACGAGGACTTCTGCACCTGGTACAAAAAGAAGATTTTGATATTATGCTGGCCCAGAAAAGAATGATGCAGATTAAAGAGCTTTATTATGCCATATTTGCTGATATTCATAACCGTTATAGTGAACTGGTAGAGGATCTCGATACCAGTGAAATAGTCAGGGAATTTGGACAAAATAATTTTAGCCAGGTGGAAACAGCATTTATTTCCGGGGATATTAACCGGATAAGATATGAAATTATTGAGTTTTTTCAGCAATATGAAAGATTGGCGAGAAAAAAAGACAGCCGGCATGTAATGGCAGTCTAATATTTTGATAGATAATAATGAGTTTACTTTCCCATTGCTGGGCCTAACTGGCGCGTATTATAATTTACATAGATAAAGAACCGTAACCAAAAACTAATTATGTCCCCATAATGAATAATAATTAAAGAAGGCGGGATAAGGATGAAGCTTAAATTTTTAGGAGCAGCTAAAACAGTTACAGGGGCTTTTTTTCTTGTTGATACGGAAAATACCCGCTTTGCTATTGATTGCGGCTTATTTCAGGGGAGTAAGGAGATAAAGGAACGCAACTATGGTGAATTTTTAGTCCCTCCGGAAACTGTTGACTTTTTAATTCTCACCCATGCGCATATTGATCATATAGGGTTAGTGCCTAAATTTTGCAAAAAAGGCTTTAAAGGACCTATCTATTGCAGCCATGCCACGAAAAAACTTGCCGAAATACTCCTGCCTGATTCAGCACATATACAGGAAATGGAAGTAGCAAGAAAAAACCGTAAATATCAAAGAGCAGGTAAACCTTTGCTAGAACCTATATACAGGGTAGATGATGCTTTAAAATGTCTAGAGCAGTTTGTCCCCCTTAATATGGATGAAATAATTCCTTTACACGAGGGAGTAGAAGTAAGGTTACGCGATGCCGGCCATATATTAGGATCCAATATAGTTGAATTATGGATTAAAGAGGATCATCATAAGCTAAAACTGGTCTTTTCCGGAGATCTAGGACAACCTAATCAGCCTATAATAAAAGACCCGGCAGTTATTGAAAGTGCTGATTATTTAATACTTGAATCAACTTATGGCAACAGGCTCCATGAAGGGGTAGAAAAGAGGAAGGAACAGTTAAAAGAGATTATTGATAGGACTATGCGCAAAGGAGGTAATTTAATAATACCTTCCTTTGCGGTAGAGCGTACCCAGGATTTATTATATGACCTCAATTATCTTTATCATAAAGGCTTGCTCCCCCCTGATATCAAGATTTATATAGACAGTCCTCTGGCGGTAGCTGCTACCCAAATTTTTCAGGAAAATACCGAGTATTATGATTATGAAACTAGAAAACTGGTAGCTGAAGGTAAACATCCTTTAAAACTTCCCAACCTTAAATTTTCTGTTACCCAGGAAGATTCAGTAGCTTTGAATCAAATAAAAGGAAAAGCCATAATAATATCAGCAAGCGGCATGTGTGAAGCAGGACGCATAAAACATCACTTAAAACATAATCTGTGGCGTCCGGAGTCTACTATCCTGTTTGTAGGTTATCAGGCTGAAGGAACTTTAGGCCGCAAAATACTGGAAGGAGAGAAGGTAGTAAAGATTCACGGTGAAGAAATAGCGGTTAAAGCGGAAATAGAACGTATTGAAGCTTATTCCGCTCATGCGGATAGGGAAGGTTTGCTTTCCTGGCTTAAAGCTTTTGTTTCTCCACCGCAAGAAATATTTTTGGTACATGGGGAAGAAGAGGCACAATCAGCTTTAGCGGAAATTATTCAAAAGGAATTAAAGATACCGGTTTATATACCGGAATGGGGAGAAGAAATAGAACTGCCCTGCAAACATGAACAGGCGGAAGTTTCCTCTCTCTTGGCTGAAAATATGCCAAAAGCCCTGGAAGCAGAAAAATTATATCTTGCTACTATGAGCATATGGCACGAGAAGTTTGCTAGATACTGGGCTAATGGGGATTATGATAAGATGATAGATGATTTAAAAAAGATGGAGCAAGTTTTAAAACCTTAATTTTCGACAGCAAGAAGTTTTCCTCAACCAGTCGGCATTTTTTTTAGTCAAGCTTATATTTGGTGCAAAATATCTTTTTTTTTTAATTTTTAACAGGTTCTAGTCTTTAATCTTTTTAAAATTGAAATATTATGTGTTTGTGGGTGGGAGAGTGAGGATGATATAATCATCTTACTTCGTGTGATGGGAGTAAGAACAGGTATGGATAAATGTGCTGCATTGGAAATGATGCGTTGGGGATATGCCTGCATTCCGGGGGTTATTTTTTCTTATTCTAAAGAATTAGATCTGGACATGGAAGATATTGGAGTATTATCGGCTATTTTTTATGCCATCGAAAATTCCAAACCGTTATATCGCACCGGGATAACTGCCGGACAGGTATTGAATGTTTGCCCTTCTCTTAGCAAGCAAAAGCTGGCTAAAAAGATAAGCCGCTTGAGTAAAATGAAATTAATCGAGATAAAAGATGATAAAGCTGCTTTTAATGATAAGGAAATATATCTGGAACCTCTGATGGCCAAAATCGAAGCGCTTATATGGAGGGATCATCCTGAGCTGTTCCCGGCAGCTAATGACCGGAACCAGTTAATAGAAATGGAGACCTTAATTAAAAATTACGAAGAAAAAATAAGGTCTTTAGAAGCTGAACTGGAAGAGAAAAGAGCAGTTGTCCCAGCTGATATTAACACTTTAGACCATGAAAATGATAATTATAAGAAGGTAGCAGATTTTATAGCTCGCAAGACAGGCAATCTTTTAAGTGTAAAAATGTCTAATGAGCTGAAAAAATGGCTGTATGAACTGGGGTTTACTCCGGAATTTTTGCTGTGTATGCTGGAATTATGTTTTGAAAGAAATATTTATAACCCCCGGGAGATAACCAGAATTGCCCGTGATCTCAAAGAGTACAGCATAAATACCGTAGAAGGCATGGGACTCTATTTTGAAAAATATGTTGATCTGGAAAAGAATATGGCCATCAGGATGAAACAGTTTGATCCGGAAATAATGGAATTTGGTAATTTTACCGGGATTGATATGACGGCAGAAGCCCGCAAGCGCATTTATTATAAGTGGAGATACGATTGGGGTTTCAGCCATGCCATGATAATGAAAGCCGGAGAAATTATGTGCCAGCGCACTAAAAACGGAGGGCTGGAGTACATAGACAGTGTGCTCAGCAACTGGCTGCGCAAAGAAATAAGAACGGTAGAGGATGCGGAAAAAGAAATACGCGATTTTAAAGCCAAGAATAAAAATGAAAAAACTTCTGCTAAAGGAGAAAAAAAATCAAGATTGGATACGGAATATGAGATATATATTCCACCTTCTACCTTGGAACAATTGAAGAGTAAGGTATAATTATTTTAGTAGGAAAACGGGATTTAAAATCCCGTTTTTGATTTGGTGGTGAGGATTTTGCTGGCTAGGGGTTATGAGAAGATTCAAGAATACTTATATGATTTGGAAAGTGAAAGACGGGTTTTATCTGCCATGCTGCATGCGGAAGAAGCTTGTATCGAAGCTCATTCCGCTCTGGTAGCTGCTGATTTTTATTCTCCCAAACATGCTACTATATTCGAACTGGCCTGCAGCCTTTATGAAAGGGAGATAAAACCTACTTATGTGGAAATATTGAAAGAAGGACATGCTTTAGGGATACTTACTAACCCTAAAGATATAGAGGAGTTAAAATATATAGCCGAACATTATATAGATGATGAAAATATAAAATACTGGATAAAGCGGGTTAAGGATAAAGCACGGCTTAGAAAATTTGAAGCCTTTTTGCGGCGCAGTTATAATCTGCTCTATGAAAATCCGGAAAGCGATGTAGATGATATTTTGCTGGCAGCGGAGGAAGAGCTTACCAACCTCACCGCTCTGGATATAGATGATAAGATCGATACTCCGGAAGATTTGGCTAAATTAGGCTATGAAGAAGTTGAAAAGAGGTTTTTGCGCTATAAGGAAATAAAAGAGCTTAACAAAGGGGTGTTGCCTTTAGAAGGCCTGCCTACCGGCTTTTCTAGCCTGGATAATATAACCCTGGGCTATAAGCCGGGAGATCTGGTTATACTGGGAGCTCAGACAGGACATGGCAAGACAGCTTTTGCCCTGCATACAGCTAGGGCGGTCGCTGTAGATGCAGGCAAGAAAGTGCTTTATCTCAATACGGAAATGAGCAGGGTACAGATAGCTTTGCGCTGGGGATCGATTTTATCAGGTATTGAACATGAGCGCATACGCAAAGGGGATATAAACGAAACGGAATTATCTATTATTTTTAATGCTTATTCAAGATTAAGGGATAGTGGCTTTTATTCCTATCCCTGCCCTAATCTTACGCCGGAAAAGACTATTTCCATAGCCCGTAAGTTTAAGGCCCAGAAAAATATTGACATGATGATTATCGACTATATAGGAAGAATGGAAAAATATGATCCTCGGCTGTCAGAATGGCAGATACTTGAACAGATTGTCAAAACGCAAAAGGTTCTGGCTCAGAATCTGCAGATTGTGGTTATGTGTCTGGTACAGCTTAATCCTGACGGGACCCTGCAGGGAGCCAAGCGTATGAAAAATGAATGTGATTTAATGTTAAGATTAAGTCCTATTCCCAAAGAAGAGCTGGCGGAAAATGAGGAGCTAAAGAAGTACCTTAATCCGAATTATTATATTTCTATCGAAAAAAACCGGGATGGAAAAAGCGGAGTTCTTCTGCCTATTCAGTTTGACTTAAAAAGGCAGATTATGAAAGATGCCGAGAGGATTCAATTATGACCTTCAAAGAACGGGAAAAGATAAAAAAGATATATGATGAAACTGCTACCCTGATTGCCGATCTGGCCTTAAAACAAAATTTGAGTCAGGATGAGATGTATTTTCTATTAAACCTTTTGGACCTTATAGTTATCGAAAGAAAAAGTCTGCCTTTAACCCAGGTTTTGCATTTATGGCTGCAAAAAGATCTAAATCCCGCTTTAGATGAAGAGATAAAAAACCTGCTTTTAACTTCTGACCTTAAGGATGAGAAGGAGTTAAAAAAAACGATTGATAATATAAGGAGATTACTGGCAAAATATTAAAGAAAATCTTACTTGAGGAGGTTGCAGAATGAGCGAATACTGGATGGAGGAAATGCATACTGATGGATATAAGGTGAGCTGGAAAATAACCAGGATATTAAATGAAGAGAAAACCCCTTTTCAGGAACTATCCGTTGTAGAAACCAGGGAATGGGGAAGAACGTTAGTCTTGGATGGAGCTGTGCAGATTACGGAAAAAGATGAATTTATTTATCATGAAATGATTGTTCACCCGGTAATGTATACCCATCCCCGGCCGGAGAAAGTCCTTATCATAGGAGGAGGCGATGGGGGGACTTTAAGAGAAGTTTTGAAACATGAAGAAGTAAAGAAAGTAGACATGGTAGAGATAGATGAAAGGGTAGTAGAAAACAGTAAAATGTATTTTCCCCAGTTGGCTCAGGCTTTTGCCCATCCCAAAGCCAGGCTCTTTATTGAAGATGGAATCAAATATGTAAAGGAAACCGATGAAAAGTACGATGTCATTATCGTGGATTCTTCCGATCCTGTAGGACCGGCAGTAGAGCTTTTTGGGTTAGATTTTTATAGAAATGCCTATAAAACTTTGCGTGATGATGGGATGATAGTAGTACAGTCAGAATCTCCTGTCTTTTTTCAAGATGCTTTCTTAAAAGTGCAAAAATATTTAAAAGAGGTATTCCCTTATAAATTCGTGTATCTTACTACCTGTATCACCTATGTAAGTGGCCCCTGGACGTTTACTATCGGCAGCAAGCAATATAAGCCCGGAAAATTTCCTGATGACAAAAAGCTTATTGATGGTTTAAAATATTACAATGAGGCTGTTCATAGTGCAGCATTTGCCCTGCCTAATTTCATAAGGGAAATGCTGTAGCAGGACGGTAGGGGTAGAGCAGGAAGGCTTACAAAATGAAAAAAGTTGTACGGGAGGATGGTAGAAAATGATTATGAAACTAGGGATGGTAGTATGCTTTGTTGCGGTTATTATCGGCTTAAGCCTTTATAGCCGCAGCAAAGCTGCTACCATTAATGATTTTGTGGTAGGGGGAAGAAGTATCGGCCCCTGGATGTCGGCATTTTCCTTCGGTACCACCTATTTTTCGGCTGTACTGCTTATTGGCTTTGCCGGAAAAGTAGGCTGGGGTTATGGATTATCTGCTTTGTGGATTGCCTTGGGCAATACCATCATCGGTACCTTTCTGGCATGGAAGATTTTAGCAGGCAGAACTAGAGAAATGAGCAGCCGTTTGCATGTACTTACTATGCCTTCCTTTCTTGAAGCCCGCTACAGGTCCACCAATATGAAAATATTTGCCAGCTTGATAATATTTATTTTCTTTATTCCCTATTCGGCTTCGGTTTTTATGGGATTAAGCTATCTTTTTGAACAGATTTTCCATATACCTTATGTTGCTGCCTTAATACTGATGACGGTTTTAACCGCCCTCTATCTGGTGTTAGGCGGCTATATAGCTATTGCCCTGGTTGATTTTGTGCTGGGCATTGTTATGCTGGCAGGGGTAATAGTTATGGTAGCTTATATATCCGGCTATGAAACCGTAGGGGGATTTTTAAACAGCATAAGTGCCTTAAAAGCTGTCGATCCTAAGCTGGCTGCTCCGATTGGTCCCGGTGGAGCCTTAGGACTTATTTCTCTGGTTATCCTGACCAGTCTGGGAACCTGGGGCATGCCTCAGATGGTGCAGAAGTTTTATGGCATAAAGAATACGGAAGTAATTCCCAGAGCTACTGTGGTTTCCACTTTTTTTGCCCTGGTTATAACGGGAGGAGCTTATTTTTCAGGTGCTTTAAGCCATCTGTTTTTCCGTGAACTTCCGGTATTAAACGGCAAACCTTCTCCTGACCTTTTAATGCCTAATATTATAAGTCAGGCTTTGCCCGAAACCGTAGCTGTATTGATACTGCTTTTGGTGCTGGCTGCATCTATGTCTACTTTATCGGGATTAGTGCTGGTTTCCAGTTCTTCAGTAACTATTGACCTGATAAAAGGAGCCCTTTTCCCGCATATAAGTGAAGAAAAAGCGATGAAACTTATGCGTACACTGTTTGTCGTTTTCGTAGGGCTTTCTTTATGGATTGCCTTGAATCCTCCAGGTATCATACTGACCCTTATGGCCCTTTCCTGGGGAACCGTAGCAGGTGCCTTCCTGGCTCCTTATCTGTACGGCCTTTTCTGGGAAAGGACTACACGGGCTGGAGCCTGGGCAGGAATGATAACCGGGGTTTTAATATCACTTGGCGGCTATTTTATAATCAACTGGCTGCCCTATTTTACCAGTTATCCCCTGCTTACAACCGTGCAGCAGCTGGGAACTCCCTTTTTTGGAGCCCTGGCTATGCTTGTCCCTTTAATTGTAGTACCGGCAGTTAGCCTGGTTACTCCCGAATATTCCGCAGAACATATTAGCAGGATTTACGGCAAAGAAGAACTGGTCTTAGAAAATTAAGCCTGAAACAGGAGAGGATTTTTTATGCGCATATGGAATAAAGAAATGGAATGTATGCCGCGGGAGGAATTGGAAAAGCTGCAGCTCAAGCGGCTTAAAGAAACCCTGCACCGGGTATATGAAAAATCACCTGTTTACCGTAAGAAATTTACCCAGGCAGGTTTCCATCCCGAAGACCTTAAAAGTTTAAGTGACCTAACCCGGCTTCCTTTTACGGTAAAAGATGATTTCCGGGAAAATTATCCTTTTGGCATGTTTACCGTTCCCATGAAAGATGTCGTTCGCCTGCATGCTTCTTCCGGTACCACCGGCAAGCTCACCGTGGTAGGGTATACGCGAAATGACCTGGAGATATGGTCGGAACTGGTGGCGCGTATGGTTACGATGGCCGGGGTTACGGAAGAAGATGTGGCGCAGATTGCCTTTGGCTACGGACTTTTTACCGGGGCGCATGGTTTACATTACGGGTTGGAAAAGGTAGGAGCCACAGTAATACCTATTTCCGGAGGCAATTCGGAAAAACAGATAATGATAATGAAAGATTTTGGTACTACTGCTCTGGTAAGCACTCCTACCTATGCCCTGCATTTATCGGAAGTAGCAATGAAGATGGGCATAGATCCCAAAAATGATCTTAAGATAAGGGTAGGATTGTTTGGCGGCGAAGCCTGTTCGGAAGAATATCGCAGGGAGTTAGAAGCCAGATGGGGTATGCTGGCCACGGACAATTATGGTTTAAGCGAAATAGGAGGGCCTGGTTTTTCCGGGGAGTGTGAATTGATATGCGGCCAGCATGTGGCCGAAGATTATTTTATCGTTGAGATCATCGATCCCGAAACCTTAAAACCAGTTCCTCCCGGTGAAAAAGGAGAGGTAGTTATTACTACTCTCTGTCGGGAAGCCTTGCCGGTTATAAGGTATCGAACCAAGGATATAAGCTCTATTACTTACGAGCCCTGCGCTTGTGGACGTACTACGGCTCGCTTGAGCAAGATTACCGGCCGAACTGATGATATGCTTATCATCAGAGGAGTTAATGTTTTCCCCTCTCAGATTGAAAGCGTGCTCATGAATATCGAAGGGTTAGAGCCGCACTATCAGATAATAGTTTACAAGAAAGGATTTTTAGATGATATTGAAATAAGGGTAGAAGTATCAGAAAATATATTTACTGACCGCTTCAGCGATCTGGAACACATTGAAGAAAATTTGCGCCAGCAGCTTTATAAAACTTTATCCATCAATCCCAAAATTAAACTGGTAGAGCCGCACAGCATAGAACGAACTGCCGGCAAGGCTAAACGCGTCATAGATTTACGCCATAAACAGGGAGGTTTACAGGGTGAATAATTTTGTCGAGACTAAAGCCAGAAAAGAGATATTTAGACTAAAACCTTATGTGCCGGGAAAACCCATCGAAGAGGTAAAAAGGGAGCTGGGCATAGAAGATATTATAAAAATGGCTTCCAATGAAAATCCTCTAGGGCCTTCCCCCCTGGCCGTAGAAAAAATTAAGGAAACCCTGGATAAAATACATTTCTATCCTGACAGCAATAATTTTTACCTTAAACAAAAACTGGCCGGACATATCGGCATAGGAGAAGAATGTATCCTGATCGGCAACGGTTCAGATGAGCTTTTAAAGCTCCTGGCCGAGGCTTTTTTGACTCCCGAGGATGAAGTCGTTTTTGGCGATCCTTCCTTTGTGGAATATGAATTTACGGCTACTATAATGGGAGCTAAATGTATAGCGGTGCCTTTAAATGATTTCCGCCATGATTTAAAAGCCATGCTGGATGCGGTTACCCCCCGCACCAAAATAGTTTATGTATGCAATCCCAACAATCCCACCGGAACTTACTCTACCCGGGACGAAATTAAAGACTTTATGGATAAAATAAGGGAAGATGTTCTGGTGGTATTTGATGAGGCTTATTACGAGTATGTAGATGCCCCTGATTATATGAGTGGAATAGAATATGTTAAAGCCGGAAGAAATGCCATTGTTTTGCGGACCTTTTCCAAAATATACGGCCTGGCTGGGCTTAGAGTAGGTTATGGAATTACTACTCCTGCTATTGCCCAGGCAGTTGAAAGGGTAACTGAACCCTTTAATGTAAATCTTCTGGCTCAGGTAGCAGCAGAAGCTGCTCTGGATGATAAAGAACATCTGGAAGAGAGCAGGCAGCTCAATCTCGAAGGTAAAAAGTATCTTTATTCCCGGTTTGAAGAAATGGGGCTTAGATATGTTCCTACCCAGGCTAATTTTATCTTTGTCGATACCGGAAGAGACTGCCGGGAAGTTTTTAAGAAGCTCCTGCAACTGGGGATTATAATCAGAACCGGTGATATTTTCGGCTTTCCCACTTTTATAAGGGTAACTATCGGTACTCCGGAAGAAAACAAAAGATTTATCGAAGGATTAAAAAAGGTGCTGGGAGAATAGCTTCTCTTATGTACAGGCTGGAAAAACACTATGCGGAACCTGACATAATCGAAAACCTGGCTGGGGTTTTGCATGAAATATATCTTATATATGATGCAGAACCCCTGTTTATATGCCTGGGTTCAGACCGGCATATACTCGATTGTTTTGGGCCTCTGACCGGCACTATGGCCAAAGAGCTGGCCCCTGACCTGTGCCTGTATGGGACCCTGGATGAGCCTATACACTCAGGCAATATAGGGCTGTTTATGGAAAAAATCAAGGAAAAATATAATAAGGGATATGTGATCATAGCTGTTGATGCCTCCCTGGGTAATATCCGCGATTTAGGTGTGATCAGGATAAGGGAAGGTCCGATACTGCCTGGAAAAGCTCTAGATAAAAGGCTTCCGCCGGTTGGACAGATTGCCATAACCGGCATAGTAGGAGAAAAGCTGGGCGATAAAAATCTGTCCAGTTTGAAGCCAAAAAGCATAAAACATGTTTATCATATGGCCCGTGTTTTAAGCAGGGCTATAGCCCTGGGACATAAAAGATGGGAATAAAATCTGTTTACATTAAAATATGAATTGTGGTATTATCATGCCAAATAACTTAAACTATCTAAGCCTTCTATCTAACAAGATGGAAGGCTGCTTGTATGTAGAAAAGGAGCCAAGGGAGGAGAAGGATGAAAAGGTTAATGTTAGGCAATGAAGCTATCGCCCGGGGAGCTTATGAGGCAGGAGCTACCGTAGCTGCCGCTTATCCCGGCACCCCCAGTTCGGAAATTTTGAGCAGCTTTGCTAAATATGAAGGAGTATATGCTGAATGGTCTCCCAATGAAAAAGTCGCTTTAGAAGTAGGAGCCGGCGCTTCGGTAGGGGGAGCCAGAACCCTGGTGGCTATGAAACATGTAGGGGTTAATGTAGCTGCTGATCCCTTATATACCCTTTCCTATATAGGAGTTAATGGGGGATTAGTCCTGGTTTCTGCCGATGACCCCGGTATGTATTCATCCCAGAATGAACAGGATAACCGGGGTTATGGAAGATTTGCCAAAATACCTGTTTTAGAGCCGTCTGACAGTCAGGAAGCCAGGGATTTTACGAAATTTGCCTTTTTTTTAAGCGAGGAGTTTGATACGCCGGTAATCTTAAGGACTACCACCCGTCTTTCCCATTCCCAGACCCTGGTAGAAGAAGGGGAACGCGAGGAAATAGCCCTTAAAGAATATAAAAAAGATGCGGCCAAATATGTTATGCTTCCGGGATATGCGCGCTTAAGACATGTAGAAGTAGAAAAGCGCATGGCCCGCCTCAAGGAATATGTAGAAACTACTCCCCTTAACCGCATTGAATGGGGAGATAAGAGCCTGGGAATTATAACTAGCGGTATTCCTTATCAGTATGTAAAAGAAGTTTTACCCACAGCATCAGTTTTAAAATTAGGTATTACCAATCCGCTGCCGGAAAAACTTATCCGCGAGTTTGCCGAAAAAGTAGAAAGGCTTATTGTGGTAGAAGAATTAGAGCCAGTTATAGAAGAACAGGTAAAAGCCCTGGGAATAAAAGTAGAGGGCAAAAATCTGTTTTCGGTTATTGGGGAATACAGCCCGGAGCTTATCGAAGAGAAGATCAAAGGAACGGAGATTAGAAATGCAGGAGACTTGAGCTCGGCAGTTCCTGCCAGACCCCCTCTTATGTGTCCGGGATGTCCGCATAGAGGAGTTTTTTACACCTTGCGCAAGAAAAAATTAGTCGTAACCGGGGATATAGGATGTTATACCCTGGGGGCTTTAAGTCCCTTAGATGCTATGGATACCTGTCTGTGTATGGGAGCAAGTATAGGCATGGCTCTAGGGATGGAAAAGGCGCGGGGAAGAGAATTTGCGCAAAAAACGGTAGCTGTTATAGGTGATTCTACATTTGTTCATTCCGGGATCACAGCTCTTATTGATGTGGTGTATAACAAGGGGATTTCGACAGTGTTGATTTTGGATAATGATACTACCGCTATGACCGGGCACCAGGAACATCCTGCTACCGGCTTTACGATAAAAAATGAACCTACCTACAAGCTGGATCTGCCTACTCTGGTAAAAGCAGTAGGGGTTGAACACATAAGGATAGTTGATCCTTTAAATCTGGCCCAACTGGAACAGGTGCTGGATGAAGAGCTAAGCCGTAAAGCCCCGTCAGTCATAATAACCAAGCGGCCATGTGTGCTTTTGAAAAAATACCAGCAGGATACTGCCACCCGGTATTTTGTAGATGATGAAGCATGTACCGGATGTAAGCAGTGTATAAGGGTAGGATGTACCGGGGTATATTTTGATGATGATGCCAAAAAAGCGCGTATAAACCTGAAAACCTGTGTGGCCTGCGGCCTTTGTCCTCAAGTTTGCAAATTTGATGCGATTAAGGTTATGGAGGGATAAGCATGAGCAAAGAGGTAAAAAATATATTGATAGTAGGGGTAGGAGGACAGGGGACGCTTTTAACCAGCCGCATAATTGCTCAGGTAGCTGTGCAGATGGGATATGATGTTAAGATTTCCGAGGTACACGGTATGGCCCAGCGCGGAGGCAGTGTAGTTTCCCAGGTGAGATATGGAGAAAAAGTTTACTCCCCGATAATAAAAAAAGGAGATGCCGATGTTATCCTGGGTTTTGAAAAGATTGAAGCTGCGCGCTGGCTTTCCTACCTTAAGCCGGAAGGCATATTGATTGTAAATGATGAGCGCATAGATCCTCTGCCGGTTATGAGCGGAAAAGCCAGGTATCCGGATGACATAATCGATAAAATGAAAGGTCTGGTTCCTTCTACCTTAGTGGTAAATGCCAGTGATATAGCTTTAAAATGTGGTGATATCAAAGTAGCCAATGTAGTCCTGGTAGGGGTTTTAAGCAAAGTGATGGAACTTCCGATAGAAGAAGTAGAAAAGGCCATAATAGCTATAGTACCCCCCAAATATGTTGATTTAAATATAAAAGCTTTCCATGAAGGGTTGAAATTAGTATAAAATATAGAGAAGCGGAGAGGCATAATTTCTCCGCTTTTTATTATTAAGCTAACAGCCAGGAGGTTCAAAAGTGCAGGCACGAATTGATGGCATAACTCATAAAGGGGAAGGGGTAGCCAGAATAAACGGCAAGGCAGTTTTTATACCTTTTGCCCTGCCGGGAGAAGAAGTCGAACTTGACATAACCGAAGAGAAAAAAAACTATGCCTATGGCCGGTTGGAAAAAATAATCCATCCTTCTCCGGCGCGCACAACCCCTTTGTGTTCGCATTATTATACCTGCGGAGGCTGCAGTTTTCAGCATGTAGACTATGAGGAGGAACTGCAATTAAAAAAAAGAATCGTAACTGATGCGGTAACCAGAATTGGCAAGATAGAAGCCCGAATAAATGAAGTGGAACGGAGCAGCAAACCTTACCGTTACCGCAATAAAGTGACCTGGCATGTGGCAAAGGGAAGGTTAGGCTATTACCGGGCAGAAAGCCGCGAGCTGGTTCCTATTGATGATTGTTTGCTCATTAAGGAAGATATGGCAAAAATAAGCCGGAAAATAGGCTTTATATTGAAGGAGATCGCACATGAAGGCCAGGGGGAGATAATCGTAAGACAATCTTCATATAATGGCAAAATAATGCTCATTTGCGATTTACCCTCCCTGGAACCTGAGAAAATATTGTCCCGGCTTAAAGAAGATGTAGATGGGATATACATCAAACAGAAAAACAGATTAATCCACTTTTACGGTGATTTATATCTGGAAGAAAAAATAGGGGCTAATATTTTTCGCTTATCCCCGGGCAGCTTTTTTCAGGTAAACCAGGAACAGAATGAGAAAATAATAAGCTTTATACAGAGTTATTTAAACTTAACGGGAAAAGAAACCCTCCTTGATGCCTATTGCGGAGTAGGAAGCATAGGGATTTCCCTGGCTGGCAGAGCGGCCAAAGTGCTGGGAATAGAAAACAATCGGGAAGCGGTCAAAAATGCTGAGTATAATGCTCATTATAACCGCCTTAACAACTGCCGTTTCCTGGCTGGGGATTGTGAAAAGATCCTGCCGGTACTTAATGAAAAATTCGATATGGTCATAGTTGACCCTCCGCGCAGCGGACTTAAAAAAGAAGTAATTGCCTCTTTAATAAAGGCGGCTCCACAAAAAATAGCCTATGTTTCCTGTAACCCGGCTACTTTAGCTCGCGACCTTAACCTTATCCAGGCTAGCGGGTATATTATTGAAGAGATTAAACCTTTTGATATGTTCAGCAAGACGTATCATGTGGAGTGTGTAGCAGGAATACGCCGTATAGATTAGGGGAAGGCCTTAATTGCAAAACCTGGCAAGAGAGGTTACATTTTGAGCCAGCAGGTAATCCAGGTTGTACTAAACAGTAGCGGGACACTATAAGTGCTTTCAGAGATGAAGATAGCCTATGTTTACTGCAACCTGGCTACCCTGGACCACGACCTTAATCTTATCCAGGCTAGCAGATATATTATTGAAGAGATTAAACTTTTTATCTGCTTTGGAAGTTTTATCAGGTTTGCCGTATTATCCCAAGGCAACATCCAGGATCATCATTATTGAAAATCCCAGCATAGCTCCAATTGTTGCCACATCTGTTTTAGAACCACTTTCTTCGCGTTGTGCTTCAGGAATTAGTTCTTCGGTTTTTAAGGAGACCAGGGCTTAGGGAAAGGGGCAAATTTTTTTCTAGTTCATCAGGCAGTAAATTTAACAGAACCCAAACTGATAAGAACCGTTTAACAATGGATGGAGAATAAAATTCTGTCGAATATATATTTTAAATGAAGAAAAGAAAGGATTTAAGGAAGAAATAATTAGCTTAACTTAAATGTAAATTAGTGAATTAATTATTATGAACTATAATATGACGATTTTAAAGATTTTAGCAAAGAAAATCTTGCCAACCTGAGAAGTTATTATTATTATTAAGTAGATAATCGATATTTTAGGACTAATATCGCGACAATTTTACAATTTTTCACCTTGCATAGCTGGTTGAAGGAATATGCCTGATGAGACCTATTGATACTTTTCGAAGGTGTCAATAGGTCGTTTTGCTAATTAAGTCTTTAAAGAAAGGGGTGAGAATAGGTATAAGGGTGTTTTTCAATTAATTTACATATATTAAAATTTTATTAATCCTTGGAAGCGGGTGAAAAAAGTGGCAGAAAAACAGTTTGTAGTTTTTAAACTAGGCGATGAATATTATGGTTTTGATATTTTAAACATTCAGGAGATTACCAGATATCAGAAGCCTACACTGCTCCCTAATATGCCTGATTATATGGAAGGCATTATTAATCTTCGGGGAAATATAATTCCGGTAATAAACCTGCGCAAAAAATTCAACATGCATGAAGGTCAGGTTACTGAAGAAAGCAGGATTATTGTCGCGGATGTGCACCAGCAAAAAATAGGCATCCTGGTAGATGCTGTATCACGGGTGGCTAAGATCAATGAAGAAGAAATCGAGGCTTATCAGGAAACGGATTTAGATTATAAAGCCAGGTATATTTCAGGCCTGGCTAAAAAAGAGAATGAAATCATAATCCTCTTAAATCCCTATATTTTAATAGGAGAATCTCAGACGGCAGTAGGGGTATAAAATAAATGGATAAATCGCCAAAGAAAATTCAGAATCTTCGAACAAAGGAGGAGGTAGCATGGGAGAAGACGTTAAAAAAGAACTTAACCCCGATGCCAGGGAAATAGAACTGGATATTATTTTCAATGGAACTCAGGATGCTATGTTCCTGGTTTAGGTAGAGGACGGAGATTTTCGCTATATAAGAAATAATAAAGCCCACCAGGTTTTGACCGGTTTTAGCCTAGAGGAAATAAGAGGCAAAACTTCCCTTGAACTTTTAGGGCAGGAGCTGGGGAAAAAGTCAGGTCTAATTATCAAAAATGCGTGGAAGCTAAAACCCCTATCCTGGATGAAAAAACATTCCGAAATAGGCTGGCGCATAGTGCAGAATACACCAGAACTGGCAGGAATTGCCGAGTATATTTTGTATCACCATGAGCGCTGGGATGGCAAAGGCTATCCTCGAGGGTTGAAAGGGGAAGAGATACCATTACCCTGCCGTATTCTGGCTGTAGCCGATGCTTATGACGCTATGACCAGTGATCGTCCTTATCGTAAGGCCATGAGCCAGGCAAAAGCCATAGAAGAAATCACCAAACATGCAGGAACCCAGTTTGATCCCGAGGTGGTGCGGGCTTTTATGAAGGCTTTTTACCAGAATAAGATAAAAGTTTCTTAATATCGGACACTTATTTAGAAACACTAGTTCCAGAGGTAAATTCTATGGCCGGTGAAACTATAACTATAAGGAGGAAAAGTTGAAATGGAAAAAAGCAAACAGGATAAATTGCAGTTAAAACTTATTGCTTATTTTTTAGGAATTTTATTGCTGATACTGGTGTTCAATAACTTAGCTTTGCAGTCCCTGTTAAATATTAAAGGTTTAGGTTTTAAAGCCTGGCTTTTATCTCTCGCCTTAATTATTGCAGGTGGTTTTGTCTACTTCCTGGTAGCCCGAAATACGGTGGTAAAACCTATAGGTTCTCTGGTGGCATGTGCTGAACATATTGCGGAAGGGAACTTTCAGGTAGAAGTGGAAGAAGAGGTGCGCAGCCGCAATGATGAAATCGGAGCCATTGCTGCGGCCCTGCATAACATGACAGTAACCCTGAAAGGTTTGGTAGTCAAAGTAGAGGAAAAAGCCAGGGAATTGGAAAATAGTTCTAATACTTTGGCCGCTACTTCCGAAGAGGTTTCCGCCGCTTCGCAGGAACTGTCTTCCACAGTTCAACAGGTAGCCAAAGGTTCGGAAGGTCAGGCCCGCGATCTTATCGATATAGGCGAAGCGTTGAAAGAGGTAACATCCAGTGTGGAATTTATGTATGAAAAATTAAAAGATGTTTCGGATGAGACCAAGGAAACGGCTAAAAGAGCTGAGATAGGCAAAAAAGAGATGGACAAGCTGGAGACTTCTATTGAAGATATAAGAAAAGCCTTTGAAACAGTAGTGCAAAAAGTTGCTAACCTGACAGAATCGGTAAATGAAATCAAGGGGGTTACCGAGCTCATTTCCAGCATATCAGAACAGACCAATCTTCTGGCTCTCAATGCGGCTATTGAAGCAGCAAGGGCCGGGGAATACGGCCGGGGATTTGCCGTGGTAGCGGAAGAAGTCCGCAAACTGGCTGAAGAATCCAAACAATCAACGGAAAAAATAACTAGTCTTATCATGTCTACCGTAAAAGATACGGAAGAGGTCATAGCTACATCTAATGTGGTGAAAGAGCATGTTAATGCCCAGGTGGAAACTTTGCAGAAGACTATTCAATCTTTTGATGACATATTAGAGACCGTAGAGAAGATTGCCCCGTATATGGAGGAAACCTATAAGGCCCTAAAAGGCATAGTGGATACTAAAGATATAGTGATTGAAAAGGTGCAAAGTGCAAGTGCCGTAGCCGAGGAAAATTCAGCTGCGGCCGAGGAAGTAGCGGCTTCTTCCGAAGAATTGACTGCTTCTTCCGAGGAGGTAGCAGCTACGGCCCAAACCCTTAACAGCATAGCTGAAGAGCTGATGGGAACGGTAAATGTCTTTAAGCTATAATAGATACCATGTTAACAGGAGAAAAGCCTGATTTTCGACTCGGGCTTTTCTCCTATGTTTATAGTTTATAGGCAGATAAAAGAGGAAATAGTTGTATTATGCAGAATTAAGAAGATAAGTTTACATTTAAAAAGACCAAATCCAGGGAGGCCAGGATGGATAAGATATTGGTTATCGAAGATTCCCGGTTGATGCAGAATAAGATTAGCGATGTTTTAAAAATATTAGGGAAAGAAGATACCGATGTAATTAAATTGGATAATGCCAGTCTGATATTTAATCAACCCCAGGTATATTTGGAGAATATAAAGCTTATTATCACTGATACTACTCTACCGGGAATTAGCGGGATCGAACTAACCAGGAAGCTAAAAAGCCATCCCCTGTATAAAGAAATTCCCATTGTTTTCTTTACTTCGGAAAGAAATGCGGCGATTGTTAGAGAGGCTATTCTGGCCGGGGCCAGTG
The DNA here is from genome assembly GCF_900129805.1 of Thermosyntropha lipolytica DSM 11003. GTDB lineage: Bacteria > Bacillota > Syntrophomonadia > Syntrophomonadales > Syntrophomonadaceae > Thermosyntropha > Thermosyntropha lipolytica. The sequence continues at coordinate 37,608 of NZ_FQWY01000007.1, forward strand.
ACTATATAGTAGTCCCCATTGAAGAAGAAGACCTGGTATTAAGATTGAAAAAGTATTTGTCCGATTCCCGACAAGAGCGCAGGAAAAAAGATTTCTTCATCATAAAGGAAGAAGCCGCGGAGCTGATCGATTTAGAAGTACAGAGATGCTGGCGCGGAAAATACCCTACTTCTTTTATGGTTATAAAAATGGATAAGGATAATATTGATAAAGGTTTGGAAGTTTTGAAAGGTTCTTTGCGAAGGATTGATATATTAAAAGTTGTCGAAGGAAAAGAGGTTTTAGTTATACTGCCTTTTACAGATGAACAAGGTTTGCAGGTAGTCAGGGAGAAGATTAAAAACTTTCTGTTAAAAGAAGGCTTGAAAATTGAAAAAGAAAAGTCATATACATACAAGGGTCAGGAAGATGAGCCGCTGCAAGAATTGCTGCAAGAACTAGGCTTATAGGATTAAAGATGGGAGGCTAAAAGTAGCTTGCCGGGAAGGGGGAGGTTTAAAAAAAATACCGGTCCTTTTTAAACTGTAATCCGGTTTAAATGGCGAAATAAAAAAATTGGGTTGATATTTAATATTCATTTATCCATAATTTAATAAGATAAAAAAATGCTAAAAAATTAAGGCTAAAAATATCAATATTTAAGCTAATTTGTTTAGAATGAAATTTTTAATAACCGTAAAATCTGTCTGAGGAGGGAATACCGTGAAACAGAAGATAGTGAATAATATGGACATACTGCTGGAGGAACTGCATAAAATAACAGGCCGCAAAGCTAAATGGGAAGAATTCCTGGTATCTTTCATGGAAAGCTATGATAGTGATGCTTATGAGAAAAAAATGCGAGATAGTTTGGCTAATCTGGTAGAGGAATTTAAATTGTCAGATATCGCCCGGGGATTAGATAGAATAGGAGAAAAAATCGAGGGGTTCCCGGCAGGAGAAGTTTTAAGACAGGTATTGCAGGTAGCCGACCATGCCCTGGAAGAGAAAAATATGGTGATTAAAGAGTTGAAGGAAGTATTGGCTGAACTGGCTACCCCTACGATCAGGATATGGAAGGATGTAGTGGTGGCTCCTTTAATAGGCACGCTTGACAGTGAAAGGGCTCAGAGCATGGCGGAAAGATTGCTGGAATTTGTAGCAGATACGAGAGCCAAAGTGGTGATAGTTGATGTTACAGGAGTTCCTTTGATAGACACCATAGTAGGTGGCTTTTTGATAGAGATGTTTAATGCGGTTAAACTTTTAGGATGCGAAGTGGTGATAACAGGTATTAAGCCATCTATAGCTCATACCCTGGTTAAGCTGGGAGTAGATTTTAATATGGTAACGGTAAAGCGTGATCTGGAGAGCGGGTTGCGGTATGCGATAAGTATAACGGAGAAAGAAGGCAAAGGAGCAGTCTAAAATGAAGGATAGGGTAGTTACAACGATTAAATTGTATAATTATCTGATTGTTCCTGTACAGATTGAGCTTGACGATTCCACCGTAGAAGCTATGCAAAGACAGATATTATCGGAAATTGAAGAAAAGGCTATCGAAGGGGTTATTATCGATGTCAGTTTAATAGATATACTGGATAGCTATATTTCCTATTCGCTGTCGGAAACAGCTATTATGGCCAAAATGATGGGATGTGATACGGTGATTTGCGGGATGCAACCCCATGTTGCTCTCACCCTGGCCCAGATGGGTGTGAATATGAGAGGGATAATATTTGCCCAGGATCTGGAAGATGCCCTTAGTAAATTAGTAAAAGCCAGAGAACATTCATGAGGTGGGAACATTGCGGGATATTAAGATGGAAGATTATGACATGCTGGTAAAAATAAATGATGAGAGAGATATAGTGGTAGCCAGGCAGATGGTTAAAGATTTTGCCAAAAGAATGGGTTTTTCTCTAGCTGATATTACCAAAATATCTACGGCGGTTTCCGAATTAGCAAGAAATATATTCAGATATGCCGGTTCAGGATTTATATATATAAGGGAAAATACAGGAGAAGAAAAAGAAATAGAAATAGCAGCCGTAGATAAAGGACCGGGGATAGAAAATGTGGAAGCAGCAGTAGAGGCCGGTTTTACCACCAGCAAGGGGAGTTTAGGGCTAGGTTTGTCCGGAGTGAGAAGACTGATGGATTCGTTTTTTATTGAATCCGAAGTTAACCGGGGAACAGTAGTTATTGTTACCAAGAGGAGGCGTACTTTTTGAAAGATAGCTTGCGGGTGGATATAAGAGACAGTGCGGATTTATTTATTTTGGAATACCGGGTTAAAAAATTCTTACAAAAAAACCGTCTGGATAGAAAGGAAATAATATTAATAACCAGAGAATTAGGCACCAATATTTTAAAGTATGGCGGCTATGGGTATATAGAGCTTATGCTTAAAGATGATGACCTTGATATCGTGGCTTTTGATTATGGGAAAGGCCCCAAAGATAACATCCCGGCTGATCTGAGCCCTGGATTGGGGTTAGGCCTTAAAGTGGTAAAATCATATGCTGACCGTTTGACAATAAATAACAATGAAGAAGGCGGCTGGACGGTAGCTCTTTGGATAAAATTATGCGGGGATAATGGCAAGAAAATAAACAGGTTGGAATATGGCATTGCCAGCAGGCCGCATAAAAGGGAAAAAAGAAGCGGGGATGTAGCGGTTGTTAAAAATATTAATGGTTTCTATGTGATAGTAGTGGCTGATGTTTTAGGCCATGGAGATAAGGCAGCTGATATCGGAGATAAGATATATGAAGCAGTTGATGAACTGGTTGAAGCCAACATCCTTAAAGTATTTCAACATATTGAAAACAGAATATTAAATACCAGGGGTTGTGAGCTTTTTGTCGCCAGCATAGGCGGTAATGTCATAGATTATATAAATATTGGCAATATAAGGGCCTGGAAGATAACCGCCAAAAATATAAAAAGACTGGCCGAAAGACCGGGAATTGTAGGCCGGCAACCTGTTCCGGCCAAAATAAATCGGGAGATTGACAACTTGTACCAGAGTCTTTTGCTTATATGTACAGATGGAATTATATCAAGGTTTGTGCCCTCTCATGATTATATAGATATTGATGCTGAACCTCAGTATATTGCGGATAAGATATTGGAAGACTTTGGCAGTTATGATGATGATGCTACCTGTGTTGTAGTAAGGGGGTAAAACTATTGGTTGAAAATATAGCCTTGTTTGTAAGCAAATATACCAGATATCTGCGGGAATATATCTTCAATGGAGGAGAAGAAGCTATTTTAATGAATGCTTTTAATGAATTATTGAGCATAAGTGATGTTTATCTTACCGAAGCGATAAATATTTTTGACATACATGTGCGGGCTTTAGAGGAAGTTCTTAATGTAAAGAGGGACAATGATGCCGTACAATGGATTTATATAACCAGGGCCAATGAGTTTTTTGCCCAGATATTGATGACTATCGATAACAATTTGCTTACTCTACGCGAACAGGTGGAAAAAGATGTATTGACTGGCCTTAATAACCGGCTGGCGATGGCCCGGGTTCTGCCGGCTCTTGTACTGGAAACCCAGAAGACAGGAGATCCTTTTGTCTTGGTAGTCATCGACCTGGATAATTTTAAAAAGATAAATGATACTTATGGACATGAAGCAGGAGATAAAGTGTTGCAGGAAGTAGCGAATGCAATTAAAAGCAGCATTCGCGGTTTAGACTATGTATTCAGGTATGGAGGGGAAGAATTCATCCTGGTATTAAGAAATGCCAATTATGAACAATCTTTTATTCCTCTGGAAAGAATACGCAAAAGCATCGCTGCCCGGGAGATAGTTATAAGTGATGGGAAAATACATGTTACTGCCAGTTTGGGGGCAGCTTCTTATACGGAAGATAATCCCAAGACTATTGATGAACTTATCAGATATGCTGATCTGGCTATGTATGAAGCCAAAGCCGCAGGTAAAAATAGGGTGGTTAATTTTAGAGACATAAAGGGAAAACTGCAGGGAAAAGAGATATAGCCAAATTATGTTAAATTAAAATGCGTTTATAGCTGTTTTCCCTTTGGGGAGCAATTTTCTTAAAAACGGAACCTGTAAGCCGAGAAAATACGGCTTACAGGTTTTTATGCCTTTATAGCTCTATCTTGTTAGACCTTCTCCATATTTTCATCTTTTCAGCTTCAGCTACCAGTTCATCCCGGAAAGCAGGGTGAGCCAGGTTTATTAAGGCTTCTGCCCGAGCCCAGAGGGGAAGACCTTTGATATTGGCTATGCCGTATTCAGTAGCTACTGTGCTTATCACGGAACGGGGAATAGTTACTACGGCTCCGGGGGTAAGGCTGGCTTTTATTTTGGAGTGGAGTCTGCCTTCTTTATCCGTATAGGTAGAAGGAAGACATAATACTGCTGTCCCTCCTCTTGATTCATAAGCTCCCCAGGTAAAGCTTAAGGCTCCACCGGTTCCTGAATACTGGGTTTGCCCTATAGTTTCAGAAGTAGCCTGTCCTAATATATCTATTTCCAGGGTAGCATTTATGGCAAACATGTTATCTATGGCTTTAATATTGGAATATTCAGTTACATATTCTCCGTTGTATGAGGCCATAAGCGGGTTTTTGTGCAGAAACTCCATGGTCTTTTTGGTACACAGGCTGAAGGTAAATACACTCTTGCCGGTATCTTTGACTTTTCGCTTGTTGGTGATTTTACCACACATGTAAAGATCATAAAAAGCATCACAGAACATTTCGCTGTGTACTCCTAGATCTTTCAAATCAGAATCAGCTATCATTTTGCCTATAGCATTGGGAACTCCTCCTATTCCCAACTGGAGACAGGCACCATCTCTTATCAAGGGAATTATATGCTGCGCAATCTTGACTTCTACTTCTGTCGGCTCTATTTCAGGCAGATAAAACATTTCACTATTAGAGCCTTCAATAATGTAGTCGATTTCATCGATATGAATATGTTCTTCAGCCCCTCCATAAACCACAGGGAAATTCTGGTTTACTTCTACTATTTTAATAGGGGTATTGAGTAAATCTCTTCGGGTATGAGCGTTGACTATACCAAAGTTAAAATTGCCGAAATTATCCATAGGGGCACACTGGATTACTGCCACATCGCGTCTGAGGGAATCATGCCAGAGAGGTTCAGTTCTGGTTTTGATGACATCCTGAAACTGGACAGGTACAAAGGCAGGTACTCCCGTAGCAGCAGTTGCTCTTTCGATAACCCCAAACCAGGAAGTATTATACTTAAAATCACCTTTCTCACTCATCTCTATCATTTTTACCAGCGCCTGGGGAACAGGTGGAATAGTGCCCACAATACAGATATCAAGCTTGGTGATTTCACCAGCGGCAATCCGGTTAGCTAAAGCTATATCAAAATCTATCGGTTTAGTATGAAAAGAACCATAAGAAATTTTATCTCCATTTTTTACAAGCTGCGCCGCCTGTTCAGCAGTTATTAATTTACTTTTGTATTTGTTCATTAATTCTGATGATGTAAACATATTAATCCCCCCATTGTTTTTGTTTAATTCTGCTGATTTCCATAAAAATGTGGCATAAATGCTTTAGAACTATCCCCCCCCTGTGAAAATTATTATTTTTTGTGAACCTTGTATTAATTAAACTTGATAATTTTATTATATTACGATGCGTATATTTGTCTATAATTTATTTGTATTAGCAATTATTCGATATGTAAAATTTAACCATGATATATATGGAAATATTAACCATATATTCGGGGGTATCTATTATAAACAATAAAGCCTGGAGATTTAACTCCAGGCTCCACGAGAAGACAGAGGATAAAATTTATCCTATTTTAAATCTCCCGCCAGTTTTTGTAAATAGCTGGCTTTTTCTTTAATACTGGCAGTCATATCAACAATAATTTTCACCTGTTCATTTTGCGCGCTGGCCAGTTCGGCTACTTCCTGGGTAGAGGCGGCATTTTCTTCCGCTATGGCAGAAACATTTTCCACACTTTCTTCAATCTGGTTGGTAGAGGCTAAAAGTTCTTCCATCATCGCCGAAATCTCCTGCAGGGAATCATTGATCATAGAAGCACCTTTTTGGATATCGTCAAAAATCGAACTGGTCTTTTCGGTAGCTGCCATCTGTTCGGCTGCATATTTATCTGCTGTCTGTAATTCGCTTACCGTTTGATTTATGCCGGTTTGTACTTCATATACCAGCTGGGATATATACTTGGCGGCTTCACCGGATTGTTCAGCCAGTTTTCTGACTTCATCGGCTACCACTGCAAAGCCTTTGCCTGCTTCACCGGCTCTGGCGGCCTCAATGGCTGCATTGAGAGCCAGAAGATTAGTCTGGTCAGATATGTTGCTTATGGTAAGGATAATATTTTGAATCTCCTGGGATTTGCCATGCAGGCTGTTAACTGCGGTTTTGACTGCCTGCATAGATTTTTCCTGCAGCTGGCTGCAGGATTTTTGTTCTTTGATGAAACCAAGTCCCTGGTCTATAACCTGGATAAAATCCTGGGTTTTCTGGTTTATCTGGCTTAAATTATCTCCGGAATTATTAAGGGCAATCAGCATCTGTTTTACCGCCTGACTGGTAGTAGAAGCACAGCTGGCTTCCGAATTAGAAGCCTGAGCGATTTGTTCGATATTAAGCCGTACTCTGTCAGCAGCTTCGCCGGTAGAAGAGGCGGCTTTAAGCAGAGTTTCCACTGCCTGGTTAAGCTCCTCTGCTTTTTGCACTACCTCGCTGCCTATTTTTTTCAGCTGATTATTGAGATTTTGGGACTGGATATCGTTTTCAACTGCCGTTTGCATAGTGCGGGCAAAAATTCCCGCGGCAAAATAGGAAATCATAGCTACCCAGGTATAGTTGAAATAGCGGGTAGCAATCATATTAACACCTGCTTCGCCGGGGAATTTTATAATCAATATGGTATGCATAAGGCAGCTTAATACATAGGCATATACAGTAAGCAGGCGATCAAAATAAATGATGCTGAAAGGAGCCAGAAGCATAAAAACCATATGCAGGTCACCGGCAAAATGGAGCACATAATCAAAAGCGAAAAGGGTTAAGGCAAAACAGGTTACTGATCCGTAGCTGCTCCAGAATTGATGGGGAAAAAGCCTTATAAGGGTACGGGCTATTAAATAGAATATGACCATAACCAGAGCCAGAATTATAGCCTCTCTTAGCCCATAAACTCCGGCATTCTTTCCGGTGAGTACCAGAGCGAAAACTAATAAGGTGGAGAAGAAAGCGATTACTGGTATAATGATTAAAGCTTTTTTATGCCCTTCTTCCCGGTTTTGGATTATGAGATAATGTTCTTGCACCTAAATCCCCCCGCCACACATAATAGTTTAAATATTTTATATAGTTTAATTATTTTATATTATAATTATATTTTTTTATTTGTAATTATAAAATAAGATTATTACACTATTTATTGAAAAAATTAATTATAAGCCTTGTTTTTTATTTTAAGAAAGGGAGAAGGTCAAAATGAAAAGCCTGAAACGGGAAAATATAAAAGAATATAAGCATGAGCTCCAAACGGAATTGCTTGCTTTATATCTGGCAAGTAAAAGAAAAGATATTCCCTGGTATGCGCGTTTATGGCTGGCCGTAGTCATTGCTTATGCCTTAAGCCCGGTAGATCTGATCCCTGATTTTATTCCTATACTAGGATATATTGATGATTTAATATTGCTCCCCTTGGGTTTTGCTCTAGCTATTCGGCTTATTCCGGAAGAGGTTATGAAGGAATGCAGAAGAGAAGCTGCTTCCCGTTTGCGAGAAAAAATGCCCCGCAATTGGACGGCAGGTATATTAATTATAGGAATTTGGATATTGCTGATATTTGTCATAGTGAAAAATATATTTGCTTTACCGTTAAACGGCTTGCTCAGCAAGGATGAGGCCATAAAATACAGTTTGCTTTTTGCCGGGAGTTTTATAGCTGCAGCTATATCAGGAGCAGCAGGCTTTGGAGGAGCTCTGCTTTTGCTTCCTCTGCTCACGAAAACAATTGGCACTGCCCTGGCCGTTCCAGTTCTGACCCTGGCTCAGCTGATAGGGAATTTATCCCGGGTTTTTATGGGATTTAATGAGATTAAATGGAAACCAGTATTGCTATTTATCGCTGGTGCCTTACCTGCTGCCTGGTTAGGCGCCTGGTCTTTTGCCGTAGTTGACAAACACTTGATTACCCGCATCATAGGTGTATCCATCATAATATTTGTAATTCTAAAATATTTTAACCTGCTCCGATTTAGACCTGGAAACATCACCCTGCTGGCAGGGGGTATGCTGGTAGGGGGGCTTTCCGGGTTAGTAGGGAGTGCCGGGCCTCTGGGAGCAGCTATATTCCTTGCGCTAAATCTTCCTCCTGTTGCTTATGTAGCCAGTGAAGCAGTTACGGCTACAGTTATGCATATTGTAAAGACGATAGCTTATCAAAGGTATTTAGACATTGGCTGGCAGGCTTTAGGTATAGGCTTATTTATGGGCATAGCCATGGTAGGAGGCACCTGGGCAGGCAAAAAAATCATCGAAAAGATGCCGCAGGAAACGTTTGTAAAATTCGTGGGAATCCTTCTCTGTCTGGTAGGGCTGCAGATGGCTATCTGGGGCTAGAGTACTAGCCCTTTTTAATTTTTTATATAGGAGGTAGAATGGCGATAAGAAAAGTTTTTTATGTCCTCCAGGTTAGCTATTATAACTCCGGCTATGGCGATGATACCTCCTAATATCTGCATCGCAACCAGCTTCTCTCCTAATATCAGCCAGGCCCCCAGAGCAGTGACCAGGGGAACTCCATTTAAGAAAACACCTGCCTTGGAAGCCGGAATCTGGGTAAGAGCATAGTTATAAGACCAGTAGCCTATTACCGTAGGAAATAGGGCCAAAAACAGGATAGCTGCCAGCGAAGGCAGGTAGATCTGGGTCCAGTTTAGCGAAGAATACTGGACTAAAAAAACAGGAGCAAAAATAAGGGTTCCGTAAAACATCTGATAGCTGGTGATAACCAGAGAGTCTAGAATCTGCCCTAAATGTCTGGTTATTACCATATAGAAGGCAGCTGATACTATGGCTCCTGAAACTAAAATATCTCCTAGCAAAGAACCCTGAAGGGACCAGGAAAAGTTGGGATCACCTAAAACCAGAAGGCAAACTCCGGTTATAGAAATTAAGATGCCAAGCAGGTTTTGCCGGCTTATCTTTTCTTTGAGGACTATTCTGGCCAGCAGGATTACCGCTATCGGGACAGTTGATATTATAATGGAGGCTTTGGAAGCTGTCGTATAGACCAACCCGGTAGCCTCAAAAAAATAGTAAAGACCTGGTTCAAAAAAGGCCAGCAGAAAAAGCTTTTTATGTTCATCAGCAGATAATTGGGGAATACCTCTTTTAAGCAATATAAAAAAGAACAGAACAGAAGCTAGGCTGAAACGAAGGAACATATATATAACCGGGGGGAAGCTTATTAAAGCTATTTTGGTGGCGATAAAAGAAAGCCCCCACACCAGGATAGTGATCAAAAGAGCCAGATAGGTTAGCTTGTTTCCAGTTCCTGACATGATAATTCTCCTCATCTTCGCTATGATGGATGGTGAAATAAGATACAAAAAATATGATAATAGCTGGTGGTTAAAAAGTCTATATCTTGGTGTAATTTATGGTGGGTATTAAACCTTCGCAATTTAAGAGAGGGAATATGTTGCCAGTAAGAAAGAGAGAAATTTATTTCAACCTGTTTTAATGTTTGCCAGAAATTGATAAAATGAAAGTACATTAACTTTATAAATAGAGGGGTGATAGTATTCCGGTTTAAAATGATTGTAAAAACCGGAAAAAGATATTTTTTTATCAGCCAGGTTATGGTTCAGGCGTTCAAGTAGAAAGAAGGGAGATCGAGTTATGCGTAAAAAAGGTTGGTTATTACTGCTGGTAATTTTTCTTTTATTTTCCACCTTAGCCTGCGGGGGCAGCAAGACAGAAAAGGAAAAAGCTTCTGATAAAGCCGCGGTAACGGAAAATAAGGCTGATAGCCCAACCCCGGTAAATGAACCTCAGGGTACGATGAAAATGGATTATGATGATAAAAAGGGTGTTGCCCTGCCGAAAGGATATCCTTCTGATCTGTTACCTATATACGAAGGAAGCCATATTTTCCAGGTGATAGAACTGGAAGGTGGCTACACCATAGTTGCCTGTACTAAAGATGATGTAAAAAAAGTCATGAGTTTTTATGAAAATATCCTGACTAAAGCTCAGCCTATAACGGAAACTAAAACCGGGGAAAGTTTGACTTCCTATGGTTTCATAGGAAATTACACTTATACTATTGATATAGCTAAAAGTAATGAATATGAAGGCTATAATACCAGTATCGGCATAATACTTAATCCGCAGAGATAGCAAAGAGGTAAGCAAATGCCAGGCGTATTGCGGCATGATACGGAAATAGGAAATTTGTTCATAGTCGGGGAGGAAAATTTTCTAACTGCTCTTTATTTTGAACATGAATTGGGAAAGCTGAATTTTTCCCTGGCCTGTACGGAAGGAAAAAGTCTTCCTCTGCTTGAAGAAGCTGCCCGGCAGCTTGATCAGTATCTGGCAGGCAGAAGAAAGTATTTTACCTTGCCTCTCAAACCAGAAGGAACCCCTTTCCTGCAGAAGGTGTGGCATTATCTATTAAGCCTACCCTATGGTGAGCTTACCAGCTATAGAGAAATTGCTTTCCGTATGGGTAATCCCCGGAGTTACAGGGCAGTAGCCCTTGCCTGCCAAAAAAATCCGCTTCCCATATTTATACCTTGCCACCGGGTGGTAAGGAGTGATGGGAAAATAGGCGGATATAAAGGCGGGGTTGAAGTTAAGAGCAGGCTTATCGCTTTGGAATTAAAAAACCGGACATAAGGTTCTATATGGAGGAAGGATCTCGGCATAAACCTCTTGCTTTTTTGGGATAGAGAAGTTATAATAATTACCGTCAGAAATTTGTTGCAGGGGAGTAGCTCAATTGGCAGAGCATCGGTCTCCAAAACCGAGGGTTGCGTGTTCGAGTCGCGTCTCCCCTGCCATCTAGTAAAATAGGCGGGGCGAAAATAGTATAAGTAAGGCCACCTGGAGAGGAAGGTGGCTTTTTATATTTAAGCTGCAAGAAGGCCCAAAAATCCCTGAACTTGTCTTTACCAGGCAAAAACAGGTCAGAATTTTCTTTCCTAAGATATACTGTGGTATAAATAAATCATATAAATTAGTAAAAATTTTGCTGAGGTGAATTTTAATGGTTAAAGTCCTAGTTTTATACGGGGGAACTTCCTCCGAACGGGAAATTTCCCTGAAAAGCGGAAAAGCGGTGGCTGAAGGCCTTAAAAAGGCAGGCTATGCGGTGGAAGTTTTGGATGTGAATAAAGACAATCTGGCGGAAATATCCCGCATTAAGCCTGATGTTGTCTTTAATGCACTGCACGGCAAGTACGGGGAAGATGGAAGGATGCAGGCTTATCTGGATCTTCTGGGAATACCTTATACCGGTTCGGGCATGACGGCCAGTATTATCGGCATGAATAAGATATTAACAAAAAAGATACTGACATGTGAAAATATCCCTACTGCTGAATATGTGGTTATAAAAAGAAAAGGGTTTGTCCCTGAAGATGTCTCATCTATAATGGATAAATTAGGCTGTCCGCTAGTAGTTAAGGCACCTACCCAGGGTTCCAGCATCGGTACGCATATTGTGAAAAATGCAGAAGCTTTGCGGGAAGCGATAAACGATGCCTTTAATTACGATGATGAAGTCCTGGTGGAAAAATTTATCGCCGGTACCGAAGTTACGGCTGCTCTTTTAGGCAATGAAGATCCGGTAGTCTTGCCGATAATTGAAATAACTTCAGCCAATGAATTTTATGATTATCAATCGAAATATACGCCTGGAATGTGCCAGCACATAATTCCGGCCCGGATTACGAAAAAGGCAGAAACTAAAGTTAGGGAAATAAGCAGCAAGGTCTATAAAGCCGTAGGCTGTCGCGGTTTTGCCCGGATTGATTTTATAGTCGATAAGGATGATCAGCCCTGGGTTCTGGAGATAAATACTATCCCGGGTATGACGGAAATGAGCCTGGTGCCTGATGCAGCTAGGGCAGCCGGCATGAGTTTTGAAGAACTGGTGGATCGCATTGTAAAACTGGCTTTGCAATAACCGGTATCCTGTTTAAAATTAAATAGAAGATAAATAATAGCCTTAAGATGGGTATCTTGAGGCTATTTTAATTATGGCAGGAGGTAATAGATGTAATGTATAAGGCGGAAGATCTTAAGAGGATTATATCCCGCATTGATGGGCGCGGTTATAAAGCCTACAAGGAGATAGAAGGAGAATATGAGCTTAATACCTGTTATCTTTATATAGATCATGCCCAGGCCGACCCTTTTGCCCCTATGAGCCGCATACGCTTAAGGGTGCCTATAGCTAAAGCCGGCTTTCCCAAGCATCTTTACCAGGGAGTAAAGCTTACCGCTTTAGAAGATATTATTGCCCGGCTTATAAAAAAGGAACTAGACAGGCTTAATCTTAAACCGGCCGGCACTGGCAACAGCGGGCTCATCTTTATCGATGCCGGAGGCCAGGAGGTCATAAAGAGGACGGCCGTAAAGATAACTTCGGAATTTATAGAAGCCAGGTTATCCGTAGGCCTTCCCGCTAGCGGGAGAACGATAAAAGGACAGGCGGCCCTGCATATTTTCCTCCATATTTTACCTCTTATAGCGGAAAAATGCCTTTATTATAAAGAGCTTGACCCGCATATGCTGGAGGAACATGTTAATCTTTTTGCCGACCAGGAATATTTACGCGAAAAACTGGATGAGCTGGGCCTGGTGGCTTTTGTCGGCAATGGAGCCATATTGCCGCGCAGGAGCGGTAACAGCAATCTTCCTCTGCCGGCGAGAGAAGCAGTTAAATTCAAGTCTCCTCCTGATTTACAGATAACTATTACTACTCCTCATCATGGGCCTATAACCGGCATGGGCATAAGAAAAGGGGTAACGCTGATAACCGGCGGAGGTTTTCATGGTAAAAGCACCCTCTTAAAAGCCCTGGAAAGAGGAGTATATAACCATATAAAGGGTGATGGCCGGGAATGGGTGATAACGGTAAGAGATGCCGTAAAGATAAGAGCGGAAGATGGCAGAAATATAGAAAAGGTTGACATAAGTTGTTTTATTGACAACCTGCCTTTCCAGAAGGATACGAAAAGTTTTTCCACGGAAAATGCCAGTGGCAGCACTTCGCAGGCTGCCAATATTATGGAAGCATTAGAATTGGGCGCTAGGCTTTTGCTCCTCGATGAAGATACTAGTGCTACTAATTTCATGATACGCGATGAGCGGATGCAAAGGCTTATTGCCAAAGATAAGGAACCTATAACTCCTTTTATAGATCGGGTAAGGCAGCTTTATGAAGAGCAGGGAGTCTCCAGCATCCTGGTTATAGGAGGATCAGGAGATTATCTGGAGGTAGCAGATACGGTTATTATGCTCGACAGCTACCAGGTTTATAATGTAACCGATAAAGCCAGAAAAATAGTGCAGGAAGTTCCTAGCCAGCGGATTATAGAGAAGAGAAACCGTTTAGAAGTAAATGCCTTCCGCATCATAAAAAAGGCCAGCTGGTCAGACGGCAGGCATAAAAAAGCCAAGGTAGCCGCCAAAGGAATCGACACGGTGCTTTATGGCAAAACAGCTATTGACCTGTCGGCGGTAGAACAGCTGATAGACCCCGGGCAGACCAGAGCTATTGCTCATCTGCTGGTCTATATGCAGCGGTATGTTGATGACAGGCGAAGTTTAAGGGAAATAATTGATAAGGTATATGAAGATATAGCGGATAATTTTGAGGTTATATCCCCTTTTCCTGCCGGCCAGCATCCGGGGGATCTGGTTTGGGTGCGCCCTTACGAATTGGGGGCGGCTCTTAATCGCCTGCGTACTTTGCAAATAAAATAGTTTTCTTACCTGCAGTACATTTATTTGTTATAATAGATTTTAAATAATCAGGGGAGAGAAGAAATGGATAAAAGACTTGCTGAGATAAGAGAAAAAGTTGCAAATGGCATACGTTTAACTAAGGAAGATGGGCTTTTTCTATATGAGTTTCCTGATCTTTTATCTATCGGGCAAATAGCCAAAGAAAAAAAGAAGCAGCTTATAGGGGACTATGTTTTTTTTAATGTTAACTGCCATATTAACTTGACTAATATATGTGTTTCCAAGTGCAAGTTCTGCGCATTCGGGGTAGATGAAAACGCACCTAAACCTTATGCCATGACGGTAGAGCAAGCTTTTGACTATGCCTCCAGGGCTGTAGATCAGGGGATAACGGAATTTCATATTGTAAGCGCATTAAATCCTAAACTTACTCTCGATTATTATGTGGAAATAATAAGCCGTCTTAAAAAAGCCTATCCGCATATACTTATTCAGGCATTGACTGCTGTTGAAATCGTCTATCTGGCTAATATAAGCCATCTCTCCGTGGAGGAAGTTCTTTGTGCTTTGAAGGATGCCGGCCTGGATGCTATTCCCGGTGGGGGAGCCGAGATTTTAGATGACAGGATAAGAAAAGAGCTTTGTCCGCGCAAAGCAAGCAGTGAAGAATGGCTGGAGGTACACCGCATAGCTCATAAGCTGGGAATTAAGACTAACTGTACCATGCTTTTTGGGCATATCGAAAATTACGAGGACCGGATAAACCATTTGCTTAAATTAAGGGAATTGCAGGATGAAGCTCCCGGTTTTAAGGCTTTTATTCCTCTGCCTTTCCTGCCGGAAAATACAGCTCTGGCCCACCTGAATAAAACGAGTGTTTTCGACCAGCTTAAAACTATAGCCATATCCAGGCTGATCCTGGATAACATAGAACATATAAAAGCCTTCTGGGTCATGCTGGGTATTCCCGTAGCCCAGATAGCTCTGGAATTTGGGGCTGATGACCTGGATGGAACTATTATCGAGGAAAAAATTATGCATGCTGCCGGAGCCAAAACGGATAAAGGCATTTCCAAAACTAGTATTATAAGGCTTATAAAAGAAGCCGGCTATATACCAGCAGAACGGGACACGGTCTATAATATTCTCCAGACTTATTAACCAGATAGCAGGGGGGCGGAGGAACAGGATGCGGCCGCGAGTAGGACACATACAGTTTATAAATTGTTTTCCCCTTTTTTATGGACTTATTGAGAAAAAGTTTTTACTGGAAATAGAGCTGATAAAAGGCAACCCGACTGATCTAAACCGCATGTTGAAAGAGGGAGAGCTTGATCTGGCTCCTATTTCTTCTATTGCCTATGCCCAAAATTATGAGGAATATGTCCTGATGCCGGATATATCGATAAGCTGTGATGGAGAAGTTAAAAGTGTTTACCTGTTCTCCAAAGTGCCGATTGAAGAATTGGATGGCAAGAAGATTGCCCTGAGCAATATATCTGCTACTTCGGTTAATCTTTTATATATACTGATGCACTTTTTTTATAAGATTGAACCTCACTATTTTATTTCAGCTCCAGAACTGGGAGCTATGCTTTTAGAAGGAGAAGCCGCCTTGCTTATAGGTGATGATGCCCTGAGGGCTAAATACAAGCAGGAAAAGAGGCTTTTCGTATATGATCTGGGCCAATTATGGAAGGATAAAACAGGTCTGCCCATGGTGTTTGCCGTATGGGCAATAAGGGAAGAGTTTGCGCAAAAAAACCTGGATACCATAAGGCTTATAAAAAACACCTTTGTCGACTCCATAAGCTTGAGCCTGGAAAATGTTGAAGAGGTAGCCGCCAAGGCGGCTTACTGGGAAGATTTTACTACCTCCTACCTGGTAGACTATTTTAAGAGTTTGCGTTTTGATTTTGACCTTTCCAAACAGGAAGGACTTGAGGAATATTATCGCTATGCCCATAAGTTAGGTATTTTAGAAAAGGTTCCGCCTTTAAAAATACTCAATATATAAAGCTGGAGAGGATAGATTTGCGAGCTGATAGATTATTGGAAGATATCGTAAATGGAAAACGCATGACAGATGAGGAATTTGTCAAGCTCTGGCAGGAAGCTGATTTTTTTGCTTTAGGGAAAGCGGCTGATGCCAGAAGGCAAAAAATATTTGGCCATAATTTAGCTACTTTCATAATCGACCGCAATATAAACTACACCAATATTTGCAGCTGCCGGTGTAAATTCTGCGCTTTTTACCGGACAAGGGAAGCGAAAGATGCTTATGTCATCGACCGCGAAGCTCTTTGGGCCAAGATTGAGGAAGCAATAGATCTGGGAGCCACCCAGCTCATGATACAGGGAGGGCTTAATGAAGAGCTGGATATAACTTTTTTTACCGACATGTTTAAAGATATAAAAGCCAGATATAATATAACCCTGCATTCATTAAGTGCTCCTGAAATATCGTTTATTGCTAAAATATCCGGGTTAAGCATAAAGGAAACCCTTTTAAGGCTAAAAGAGGCCGGACTTGATTCCTTGCCCGGAGGAGGAGCAGAAATCCTGCATGATGATGTAAGAAGAGAGATAAGCCCCAATAAAATAAGTACGGAAGAATGGCTTTCTATCATGAAAACAGCTCATGAAATAGGACTTGCTTCTACGGCTACCATGATGATGGGAAGTATTGAAAAATTAGAACACCAGCTTTACCATTTGCACCAAATTCGCGACTTGCAGGACCAAACAGGTGGTTTCAGGGCTTTCATTGTCTGGACTTATCAGCCAGGTAATAATATGCTGGCGGGAGATAAGATTTCTTCGCTTTACTATCTGCGTTTTCTGGCTTTATCCAGGCTTTATCTGGATAATTTTAAGCACATACAGGGATCCTGGGTTACTCAGGGCAAAGAGATTGGACAGCTTTCCCTTCTTTTTGGGGCTGATGATTTGGGAAGCATAATGATCGAGGAAAATGTGGTAAGGGCAGCAGGCACTTTTTATAAGATGAAAAAAGAAGAAATGATTTCCCTTATCCGTTCGGCAGGCAGAATACCGGCCCAGAGAGACACGTCCTATAACATACTGCAAATTTTTTAAACTGTAAGGTGAGGCGATATAGATGTATGTACCAGCAGCAGAATTTGCCTTTATAGGAGGCTCCAGCACTTTAAGCATTGAAATTCCGGAGGATTTGGGGCTGGATTATGTAGAAGTTCTGGAAACTTTAAAATTTGAAACCCCTTTTGGCACCAGTCCCCAGTTTAAGCTGTTGGCAGTAAAGAGCCGGGAAGGAATCCGCAGGGTTTTAGCCTGCCGTATGCATGGATGGAGGAGAGGAATTAAAAGAGGAGATGCGTCCCGGCAGATATTCTGGGTGTTTAAACAGGCAGGAGTAAAACGGATAATAGCGGAAGGCGGGGTGGGAGCGGTAAATCATCTCTTAAATCCCCGGGATCTAGTTATCCCTCATGATTATATGGATTTTTCTATGCGCAAAGATGTAGGGCTTGAAGATCGGCATCTTCTTATTATGCGGGATGCGCTGTGTCCGGAGATGCGGGACAAAATATTCTCCATAGCCCAACAAAACTGGCGCAAAGGAAAAGTCTTTGAACGCGGAATATACTGCAATACGGATGGAAGGCATTTTGAAAGCCCGGCAGAAGTCAACTATTACAAAATAGCCGGGGCTGATATTATAGGGCAGAGCATATGTCCTGAGGTCTATCTGGCCCGTGAGATAGGGGCTTGCTATGCCGGCATCTATTTAGTGGTAAATTATGCTGAAGGTGTAGTAACTCCCTGGCAGCATGAGGAGCTTAAAGATATCTTTTATGCAGAAAGTGCTGCAATAGGAAAGATAATATTTGAATTTTTAAAACAGCTCCCGCCAGTTCCTGGCTGCCAGTGTGCTGAATTGCGAAAAGAAACCCTTTTAAAACCTGTTTATTAGAGGGGGAAGTTTTATAAAAACAGGCCTGCGCAATAGGCAAAGGCGGGATTAAAAAGGAGGTAAATATGGCGCGAAATAATAAGAGTACGATAAGGCTTATAGTTTTCTTACTCCTTTTGGGAGGAATCTCTCTTTTTCTTCATCTTTATGCCGATTTTCTCTGGTTCAAATCTGTAAACTATGCAGCAGTTTTTACTACTATACTCCTTAATAAGATTGTTTTGTATGCCGCAGTATTTCTGGCTGTTTTTCTGCTCTGCTATATAAACCTTATTTTTACCCGCAAAAATATAGGCATTAATTATAAAGATGAAGATGATGACCCTACCGTAATTTATCTGGATGAAGAGCGGCATAAATCCCCCTGGCTGGAATTTTTAAAGGGGAAATATGCTACCTGGATATTTATAGGCATAAGCCTTTTTATAGCATTTTTGATCAGCTCTTCGGTAGCTGATAAATGGATTCTGGTGCAGCAGTATATAAATAAGGTGCCTTTTAATATTAACGATCCTATTTTTAATAAAGATTTAAGCTTTTACTTTTTTAATCTGGCTTTTTATCAGTTTATATACAGTATATTAATGTCCACCTTAATTCTCATCACTATTATTGTCGGAACCATATACCTGTTTAATGCTTCGTCTAATATATTATTTGGAGACTGGAGACAATTTACCGTAGCCAAGGGACATATGGCAACCCTTTTTGCCGCTATATTTGCCCTGCAAGCCCTCAAATACAAACTTGCTTCTTATGAAATATTATTTTCCCCTTCAGGTATAGTGTTTGGGGCTACCTATGCTGATGTATATGCCCGTTTAGTTTCCTATAAAGCTCTGGTGATAATTTCGCTGGTAATTGCCGCTGTAATCCTGCTCAATATATTCATAAGGCGGGTAAGCTGGATCGTAGGAAGTATTGCCGTATGGCTGGTTATTGTTCTGGTTTTGAGCGGAATTTATCCTGGCCTTTTGCAAAAATTTGTCGTTCAGCCTAATGAGTTTAATAAGGAAAAGAAGTATATCGAAAATGCTATAAAATATACGCGGCAGGCCTATGCTCTGGATCAAGCTGAACACAAAGATTTTCCGGTTGATTATAAACTGGATATAAATAATCCTAGCGATGCCCCGACTATTAATAATATAAGGCTCTGGGACTGGCAGCCATTGCTTACTACCTATAAGAGCTTACAGGAACTTCGTCCCTACTATGTATTTAATGATGTCGATATCGACCGCTATGTTATAGATGGCAAATACCGTCAGGTAATGCTGGCCGCCCGTGAGATTGACCCCAGCGGGCTTCCTGAAAATGCCCGTACCTGGATAAATGAAAGACTTATGTATACTCATGGCTATGGTTTAGTAGTAAGCCCGGTAAATGAAGTAGAAGAAGAAGGTTTTCCGCGCTTTTTTATCAAAGATATACCACCTGTTTTTACTACTGACTTAACTGTAAAAAGACCCGAGATATATTTTGGAGAACTTACTAACTCCTATGTCATTGTAAATACTAAACAAAAAGAATTCGACTATCCTATGGGAAATACTAATGTCTATTGCTTCTATGAAGGCAAAAATGGCATAAAACTTGATTCAGTAGGCAAAAAACTCATGTTCGCCTGGGTACTTAAGGATTATAAAATGCTGCTGTCTTCAGATATAACTAAGGAAAGCCAGATATTAATGAATCGCAATATAGTAGAAAGGGTTAAAAAAATTGCTCCCTACCTCTATTTTGATGATGATCCTTATATAGTAATAAATAAAGAAAATGGCAAATTATACTGGATCATTGATGCTTATACCTACTCGGACAAGTATCCTTATTCTCAACCTTTTGACCGTCGGGGCAATAACTATGTAAGAAATGCCGTAAAAATAGTTATAGATGCTTATACCGGAGAAATGGACTTTTATATAGCTGATAAATCCGACCCGGTTATAAAAACTTACAGCCGGATATTTAAAGGGGTATTTAAACCTTTAGAACAGATGCCACCAGAACTTAAGAGCCATATAAGGTATCCATCCTGGCTGTTTACTATTCAGGCTAAAATGTATCAGACTTTCCATATGACTGACCCTAATGTTTTTTATAACAAAGAAGATATCTGGCTCATTCCTACAGAAATTGTTGGAAATAAGCCAGTTGAGATGGAACCTTACTACATTATTATGAGACTGCCTGAAGAAACTGAAGAAGAGTATATACTTATGCTTCCTTTTACACCCAAAAACCGACCTAATATGGTAGCCTGGATGTGCGTGCGCAATGATGGTGACAACTATGGAAAAATGCTGGTTTATAATTTCCCCAAACAAGAAACTATATATGGACCTTACCAGCTTGAATCCAGGATAAATCAGGATACTTACATTTCCCAGCAGATAAGCTTATGGGATCAAAGGGGCTCTAATGTTTACCGGGGCAACCTGCTAGTCATACCGATACAAAATTCTATCCTTTATGTAGAGCCTTTGTATCTGCAGGCGGAAAATGGGAAGATTCCTGAACTTAAACGGGTTATTGTAGCTTTTGAAAATCGGATAGTTATGGAGCCTACCCTGGATGCTGCTCTGCTTAAACTGTTTGGAGAGAAAAAGGTCAATATAGAGGAGAAAACCCCTCCCTCACTGGAAGCCGGAACTGACCTTCGCGAACTGGCGAAAAAGGCAAGAGAATATTATGACCAGGCTAACCGGCTCTTACAGCAGGGAGATTGGGCCGGATATGGAGAAAATATAAGGAATCTGGAAAAAGTATTAAAACAAATGGAAGAAGCTGCGGCTTACTAGCCGGGCTTCTTTTCCTTACAACATAACACAATACTTATGGGGGGAAATAAAGATGGCAGAGATAAAAATAGTATGCCTGGGCGACAGCACCACTTATGGGTTCCCTTATGGACCCGAGCATTCCTGGACTTCTATGCTGGCTGAACAGATAAATGGCAAGGTAATTAACAAAGGGATCAATGGCAATACTACCGAAGACATGCTCCGGCGGTTTAAACGGGATGTGCTGGATTTAAAGCCGGATTATGTAATAATCACCGGAGGGATAAATGATGTGGTACAGGGAGAAAGTCTGGCAGCCATAACTTTTAATATAGAAAACATGGTAAGAGAAGCCCTGGCGCAGGGAATAAAAGTGGTACTAGGGCTTCCTACACCGGTTGATTATCCCGCCTGGGAAAAAGTGTTGCAAAACTTGAGGGATTGGCTAGTACAGCTGGCTAAAAGCTTAAACCTTCCGGTAATTGATTTCAGCAAGGCTTTTTACGATGAGAACCATATCCTTAAAAAACATCTCCTTCTCCCTGATGGGGGTCATCCCACCAGGGAGGGTTATAAAGCCATGTTTGCCCAGATTGATTTAAACCTTTTTATATAGTGGCCGGCACTTCCTCCGGAGCTAAAGGTTTAACCTGAAATATTTTTTCGATTTCCCCGGTGGGAGAATAAATCTTAATATTGGCTTTTTCCTCATCGCGGGCATCACTATACCGGGCCAATATAGAAGCAGCCCGGTTTAACTGCTCATCAGTATAAAAATTCCTAAAAGAGCGGAAAACAGCAAGAGGCCCCGGACGATCAGTTACTTTTATAAATTTATCCGAACTCAAAGCTATTTTTTCTAACATCTCATTTTCCGCTTTATTGCGTCCTATTACCAGAAGATTGTCATCGATGTAAAAATGACGACCTACTTTAAGTATATGCATTTCTTCCGGTTTAGCCTCTGGTTTAGCTTCTAAAAGTTTTTTGAGCCGGCGGGCAAAGTTGGCTTCGGTAAGCAAACATCCTCCGGCGGGAGAAGGATATTCTTTAATACCTAACTTTTCCGCCAGTTCTTTTTGCCGGCTGCGGCTTCTTCCGCTTATATCTTCTAATTCATCACGGTTTATCCAGCCTTTTTCCTCCGGAATAGTAGGAGGAAGCAGCTTGGCTGACAAAGGCCTTACAATATAGCCTTGATATCCGGAAAGCTTTTCCACTATATGCAGGGCTGTTTTATTCTGACTCATAGGCCTCTGGCCTAAAACTTCTCCCGAAATTATAAATGAAGCTCCCAGATCCTTCATCATATCGCCGGCTTTTTTAAACATAAAAGCATGGCAGTCTATACAAGGGTTCATGTTTTTGCCATAGCCGTATTTAGGATTTTTTAAGACCTCATCTATGTATTCCTGGCCCAGATCAAAAGTTAAAAGCTTAACCCCTAGATTTTCTGCTGCCTTTATGGTTGATTCTTTCAGGCCAAAAAAAGGGGTAATAAAATTTATAGCAATAACTTCAATATTTTGTTTTTGTATAAGAGCTATCGCCAACTGAGAATCTAATCCTCCAGAAAACAAACTGACCGCCTTCATAATCTGTATTCTCCTTTTAAATATTCTTCTTCGGTTATGACCTTTATTCCATGTTGCTTGAGAAGAGCAGCCGTTACGCCATCCCCTTCCCGTAAAACTGAATTAAATGACCCATCATAAATTTGGCCTGCTCCACAGGAAGGACTCCGGCTTTTTAGTATAGCATAAACAGCTCCCTTTTCCCAGGCTTTTTGCAGGGTAATATAAGCGCCTTTAATAAAAAAACTGCTTACATCTTCACCTTTTTTATTGATTACTTTAGCCTTTCCTTTAAGCACATCTATACCCGTTCCGTTTTGAATTTCTGCCGGCGGCCTGGGAGTAGGAAGCCCCCCTAATTCTTCAGGGCATACCGGTATAAATTCCCCCTTATCCAACAACTCTTTAAAAAGCGGGTGAAAATTATTTTTTCCATTGTATTTGCAATTGTAACCACATAAACATGCACTTATAAGATTCATAGCTTTATTATTCCCCATCCTGTCATTTTAATAATACACGTTAGCGCAAAGCCTGTTCTAATTTCATATTATAAGATAAATATCAACTTACAGGTGATAGATAAGTGGAAGAAATAAATACCGTCTATGTAGATATAGATCCGAAGCTAGATAGTAAGACCCTGAAAATCAGTTCCCGATTGGTAGGCTGCTATCCCATTATGCCTGATCAGAACATTTCTATAAGGATAGGAAAACTTAAAGAAAAATTCAGCCTTTATCTGGTAGAAGATGATAGCCATATGCTGGCTTTTAATCCTCAAACCTTGAACCGATTAGCCTTATCTCCCCAGCAAAAATACAATGTAAAAATAAATAAAGAAGAAATAAGACTAGGACCGGTAGTAGCCATTATGGCAGATTTAAATAAAACTTCAAGAGATAAGCCTTTTGGGGGACAGAGTTCCTTTATTAAGCAAGCCATAAAAATCGGGCAGGGATTAGGAGAATTATGTTTCGCTTTTAGTCCTTACAGCATAGATTGGAAAAAGAAAAAAATCCGGGGGTATACGATTAAAGAAGACAGCTGGATACCAGGGGTTTTTCCTTTTCCTGATGTAATTTATCCCCGTGATCGCATGACGAATGCGC
The DNA here is from genome assembly GCF_900129805.1 of Thermosyntropha lipolytica DSM 11003. GTDB lineage: Bacteria > Bacillota > Syntrophomonadia > Syntrophomonadales > Syntrophomonadaceae > Thermosyntropha > Thermosyntropha lipolytica. The sequence goes on from NZ_FQWY01000007.1 coordinate 61,026, forward strand.
AAAAAATGCGTATACGCAAGCGTTTAAGCCGAAATGGAATATCGATGTTAACAAGTAGCTTACTGGATAAATGGGAGACTTATAAGATTTTATCTGAAGATACGGAAATAAAACCCCATCTTCCGGACACCCGGCTGGTGGTAGATTTTGGACGCCAGGTGGATAATATGCTTAACAAATATGGAGCAGTTTATTTAAAGCCGATCGGCGGGGAACAGGGAAAAAACATAATCAAGGTAATAAAGAAAAAAAACGGAATATATCAGTATTGGGGCCACAACAGTAAACAGCCGATCTCCGGTCAAACTAGCAGCATAACTGAGCTTTATTTAAATTTAAAAAGCATAATGATGAACAGAAAGTATATAGTACAAAAGGAGATTAACCTCATAAGATGGCAAAATAAAATAATTGACGTTAGGGTTTTAGTACAAAAAAGTTATGGCCATCAATGGCATATAACCGGTATTGCATGTCGTATAGGTGGTAATGGAGCTATAGCCAGCAATATTTCCTGCGGGGGAACAGCTAAAAAATTGGAGGAAGTGTTAAAATTCAATTTTGAGCAAGCCCAAATAAAATATATAGTTTTAAAATTGCAACAATTAGCTTTAAAAGTAGCCCGGGTTCTGGAATTCCGTATCGGCAATTGCGGAGAGATGGGTATTGATTTAGGTATCGATAAAAAGGGAAAGATTTGGTTTATTGAGGCCAATTTAAGGCCGGCCCGCCAGGTATTTACTTTGATGGGAGAAAACGAAACCAGAATAAAATCTATTACCAATCCCATGTTATATGCCAAATATTTGGGAGGGTTTTAATCTCGTCTTGAGGGGAGAAATATATGCCAGTAGGTAAAATAATAATATCTGGAGCCCTGGCAGAAAAGCTGAGTCTTGCAGCTGTTCCGGAGATAAAGGTAAGAGCAGGTAATATAACCGTAATTTCTAAGCTTATTATAGACCGCCGGGAAGATAGGCTTATATATATGGTATCGCCTGAACTGGCTAAAAAGTTATATTTAAAGAAAAAAAACCGCTTGCATATAAGATATGATTTGCTAAATAAAGTCTTGCATATTGGTCCTACCATTGGCATTTTAGCCGCTTCTATTCCTAACCAACCTGAATTTGATCCCAAAAGCACCCAGGCTGAACTCATATATTTAAGCAAAATAGGGCAAAAAATGCCGGGACAGATTTTTATTTTTACTCCGCACGGAATTAATTGGCGAGAAAAAACGGTTATCGGCTATAATTTTAAGCCGACTACCCCCCAGCATGGCATATGGGTGGCTTCAACTTATCCTCTACCTGATGTGGTATATGACCGCATATCAAGCCGCCGAAGCGAGATAAAGCACAGAAAAACGAGGGAAAGATTAAAAAAAACTGCTTACTATTTTAATCCTTCGTTTTTAAACAAGTGGGAAGTACATGAAATCCTCATCAGCAATCCTGAACTTCATCCTTACTTGCCCGAAACCAGGATTTTAAGCCTCTATAATCTTGAGCAAATGCTTAATAAATATAAGGTATTATATATAAAACCAGTTGATGGAAGTCTGGGCCGCAAGATTATCAGATTGGCTGGCAAGGAGGATGATAAAAAACTGCATTACACGGTTTATGATAAAAAGCATTTTAAAAGTCAGGCCTTAAATCCAGCAGATTTTATAAGAAAGACTTCCAAGGTGAGAGAAAAAAAGGCCTATATTATTCAACAAGGTATAGATATGGCTGACTACAAAGGGTCTATTTTTGATCTCAGGATAATATATCAAAAAAATGGTCAGGGCAACTGGCAGATAAGCAAAAAATTCGTCCGGGTAGCGCCAAAGGGAAGTGGAATATCTAATTTGAGCAGCGGAGGAAAGGTACAGTTAAGCAAAAAAGTAATGCATTATATTTTTCGCTCCCGGGATTTGATCGCAGAAAAAAATAGAGAAATTGAAAATTTATGCTATAATGTAGCTACTACTCTGGAAGGGTCAGGAAAAGGCATCTATGGTGAGCTGGGATTAGATATAGGTATAGATAAAAAAGGGCATCTCTGGCTTATTGAAGTAAATTCTAAACCGCGTAAAACCACAGAAACCGAATTATCTATGACTATTGTAAAAAATACTTTTAAAAGGCCTTTAGAATATGCAGCCTACCTGGCCGGGTTCAAAATTTCACAATAACTTCACCTGCTTTTCTAAGCGGATTCACAGTGCTATATTATTCTATGAGAATGCGAGTAATTTTTAAGGAGAGGTGATATTATGCTGCATCATAAAAGTTTTAATAATTTTCTAAAACTCTTGCTGATAATGCTTATAGTTGCCATAGTAGGTGGTATAGGCTTAACCCGCTTAAATTATGCCGAACCGGTAAATAAAAATCCAGAGGCTTTGGCAGCTCAGGAAAAGAATTCTTCTTCCGGTACGGTAGTTATTGGCCCGACTAATATTGCCGATATGGTGGAAAAGGTTAGTCCTTCCGTAGTAAATATCGAAACCAGGGTAGTAAGTACAACCTACCCCAATAATCCCTTTTTCAACGATCCTTTTTTCCGCGAATTTTTTGGCTATGAGTTTAATCTACCCAGGCGAAATGTGCAGAGAGGTATTGGGACCGGTTTTATAATAAGTGAAGACGGCTATATACTTACTAACCAGCATGTTATAGACCAGGCCAGTGAGATAATAGTCAATGTAAGTGGCAAAGAGTATAAAGCCAAAGTGGTAGGACAAGATTATGAAATGGACCTGGCAGTTTTAAAGATTGAAAGCCCTAATAAACTTACTCCCTTAAAAATGGGAAATTCAGACCAGATCAGAGTAGGGGAATGGGTAGTTGCTATTGGCAATCCTTATGGACTTGACCATACAGTAACTGCCGGGGTGATAAGTGCCAAAGGAAGACCCTTATCAATTGATGGCAGGATATATAAGAATTTAATACAAACAGATGCTGCCATAAACCCTGGCAACAGCGGCGGACCCCTTCTGAATACTAAAGGTGAAGTAATAGGAATTAACACCGCAGTTAATGCCCAGGCTCAGGGAATAGGTTTTGCCATTCCTATCAATACAGCCAGAGAAGTTCTGCAGGAACTTATTAAAAAAGGTAAAGTTGTAAGGCCCTATATGGGGGTATATTTGCAGACCGTAGATAAAGAAATAGCCAGCTATCTCAATATAGAAGAGGCAGGAGCTATTATTGCCGGAGTAGTAGCAGGAAGCCCGGCTGAAAAAGCAGGTTTACGCCAGTATGATGTGATAGTAGGCATCGATAAAGAAAAGGTCAAAACAAGCGAAGATGTACAGAGAATATTAAGCAAGAAAAAGGTAAATGATAAGGTAATGCTAGAGATAATAAGGGAAGGAAAAACTATGCTGGTAACAGTCCAACTGGCAGAAAAACCATAATTTCTAAAAGGATATTCTCATTTCCTGGCGAATAAAATAATAAGCTGATAAGGGTGGGGGAGATCCCACCTTGTTTATTATGCTGGTTTAAAGGAGGAAATCTTCAGGTGGCACAGGCAAAAGGAATCGGTGTTCTAACTGGGGGAGGAGACTGTCCAGGACTTAATGCAGTAATTCGCGCAGTGACGAAAACAGCTATAAATGTATATGATTATGAAGTGATAGGTTTTCTTGATGGTTTTAAAGGTTTAGTCGAAAATAATTATATTAATTTAGATTTAGAAAAGGTTTCAGGTATTGCCCATATCGGAGGCACTATTTTAGGTACTACCAATCGTGACAATCCTTTTCGCTATATGACAGGGGGCACGCCGGAAAATCCCGAATTTACCGATCAATCCGACCGGGCAATTGAAAATTTAAAAAAATTAGGTTTAGAAGGATTAATAATAATAGGTGGAGACGGCAGTCTAAATATTGCCTACAAGTTTTATGAAAAAGGGGTTCCTGTAGTAGGGGTGCCTAAAACTATTGACAATGATCTGGCAGCAACCGATGTTACTTTTGGTTTTAATACCGCAGTAGATACTGCTTCCGAAGCCTTAGACCGTTTGCATACCACTGCCGAATCCCACCACCGGGTAATGATACTGGAAGTTATGGGAAGATATGCCGGCTGGATTGCGCTCCATGCGGGAGTTTCGGGCGGAGCCGATGTCATACTTATTCCGGAAATACCTTATGATATAGAAAAAGTGATTAACAAAATAAAAGAAAGATACAGGCAAAACAAAAAATTCAGTATTATAGTAGTAGCAGAAGGAGCCAGACCTAAAGATGGAGAAATGGTAGTGCAAAAGGTTGTTCCCCAAAGCCATGATCCGATAAGGCTAGGAGGAATTGGAAACAAAGTAGCCGAAGAAATCGAAAAGCGGGCGGGAATTGAAACCAGGGTTACCGTTTTGGGCCACCTGCAAAGAGGAGGATCTCCTGTACCTTATGACCGCATATTAGCAACCAGGTATGGAGTAGCAGCCGTAGATGCTTTTGCCCGTGGTGAATTCGGTACGATGGTAGCTCTAAAAGGAACGGACATAGTTACCGTACCACTGGTGGAAGCCATAAAAGAACTGCGCAAGGTCCCACTGGATTCAGACCTTATTCATGCTGCCCGTTCCGTAGGGATAAGCTTTGGAGACTAACCTGGCTTTTAAGGAGGCAAATATATATGCAGATAAATAAAGTAGCTGTACTAGGGGCTGGCATAATGGGAGCGGGAATAGCCCAGGTAGCAGCCCAGGGAGGGTATTCGGTGGTTTTACGCGATTTACATTTCTCCCTGGCTCAGGAAGGGATGAAAACTATTGAAAAAAACCTGGACAGGCTGATAAGCAAAGCAGTAATAGATGAAAAAGAGAAAGAAAAAATTATGCATCGTATTACTCCTACTACTGATTTAGCCCAGATTTATGATGCTGATATAATAATAGAAGCCGTAGTAGAAAATATGGCTGTCAAAAAACAGCTTTTTGCTGAACTGGATAATATGTGCCGTCAAGATGCAGTTCTGGCTACTAACACTTCTTCTTTATCTATAACGGAAATTGCTTCGGCTACCAAACATCCTGAACGGGTAATAGGGATGCATTTTTTTAATCCTGTTCCGGCCATGCAACTAGTGGAAATTGTGAAAGGGATGGAAACAGATGAAAAAACCGTAGAAATTGCTTCTTATTTTGTAAGCAGAATCGGCAAAGAAAAAATTGTTATTTCCCGCGAAAGCCCTGGCTTTGTAGTTAATAGAATACTGGTTCCTTATATAAATGAGGCCATCTTCATATATGCTGAAGGCCTGGCCCAGGCAGAGGAAATTGATTTGGCCATGAAACTGGGAGCAGGTATGCCGGTAGGACCTCTGGAATTAGCCGACATGATAGGTTTAGATACTGTATATGCCGTAATTTTAAGTTTTTACCATGAGTTTAGAGATACCAAGTATCGTCCGCATCCTTTACTTGCTACCATGGTTAGAGCAGGACATCTGGGGAAAAAATCGGGACGCGGATTTTATGTTTACAGCTGAACTTTTTATGGGGAGGGGCTAATGTGAAATACAACACTTCTAAAAAAACTGGTATATGGCTGGGTGGCATAATAGGTCTGTTTATATTTGCTTTTTGCATTTGGGGTATAGATTTTTCCTTAACCCAGAATGATGCCGTTCTCAAAATAATGCTTCTTATTCCCGCTTTTATTTTTTTAGGCATGTTTATATTTGTTCTTATAAACGGGCTGGCCATGAATTATTACCTAAGCAGTAATGGTATGGAAATAAGATGGGGACTAAGAAGAAAATTCATACCCTGGGAAGAAATTAATGAAATTATTAGAATCAAAGGCAAAAGCAATTTGTTTTCTATATTAGGGATAAGCTGGCCGGGATATACAGTAGGACTATACAACATAAGAGGATTAGGGCCAGCTAGAATGTACGCCACTGATATCAATCAAGGTTTTTTATATTTAAAAACATCTAAAGGCTTTTTTGGTATAACCCCTAAGGAAATAGAGGAAGTAGCCCGGTTGATTGCCGAAAAATCTGGAAAAGAAATTCAGTACCTTGATATGGACACGGTGCCGGAAGAAACTAAAGGTAAAATTATATCTGAAGACAGCTCATACCGATTACTTTATATTTTAAATATCATCCTTTTACTGGCATTCGCCCTCTATTTAGGGATATTCTTTCCCGGCTCAGGGGCTTCAAGATTTATAATTCTTCTTTTAGTACTGGCTATAGGACTTTTCTTCTTCAATACTTCCAATGCCGCCAGACTTTTTCAGTTTAGCCATAATGGGGGATATGCCCTGTTGATATTAGGCATAATAGTTACCGGAACCTTTTTTATACTTTCATTAGTAGAAATCAGCTTATAAATATTTTGTATGGAAAAATATATAATATGTAATATACTATAAACAAATAACAGCTTATATAAGGCAGATAAATTGATTTTTCTGCCTTATTTATTAGATAATATCCTCTTTAGGTTAACCTAATTTATATTATGTAAACCAAGTCATAAAATAATATAATAAAACATCCTCTGGAATTTTGCTGCAGATAATATATAATATGTTTTGATATTTTCAACTATCAGGGAAAGGATTGAAGAAAAATATGCAGCTAGGCATAATTGGACTTCCAATGGTCGGGAAAACTACTATATATGAATTGCTAACCGGAAACAAGGAAGGAAAACTTACTGCTGGCAAAACTAATACGGCTATGGCCCGCATACCTGATGCCAGGGTAGATTTTTTATCAAGTTTATTTAATCCCCGCAGGACAACTTATGCTCAGCTGGAGGTTGTAGATATTCCCGGGTTGGTCCCAGGAGAGGGAAAATCAGCCTCGGTTTTTTTGGATGCGGTAAGAAAAGCTGATGCTCTTTTACATGTAGTGCGTGCTTTTGAAGATGAAATAAATGGTGAAATAAATCCTCTCGGGGATTTTGAAACTTTAAATTATGAACTTTTGTTAGCCGACTTGGATTTAATCGAAAAGCGTATCGAAAGAATAAATGCCAATAAAAAGAAGAATCAAATGCTAAAAGAACTGGCATTGCTGGAAAAGCTCAAAAAAGCCCTGGAAGAGGAAAAACCTCTATCATCAGTAGAGCTAGATGAAGAAGAAACAGCAATAATACAAAATTATCAGTTTTTAACTACCAAACCTATGCTGGTATGCTTAAATGTCGATGAAAAAGTTTTAAGCGGCAGCGATTATAAAGACCGGGAAAAAATCATAAGCCTCCTTAACCATAAGCATATTCCGGTGGTAGAAGTTTCTGCCCATCTAGAAAAAGAAATAAGCGAGCTCAGCGAAGAAGAAAAAGAAATTTTTATGCAGGAAATGGGACTTACAGAGCCAGGAATAGTAAAAATTGCCCGCAGCATGTACGCAAGGTTAGGTCTTATATCTTTCTTCACCGTGGGGGAAGATGAAGTAAAGGCGTGGACAATTGAAAAGGGAACTACGGCCAAAAAAGCAGCCGGTAAAATTCATTCGGATATAGAGCGGGGATTTATCAGAGCAGAAGTAATAGATTATCAGGCTTTATATGAACTAAAAAGCATAGCCGCCGTAAAAGAAAAGGGATTGTTTAGATTGGAAGGCAAGGATTATATTGTTAAAGACGGTGACATAATTCACTTTAGATTCAATGTTTAGGTGGGTTGAAAAATGAAATCTATAATTATCGGTGCCGGAAAAGTCGGTTTTAGTATTGCCCAGCTCCTATCATCTGAAAACCAGGATGTAGTTGTCATTGAACAAGATGAAGAAAGAGCCAAACTAATTGAAGAAACTCTGGATGTACAGGTGATACAGGGAAGCGGGGCTTCCTGGAGTATATTAGAGATGGCAGGGGTTAAATCGGCAGAAATGGTGGTAGCAGTTACGGAATATGATGAACTCAATATGATCGCCTGTTTGCTGGCTAAACAGTATGGAGTAAAAACTACCATAGCCCGGGTCCGCAATCCGGAATATGTAGAAACCCCCCACTTCTCACCTGAATCTTTGTTAGGTATCGACCTTATCATAAATCCGGAAAGGGTAACTGCTGAAGAAATTGCGAAAATTGTAAAAAATCCTGAAGTATTAGATGTGGAATATTATGCAGATGGAAAAGTACAGCTGGTAGAGCTGGTAGTGCCTGATAAATCGCCTGTTATTAACATGCAACTCAGAGATTTAGATACTTCCAAATATGTAATTGTTTCCATTGTCCGCAAGCATAAAATGATTGTGCCGAGCGGAAATGATGTGATAAAACCAGGCGATCATCTCTATATTATGGCCAATACTAACGATATGGCAGAAGTTTTAAAATCATTAGGCATTTATCGGAAAAAGGTAGAACACCTTACTATTTTAGGTGCAGGTCGTACCGGCTGTTATTTGGCGCATATTCTGGAAAGAGAAAAAATTCCTGTAAATATCAAGATTATAGAAAAAAATGAAAAAAGAGCCCGTGAAGTATCAGCCAGGCTCAAGCATAGTCTGGTAATTCATGGAGACGGCAGTGACCTGGAATTGCTGGAAAATGAAAATATTGAGAAGTCAGATCTCTTTGTAGCAGTAACCGATGATGATAAGATAAATCTGCTTTCCTGTCTAATTGCTAAAAATTTAGGGGCCAAAAAAACGATTGCCAAAATTAAAAGGGCAGATATAATGCCACTTATGGAACAGATTGGCATTGATATAGTTTTAAGCCCCCGCATACTTACAGCTGGTGCTATACTTAAATATATCCGCAAAGGCAATGTGGTATCAGTTACGGTACTGGGTGATGAAAGGGCAGAGCTTTTAGAATTCTTTGCCCAGGCAGGTTCAGTAGCCGTAGGTAAAGAACTCAAAAGAATTAAATTCCCAAGTGGTTCAGTAGTGGGAGCAATTGTACGGAACGGACAAGTTATAATTCCCAATGGTAATAGTGTTATAAAACCTAATGACCAGTTGATGGTCTTCAGCTTACCTCACAGCATCCATAAAGTAGAAAAAATATTTACTTCTGGAGGCAAAAATTCATTGTGGTAAGAAAAGAAGTTGTTTTGAACTATATAGGCAAAATATTAATTATAATAGGCATAGCCATGCTAACTTCTCTAATTTGGGCCATCTATTTCGGAGAGCCTGTTTTTAAAAGTATCCTTTCCGGAGCAGCAATAACTATTTTTTTCGGTATATTGCTAAGTTACATATACCGGCATAATTATGAAATAAACTATCGGGAAGGTTTTGCTATCGTAACTCTAGGCTGGCTTTCAGCTTCTCTTTTCGGTTCTCTGCCTTTTGTTTTTAGCGGCTATTTCCCAACCTTTGCCGATGCATTTTTTGAAACCGTATCCGGTTTTACAACTACCGGAGCATCTATACTTATCGATATTGAGGCTCTCCCTTACAGCCTCCTTTTCTGGCGCAGCCTTACCCAGTGGCTTGGAGGCATGGGAATTATGGTTCTTTTCGTAGCTATAATTGCTAGTATGGGAGTGAGAGCCAATCAGTTATTCCGGGCCGAAATACCTGGGGGGGCCATGTCAGAAAAACTAAGTCCCCGCATAAGGGAAACGGCTAAGCTTCTATGGATTACATATGTAATTTTAAGCCTTATTTTATTTATTTTTTTGATATCTTTTGGTATGAATATCTTTGATGCCCTATGTCATACTTTTACCACTATGGCAACAGGGGGATTTTCTACTAAAAATGAAAGTATAGCTTTTTATAATGCTCAAATTCAATGGATTATAATTGTTTTTATGTTTTTAGCCGGAGCTAATTTTTCGCTGTACTATTTTGCTTATAAAAACCGTACCTTGAAACGTATATGGCAAAATTCCGAATTTAAAATTTACACATGTATAGTGTTAGTTGCTGCCTTTTTAGTTTTTATATCTTTAAAAACAATACCTGACTATGAAGAAAGGATTCGCACTTCATTGTTTCAAGTAGTATCAATCCTTACGACTACTGGATTTGCAACTGCCGATTATGAAAAATGGAATCCTTTAGGACAAAGTGTTATATTTTTACTCATGTTTATAGGAGGATGTGCAGGCTCTACAGCAGGTAATATAAAAGTAGGCAGATACATGATAATGTTAAAGAGAGTTAAAATTGAATTAGAACAGATGTTGCATCCTAAAGCTTTGATTTCTTTACGTTTTGAGGATAAGGTTTTGAGTAATAATCTGGTTATAAATGTTTTGCAGTATTTTTTCCTGTATATAATACTTGTATTAGTATCCACTTTAATTCTTGCTGCCCTAGATGTGGACAGAATAACTTCTTTTACTGCTTCATTATCATGTATCAGTAATATCGGACCTGGCTTCGGTATAGTTGGTCCAACTGAAAACTATTCTCATATTCCTTATTTAGGCAAATATATTTTAAGTATACTGATGCTCATAGGACGTCTGGAAATATATCCAGCTTTGATTCTATTTATGCCCACATACTGGAAAGAATAAAATGCTTACACCAAAAGGCCTATATGGCCGTTTTTTTTTATGTCTACCAGGGAAGGCACCTAAGGGGGCAAGACTTCATATTATGGAGTAAACCTGTAAATGAATCATAAGGGAGATAGCAGATGAAGGCGGAGGGAACTAGCCATAGCCATATATATGTAGGAGTGCTCCTTAGCAGAAATCATCACCATATATTTTATGCCGGGGGAAAAACGGCGCGCTTATACCGTGAAATGATTTTATGGGGAAAAAAGAAAGATATAGTGATATTTTTTTTCCATCCTCTGGATATAGCATGGAGAAGAAAAAAAATTAAAGGAATTACTTTAAATAAAAATGACCGCTGGGTTAGCAAGTATTTTGATTTTCCGCTTATTATATATAATCGACTATCTTATCGAAGTGATGAAAAAAAAGCTTATATACAAAATATTTTAAAAAAACTTGCCCACGAAAACATCTTTATATTTAATACCCGTTTTCTAAATAAATGGGAAATATACCAAACATTAAAAGATTATCCTCATATAGCTCCTTTTTTGCCTCGAACTTCGCTGTTTTCTAAATCAGCTTTAAGAGATTTTACTAGCTTATATAACGATGTTTTTCTCAAACCCCAAAATAACAGCCGGGGAAAAGGAATTATAAAAATTACTAAACATCCTTACCAAAACGGCTTTATATTTGCCTGTGCCGACCAAAAACCTTTAAGGTGGATACCATGCCATTCATATAAGGATTTGTACCTTAAATTGCGAAAATACATTTTATATCCTAAATCCTATTTGCTACAGGAAGGGATTAGGCTGGCCAGATATAAAGGAAGGGTATTTGACTTAAGAACGCAAATCCAAAAAGATGGCAATGGTGAGTGGACTTTAACGGGAATAGGAGTAAGGGTAGCTCATCCTGAACGCTTCGTAACCCATATTCCCAATGGGGGGAAAGCTGCTTCGCTAGAAGAAGTAATCAGCCTGGTTTGGGGACGAGAAAAATTAAAGAATATAAAAACTGATATCACTTTTCTGTGCGACCATGTCCCGCAAATTCTGGAAAAAGATTTAAATTTAAATCTAGCTATACTTTCTTTAGATATAGGGGTAGATGAAGAAGGCAGTACCTATATATTGGAAGTAAACTCTAAACCTGCCAGCTTTGATGAAGAACACATACGCCAAAAACATCTGGAATTACTTACCGATTATTTTATCTTTGCTGCGAATTCAATCTCGAAAAGGAAGGCTTGTTAGCATGAATATCGTGTTTTTTTATTCTCGCAACAAAACGGGAGAAGAACTAAAAAACCTGATACAGAATGAATGGCAAGAAGTAAAGATAAATTATATAAATACAGGGCAGAATGAGTATATAGAGATGCACATCCTGGATAAAAACTCTGATCATAAATTACTGATAAATTCTTTAGAAGCCATAAATAATCTCCAAAAAGAAAGGTATAAAGAGATATTAAGTTTAAATAACCTGCCTTTGGTAAATGAAAATAATCTTGATAGAATAACCTGTAGCTATGAAGTATTGATGTGTGATTTTAATGTCATATCCATGCAGATGAAAAATCCAGTTAAAAGCAAAAAACCATCCAGATGTATATATGAAATCGATAATCCCAAAATAATAGAGATAGCAAGGAAAGCTGTATACTATTTAGGCCTGGATATAGCTAAAGTAGTTATAATTTTAAATACACGCAAACAATATAAAATAAGCCATATAGACCCCTCGCCTATACTGCGCAAAAAAGAAATAGAAGCTATTAAATCATATCTTAAAAAAATGTACACGGTAGAAAACATAAAAAATAAAGAAATAAAAATGGGAGCCGATCCTGAATTTATGATAATTAATGCCAAAACTCAAAAAATAATAGCGGCATCTGATTTTTTCCCGCGTGAAGGTATGGTAGGATGTGACAATATAAGAATGCCTAATCGCCAGCAAAGACCTATTGCGGAAATAAGACCTAAGCCAACTCCATCCCCACTTGAACTTACGCAAAATATAAAACAAGCTTTATTATCCGCAAATAAATTAGCTCCTTACAAAAATATTAAATGGCTGGCGGGAAGCCAGCCATTTAACGGCTATTATATAGGAGGACATATTCATTTCAGCAATGTTGAGCTTAATTTTAAGCTTCTGCGTGCTTTAGATAATTATTTGGGAATAATAGTTTCTTTAATGGAAAATCCTTTAACAGCCGCTAAAAGGAGAAAAAAATATGGATTTATAGGAGATTTTAGAAAAAAAGAGCACGGTGGCTTTGAATACCGCACGCTGGGAAGCTGGCTGGTTTCTCCTCATATAACGGCTGCCGTATTATGCTTGGCTAAAATTGTAGTCAGCAGATATCCTTATCTGTCTGCCCATTATTTATGCTCACCCGAGGTGCAAAAAGCTTTTTACAATGGAGATCATAGTTATTTAAAAAAATATTTCCATTATCTATGGAATGATATTCGAAACACGGACCTGTACCATATGTACAGGGAACATCTGAAAATAATACCCCAGATGATAGAAGAAGATATCGTCTGGGATGAAACTGCTGATTTTCGAGTTTTTTGGAATATTACTCCTAAGCGCATATACGATAAAAATAAGACTGGTACTAGTGCCGGCAAGATTACCATAAGAACTAATAACCAGCAAGCAACAAGAAATAATAGAATATCAATAAATAACAGAAGTATTATAGCTCCAAACCCTGGTAACAGAAACCGCAGCCGGAGGGTTAATAATATATCTCCCGTAAGAATTAACCGCTCCGGCCGATAATATTTCTACCTCATTCCTAATTCTTGCAGCAATATTTCCGCCGCTTTTAATTGATAGTTGATACGTTCAGATAAATCCTGTTTTTGAGCGGTTTCAAATATAAAGCTCTTAACCCCTAAAAATTCTGCACTAGACCGGGATAAACTTCCCTGTACAGGATAACGCAGCAAGGAAAATTGCTTATATGAAGTCTTTATGCCAGAATTTAGAGTATTAACGATTTTTTCACTTATCCTCTTGGTATCAGAATTTGGATAATATATGAGGGTTTGTCCTACAGAATTAGTAGAGGAATTCTTATAAAAATCATATCCCTCATGCATATCCATAAGCCAGTCCACATTATATTCTTTTACTGTGCGGTATATTGCTCTGGCCAGCACAGTATCGCCAGATTCTGAACTCCTTTTAGGGAAAGAACGGTTTAAATCAGGTTCACCTTCAATATATCTCTTATTAGCCTGTATCGCCAGCTTATTGGCCTGAGGTAAAACCAGTAAAGTGCCACAGTTTATTTTCCAATCCTTAATTTTTTCGGCTGCTCTGTATCCGGCAGTTTCATTTCCATGTATTCCTCCGACAATCATTACCGTAGGGCCTGGTTTAGAACTCCGGATTATGTAGAGTTCGGTTGCCCATTTAGTACCTGCAGCCACCGTTTTTATTTCAACTGCAGCCGATTTAGTATTAGTAGAGGTATCTGGTAATTTTAAAGCAGCCTCAGACTGATTGTTATATGTATTGGAGGTTACCGTATAATATGTATAAATCCTTCCATTAATACTAGTTGTGACAGGAGTATATGTATTATTGAGTGAAGAACTGTTAAAAGCATCATAGGTAGTAACTTTGTATTCTATAGGTCCGGAATAAGTTATAGTAACAGCATCTGCGGCATCAGCATGTAAAAATGGCAACGAAAAACTGCAAAAAGTAAAAAGGGTGGCCTGCGCCAATCGTCGTTTGAAGTTGCTTACCTTTTTCACCTGCTATCATTCCTTTCCTTAATTATTGTTTTTTGTACAAATAAGTAAGCAACTTCAATTTTCGACAAATACTAGCAAAAACCTTCTTATTTTTGAAAGTAAATTATGGATATGTTATAAATATATTCCAATAACATTTTTTATTAATTCCTTGACTTTATCCATTTTTTTGTTAATATATTATTGTTCTTTTTGTACCATATTAATTATTATTATGGTATAATTAAAAACAAATGGTTATATTTTGTCGAACAACTAATAGGTGTAAATATCTTATACACATTAACGGGGTGAAGAAATGAACATTGAGCAATTTGAAATTTTTCGGACTATTGCTCAGGTAAAAAGTTTTACGAGAGCAGCGAAAATACTGAATTTTACTCAGCCGGCTATCAGTTCACAGATCAAATCACTGGAGCAGTATTATAATGTGGAGCTTTTTGAACGCGGAAGCAGTGGAGTGAAACTTACCGAGGCCGGCAAAAAGTTTTATGAATATGGGGAAAAGATACTGGCTCTGTTTAATGAAATGGAGGCAGAGCTTGCCAAGATAAGCGGTTCTACTAAAGAATTTATAAAGCTGGGCGCAAGCAATTCCCCGGGGAACTACTTTTTACCCTCGGCGATAAAGGTTTTTAAAGCCCGTCATCCTAATGCCTATGTAAGGGTAGATATCGCCCATTCTTATGAAATCATAGAAGCCCTGCGGGAAAGAAGTCTGGATATTGGGGTAATTGAAGGAGATATGAGTTATGGCCCTGATATAGAAAGACATAAAATATCAAGCAATAAACTTGTGCTGGTAGCTCCTGCTAATGCTAAGTGGAAAAAAATACGCAATATAAGCATCCAGGATTTAATGAGGGAACCTTTTATTGCTAGAGAAGAAGAAGCTACCCTGCGCTATTTGTTTAATTCTTATCTGAAAAGTATAGGATATAATCTGGATGATATGAACATTGTCATGGAAATAACCAACTGGGAAGCGATGAAACAGGCAGTTCTAAATAATGTAGGCCTGGCCATAATCCCTTATCCGGTGGTGGAAAAGGAAATCAAGGAAGGCAAACTGGTAGAAATAGCTCTGGAAGGGGAGAATCTGCAGCTTAACTGGAATATAGAAGTAGTAGTTCGCAGTGGAGAAACCCTTACCGGATTAAAAAAAGAGCTTTTCGATTTTCTAACTTCTCCGGATACGATCTGGAAAGCAGAAGAAGAAAATATTACTCAAAATAAGATGCGTTTTATATAATTTAAATGAAGCTTAATCTAATTAAAAGGCAAAGTCGGCTGATAATCGGCTTTGTCTTTTTATTTTTGCTTGACTCTTCGCTGTTTTTCTAATAAAATTTAATCTGCATATACTTATAGGGGGTATATGTATATGTAAATTATAGTTACAGGGAGGTAATAAAATATGGAATTTTATATTAAAACTAATCGCATTTTTACTCCTTTGCGCCAATATGTCTGGCTTTTTATCTTTCTAGTTGCGGTGGGAGGGTTATGGTATCCTAAATTAGGTTTACTTATGATACCTATAATGCTTACGTTGATGATTTTAGGAATGCTTAAGGGAAAATACTGGTGTGGAAACATATGCCCGCATGGAAGCTTTTTTGATGGCATAATTATGCCTGTAAGCCGCAATATTTCATTACCAGCCTGGCTTAAGCATAAAGTTACTATATTTCTTATGTTTGCCTGGTTTATGTATATGTTGGGAAGCAGGTTGGCTAAAGTAATATCTTTATGGGGAACTACCCCCTTTATAGATAAGTTAGGCTATATATTTGTAACAAATTATCTAGTAGTAACTATCCTGGGCACTATTTTAGCCCTTACCATTGCTCCCAGAGCCTGGTGCAGAATATGTCCTATGGGGACCATGCAAATTCTTTTCTACAAATTAGGTAATTTATTAAAAATTAATCATAAAACAGATGCCAAAGTCACGATAGCCAACAAGGATATGTGCCATATATGCGGGAAATGTGCCCGGGTTTGTCCTATGCAATTAACCCCTTATTTAGAGTTCAACGATGATAATCAGCTGGACAACAATCATTGCATAAAATGCCAAACATGTGTAAAAAACTGCCCGGCGGGAATTTTATCCCTAAAGCCTCGAGAAGAAGCTTTATTTATAAAAGAAACTATGACCGCAAAAATAAATACTAAACCGGCGGAAATTACAGCGCAAATAACTGATATTAAGGAACTCAATAAGGATACGCGCGAATATACCTTTAAACTTTTAAACCCTACCACGATAAGTTTTCAGGCCGGGCAATTTATACTCGTAAAAATACAAGACTATCCTGTTATGTACAGGGCTTATTCGATATCCTATTACCATAAAGGTATTCTTAAAATTATAGTCAAAAAAGTTCCTAAAGGATATGGAACAGGCATAATATTTAATAAATTCCAAGTAGGGGACAAGGTTCTTTTAAGAGGTCCTATGGGAGAAGCCATGGTTTTGAAAAATCCTGCTGCTCAAAAACTGCTTTTCGTAGCCGGCGGCATAGGGATAACCCCATTTTTAGCCATGGTAGAAGAAGCTCTGGCAAAGGGAGCTGATCATATCAAACTTATTCATGGGGTAAGAAATAAAAATGAATTGATTTATAAGTCATATTTTGATGAGTTAACAAGAAATTATGCCCATTTTGAGTACATTCCCGTAGTGTCTGATGATGATAAAGAATGGAAGGGTAAAAAGGGATTGGTAACGGATATAATGCGTGAACTCGATTTAAATGAATATAAAATATACATGTGCGGTTCTCCAGCTATGATAGAAGCCGGTTTGAACTTATTAAGTGAAGCAGGAATTGAAAAAGAAAATATTTATTATGAAACGGCATAGAAAATAGTTTAAACCAGGCTGATTAGCTCTGATAAGGCTTTTTCAGCCTGGTTTTTTATCTTTTTATAAACTTCCTATAATGAACATTATGTAAACTATAAAAGATTAAAAAAAATTATACCCTAACTTTTTTATTCTGCTGCAAGACAAAGAATAACAGACAGTAAACCGAAAACTATTCTTCCTTTATGATGCATATGTTATTACTCCCCATCTTGCATTTCTTGATCCATGTTCCCGCTTGAGTAGCTGATTAAAATTATATTGTATTTCTTCTACTGATAAAAGCAAAATTATATCTTATATAGTCGGCGAATATATTTTAATTTTTTAAATATTCTTTAAATAAATTATATTTTGTATACTATATATATAAGCATATCTTGGAAAACGAAAGGAGGGATTAATTAACTTCTTTAGGCTATTTTAATTTTTTATTCAAACAAAGGGGGGATTATATGAATAGGACGGAAGGAGCCTTAACTCTGGTATCCGACTATATGAAATCGGCAGCCCTTAAATTCCCTGATAAACCGGCTTTTATTTTCAGGGATCAAAAAATAACCTACCAAGAGTTTGCTGCTAATGTCGAACGTCTAGCCTGTTATCTTTTAAAAATTGGAATTAACAAAGGAGACCGCATTGCTTATCTTACTATACCCAGGCCCGAATTCTTCTACCTTTATATGGCAGCATCAAGAATAGGAGCTATCGTGGTAGGTATTGGAACCCGCCATACGGATACAGAAATAGAATACATCCTTAACAATTCAGAAGCTTCCTGCTTATTCAGTATCAGTAAAATGTATGAATTCGACTATCAGCAGAGAATCCCTGGCATATTAAAAAATTGTCCTTCCGTAAAACATGTAGTAATATTTGATGATGTCCCTAGAATAGAAAATGCCGTAGGATTTCAAGAAATTATAGACAAAGAATACCAAGAATTCCTGCCTCTCTTAGAGGGAAGAGAAAAACAGGTTTCTACTGATGATGTTCTTATAATTGTTTATACTTCCGGAAGTACCGGAAAACCTAAAGGAGCAATGCTTACTCACCGCAATATTATCCATCTCGGCCTCATAGAAATAGCACAATGTGGAGCTACTCCTGATGATATCTGGATGAATCACCTGCCTATGAATCACATCAGCGGAGCTACTGAAGTCGGAACTACCGCCATTATCGCCCATTCCACCCAGGTGCTCGAACCTTTTAATCCCGTTAAAACTTTGCAGTTAATACAAGAACATAAAATTACTATACTCGGCCAGGTACCAACTATGTTTGTAATGGAGTTTGCCCTCGAAGATTATAATTCATATGATTTATCATCCCTTAGAACAGTTGTAATAAGTGGAGCCCCTGCTCCCTTAGAAGTATTAAAGAAGATTAAAACTACTATGTGTGATAACTGCTACAATTGTCTGGGATTAACCGAACTTACCGGCCTTATAACCTATACAGAACCGGGAGCTTTCCTGGAAAAGCTTAATGAAACCGTAGGTAAAGTCGTTCCTGAAGTGGAAATGAAACTGGTAGATAAAGAACGCCGCGAAGTGCCTCAGGGACAAATAGGTGAAATAGCTTATAGAGGCACTGTAGTTTGCAAAGGTTATTATAAAATGCCGGAAGCTAATAAAGCTTCTTTCGATGAAGAAGGCTGGTTCTATTCAGGTGACCTCGGTTTTATAGATGAAAATGGAGATCTAAGGCTTGTCGGCCGTTCCAAGGAAATGTATATAACCGGAGGCGAAAATGTCTATCCGGCTGAAATTGAAGAATATATTATGCGCTATCCAGGGGTTATGCTGGCAGCTTGTGTAGCTATTCCTGATGAAGTATATGGCGAAGTAGGTAGAGCCTATATTGTTCCTAAACCCGGCATGTCAATTGACTTAGAGGATTTAAAAAACTACTTAAGCAAACATTTAGCTAAATATAAGATACCCAGGGAATTTGTTCTGCGCGATTACCTTCCCATGACCCTTTTAGGAAAAATCGATAAAAAAACCTTGCGGGAAGAAGTAGCTAAGGAATTCAACAGGGAGGGGTAATATGCGCTTAAAAGATAAAGTCGCTATTGTTACCGGAGCCGGTAAAGGTATAGGTTATGCTATTGCCAAAAGATTTGGCGAAGAAGGTGCCAAACTGGTTATATGTGATATTGATGAAGCCTCTATTTTAAAAACAGCTGAAGAGTTAAAAACACTAGGAGCGGAAGTCCTGGCCTTTAAAGTTGATGTAAGAAACCGCACGGATGTTGATAATATGGTAAAGGAAGCAGTTGATAAATTTGGCACCATCGATATTCTGGTAAATAATGCTGGAATAACCCGTGATGCCATGTTCCACAAAATGAAAGAAGAAGACTGGGATATGGTTCTGGATGTAAATTTAAAAGGAATTTTTTACTGTACACAGGCAGTTGTAAATATCTTGCGCGAAAAACAATATGGAAAAATAATCAATATTTCTTCGGCCGGAAGATTTGGTAACATTGGTCAGACTAATTATTCTGCCGCCAAAGAAGGCGTAGTTGGGTTTACCAGAGCATTAGCCAAAGAACTTGGTAGTAAAGGAATAAATGTAAATGCTGTAGCTCCTGGAACCATTGTAACAGATATGTATATGCAAATACCAGAACATATAAGAGAAATGATGAAAATAATTACTCCTCTTGCCCGTCCCGGCACTCCCGAAGAAGTAGCCAATCTATGCCTTTTTTTAGCCAGTGATGAAGCTTCTTATATAACCGGACAGGTAATCCACTGTGATGGCGGTATTTTTATGCCCTAGATTAATAGTAAAGTCCCCTGGATTAAGCCGCCAGGGGACTTAGTTTTTATTTTTTCTTAACTTTATCTACATGTACCGTAGTTGAAGCATACATATTTTTATTAATCAGATTTTCAACTTCATGGGCTACATCATGAGCCATTTCCATAGATAAATTATCCTCAACTTCAATATGCAGAGAAATAGCTTTATTACCTCCATAATTATGCACATTTATATCATGAGCAGCAACTACCCCTTCTACCGAACAGGCTAAATTAGAAATCTTAGCTACATCTTCCGCATTACTTTCCCCGATAATTTTAGAAGAAGCATCTATAAATATTTCAATTCCCGTATATATAATCAATACGGAAACTACCAGGCCCAATACAGCATCCACCTTATAATAACCATATTTAGAAGCTAATATAGCCACGGCGACTAAAATAGAAGCTAAAGCATCTGTACGGTGATGCCAGGCATCTGCAAGCAAAGCCGGGGCTTTTATTCTATTGCCTAAATCAATAGAAATACGAGACATCAGCTCTTTTAACAACCCGGCTAAAACCATAAATAATGCGATTCCTAAACTTCCTTCTACTACTATATGCGTCCTCAAACGGGCAAAAGATTCCAGACCAAATTTTATTCCTACTCCTATAAGCATTAAGGCAATGATTAATGTGGCAATAAATTCGATCCTCCCGTGCCCATAAGGATGTTTTTCATCGGGTGGTATAGAAGAAAGTTTAAAACCTAAAAGCACCATAAAAGAAGTCAGCACATCTGATGCCGTGTGTACAGCATCAGCCAAAAGAGCTATACTGTTTAAAATTATTCCGAATATAAACTTAAGCAGGGCTAAAACCAGATTGCCTATTATACTTATCCAGGCTTCCAGATAGGCTACTTTTCTTCTGCCCTCCGGATGGTTTATATCTTGCAAATCAGATCCTTCTCTTAAAAGCCTAGCCAGCAAAAAATCATTAATCCTCACCGTAAGCATATGCATTCTTATCTCCCCCCTAAAACTAAAAAATTACCGCAGAACTTCAATATGTATTGCAGTCCCGCGGTAATTCCGCTGCCCACTAATCAGGGCCCGGCTTTTAAAGCCTGACCTTGTTTTTAATATTCCATTAAAAATAAAAATAACATATACCCTGACAATATGTCAAATATAAGATAAGAATAAGTTTATAACGAAGTATATATATTGCCTTCCTTATCCTTTCCCCCTTTTCTGGACCTAAAAGTATTACACATGGTGTCATCAGGACTATTTACGCGCAGGTTATTGCTGGATTTAATTTCCACAGCATCGGCCGTACATGCATTATTGTTATTATACAAACACTCTTCGCACATGCATTTAACAATTCTGGACATATCTTCTTTTCTCCTTTCGGCCTAAAAGTAAACTTTGTCAATAATTATGGCCGAATCATAATTAATATATGCAAATGGAAAGAAAAAATTTAAAACTAACTTTACTTTCCTTTAAATACAGCTTCTCTTCTCTCGATAAAGGCTCTTATTCCTTCCTGAGCATCTTCACTCTGCATTATAGGTCCGATATCAGGAAATAATCTCTCCAGAGCAGCTTTATTGCCTTGAATTTGAGCAATACGAGCCGAGCGGAGTATAGCCTGCACGCCTAAAGGTGCCTGTTTGGCAATACGGTGAGCAATTTCCAAAGCTCGGTCGAACTGTTTTCCCACCTCGGTTACTTCTTGCACCAGACCTAAACGGTAGGCCTCATCGGCAGTTATTTCATCACCGGTTAACAAATAACGCATGGCATTAGCCCAACCGATTTCCTGAAACAGCCTTACTGTTGCTCCCCCTACCGGATAAATTCCCCTCTTCACTTCAATCTGGGCTAAACGGGTATTGGAGGCTGCTATCCGTACATCTGTAGTTAGGAGCATCTCAAAGCCTATGGTATAACATATACCTTGTACTGCCATAACTAAAGGTTTGCTCAGCCTGCGGTCTTCATCAAGACCAAAAGGATCAATCAGGCTTTCATCTAATTCCGGAAGCTTTCCCTGACTGAAAATAGGAGCCCACTCTACCAGGTCTAACCCGGCTGTAAAATGATCGCCATGAGCAAAAACTAGTCCGCACCATAAATCGGGATCGCGATGCAGTTTGCCGTAAGCAGCGGCCAGTTCCATATACATTTCCACATCCAGGGCATTTCTTTTTTCCGGACGGTTCATCCCTATGAGCAAAACATGCCCATCCCTCTCCACTGTAACTTTAGCCATAAACCTAATCCCCCCTGTATTTATTCCTGTTTACTTATGTTTATACCAAAAATTGTTTCCGGTCAAGTATTTACATTTATAAAAAAACTAGCTCCCATGGCTTAATAGAGCTAGTCTTCAGCACATTATATTTGTCATTAAAAAAATTTTTCTTTTATAGCTTCAAAAATAACTTTTTCTAAATCCTGCCGTTTTATTTTTTTAGTTTGGACTACATTTTCACAAGGGCGAAAATGAATAACTGCTTCTTCTAAATTCGGATCATGTTCTAGATCTATGGCTTGTTCATTATTACGGCAAAATATATGCCTGGACTCTATTTTTATTCACCTCCTAGCTTCAAGTGTCTTAGCTGCCCTTTATTCTTAACCAGAAGTATTTCTGCCATTATACTGAACGCTATCTCAGCAGGTCTATCCCCTCCTAAATCTAGTCCGATGGGAGCATATATTTTATTTAACTTTTCGTCACCTATCCCCTGGTTTCTGAGTTTTTCCCGGATCAAAGAAACCTTGCGCTTACTGCCTATCATTCCAATATATGCTGCATTGCTGTTTATAACTGTTTGCAGGGCTTCTTCATCACCGGCATGTCCTCTGGTTACTATCACTATATAACAGTTTTCATCAATCGGGTATTCGCTCAGCATAGTTTTTATGTCCCCTAATTTTATATCGTCAGCCTGGGGAAATCTTTCAAAATTTCCGAATTCAGGACGATCCTCAAAAATAACAGTATAAAAATCTAAAAATTTGCCCAGCTTATATATTTCGTAAGCTACATGACCTCCGCCAACAATCAGCAGTTTAGGTCGGGGAATAAAAACCCGTATAAAAACTTCTACCTTTCCTCCGCAAATCATGTTAAGGCTGGTTTCCGCCTCTTTATTATTCAATTCAAAAGTAAAAACCTCGTTTTGGCCTTTAGCCAGACATTCCTGGGCTTTGGCAATAACTTCCCCTTCCAGGCTGCCTCCCCCTACCGTACCCAGCGTATTTCCATCTTCCCAAACCGCCATCATAGCTCCTTCAGGGGAAGGGCTGGAACCCCAAATACGGGTAACCATAGCTAAGGCTACCCTTCTTCCCTGATTTATTTCTTTTACCACCCTGTCTAAAATTATGTTTTCCATATCCCTACCTCTTTAATCAAGTTTTTCCCTTAAAAAAAGTATCGCCTCTAATACACTGCCTCCCAAGGCTCTAGCCTTATCAGAGATGGTAAAACAGTATTCTTTTACCCCGCGCGGATCAATATCTCCTATCTTTAAACCCTTACTAACCTGGGTTTCATTCCTTATAAGTCCGCGCAGAACGCCGTCGATAGAAGCAATTACCGGCTCCTTATCCACATACGCTATTGTCTGCCCTTTCTGCACCTTTTCTCCTATATCTAGAATATTATGTATTACTCCATCTGCCGGAGCATATAAAACCCTTTCCCGGGCATAGCCCATAACTTCACCCGGAATCCCGGTATTTTCTTCTGCCCTTCCTTGAAATATAAGCCTTCCCAAATTATGCCCTCTTTTAGTTTCGATCACTACATCTACATCTACACCCGCCTCGAAACCTGGGCCTAACCCAATAGTAATAGGTGCCATTTTCCGGCTGGTGCCTAGGTTCTTCTTAGCCAAAATCGCATCCACCAGTATACCAGGTTTTATAAAATTCAGTATCCTGGCCTCTGGATCAACCATAACCGGTATAACTTCTTTTTCCCATATATGGTATATATCTTCAATTTGCTCAGCTTTTACTGCTTTAATACCTTCCACTGTATATTCCTTTTCCCAGACGGCAGAAGCAAAAGCTACTGTCCTTCTTATTACTAAAGGTTTTTCCAGCTCCAGCATTAACACCTTAAAACCTGAACGGTGAAGCCGGCAGGCAATACCGGTAGCTAAATCTCCTGCCCCTCTTATAACAACTTTGTTATTGGCTATTCTCAGCAATTTACTCCATCTCCTGATAGTCCATGTATTTTTTTAGTTCTTCGGGAGTATCTATATCCAGACCTTTGAAACCCTTATCAATATACACCTTTTTTATCTTACCGGGATTTTTCCGGATAATGCTTCGTCCTCCCTCATCTCCGGTTATATTTAAAAGTTCTGAACGGAGAGAACGGGAAAAAACGGTAGGCATACCCGGATCATCATCATAAAAAGGTACTATGATGGGAAAAGTAGATTTTTTAAAAACAGCAAGCAGTTTATTTATAAGGTCTTTATCAAGAAAAGGCATGTCCCCAGGTATAAACATATACCCATCAGCTACAGGTTCAGAAGCTTTAATACCTATCTTTACGGAAATACTCTGTCCTTTAAAAGCTTCCGGATTAAAAACCGTCTTAACTCCGTATTTTTCGCCTATTTCCTTTACAGCCGGATTTTGATATACCAGTATCACCTCATCCAGGTCAGATAAGGAAGCTTCTTTTATGACTTTTTCTACCAGAGAAAATCCTTCTTTTAGAGGCAAGAGCAGCTTATCCTGCCCCATACGCTCAGAAAAACCAGCTGCCATAATAATACCGGTTATCTTTTCTCGTTGGGGATGAGGATAAAACTTTTCCTCCTTAAGGCTTCCTATTATTAAACCATCTAGATAAAACTCGGCTTTGCCTAGCATATCGGCCAGCATAAAAGCCGCCTTTTTTACAGGTTCTCCCTCTACCTGGTTTAAAAATAGATATTTCTCAGCTTTTTCCGGTATATTTTTAAAAAGGCCTGCTGGAAGGGTTATAAGCTTAAAAATCTGTTCTAGATTTACTATGTCGCCAGCACCACAAAGGTTTTTAAAAATTTCACTTCTAAATACTTCATCATCTACCTTGCGGTTCAATACCCTTAAGCCAATAACCCCTACGGTTTTAGTAGTAAGGGAAGGCACAACCGGCTCATCAGCTGCAGGGGCTTTAAGCGATTTTTGTTTAGCCCCATCTGCCTCTACCAGTATGTAATCAAAATACCGGGACCTGAAAATATCATCGAGAAAGCCGGGGTTTACTCCGGCCAATTTTTCCCCTTTATTCAGAAATTCCCTTCCTAGTACGGTTATAGTTCCCTGCTCAGGTTGCAGCACATTAAGCTTAGGTTCAGGAATTATAACCAGTTCATCAAAATCTTCAGGCTTAGGAACCATTATTTTCGTCGTCGTCGTAACCAATATCCTTTTATTCTTAGCCTTAAGCTCATGGGCCAATTTAAAAATGGAGGAGGTTTTACCTCCCCCGCCCACAAAGCTTATCATTTCTTTTTTATCATTCGCAAAATCAAAATTGTCCATAAACATTATCTATCCCTGCTTTCCAAAAGGGCATACCGGATAATGGCAGGTTGGGCATCCCCAGCACATACCGCCATGAGCCAGTTTGACAAGATCAGCCCTCTGTAATTTTTCTCCCGCAAGTATGCGGGGTAAAACCAGGTCTAATACGGTTATTCTGTAAAACATCCCACATGCAGGTACTCCCAGAACAGGTATATCACCTTTATAAGCCAGCATAAACATAGCTCCTGGCAGTACCGGAGATCCGTAAGTTATGACTTCATCGGCTATTTCCCGGATGGCAGTTGGAGTTACATCATCAGCATCTACCGACATGCCCCCTGATGTCATAATTAACTCTGCTCCCTGGTCTATCAGCTCTTTTATCTTATCTTTAATCATTTCTACATTATCAGGAGCATAACAGGTAGCAAGGAGATTAGAGCCATAGTTTTGTACTTTGGCAGCCAGAACCGGCCCAAATCTATCTTCTATCCTTCCTTCATACACCTCTGTACCGGTAACTACTATGCCGATTTTTAAAGATTTCAATTCTTCTATCCATATAAGAGGTGAATCTATAGCGCAGTATTTTTCTACCTGTTCAATTTTTTCTTTTTCGATTACCAAAGGTATTACCCGGGTACCGGCTACAATCTGTCCCTCCTTGACCGGAGTATGGTTATGGAGGGTAGCCAGTATTACCATATCGATGGCATTTATCTTTTCCAAAAGTTTAAGATTAATCTTTAACAAACCTGCCCGAGCAGCTATAAAGTTTATTTTGCCTTCTGCAGGTTCTGACAGAATTATATTAGGGCCAGCAGCAGCTCTGGCTATCCTTTCTGCAGCTTCGTTTTCATGCAGCAGGTTAGGGTTCATTTCCAATATATAGATATGGTTTTTCCCCATGCTTTTAAGGAGAGGGATGTCTTCTTCTTTAATAACATGCCCTTTTTTAAAAGCAGGTCCCTTGTACTCACCAGGTACGATACGGGTCAGGTCATGAGCCAGTACCATACCTACAGCATCTTCTACCTTTACTTTTTTCACACGACATCTCCTCTATATTTTATTCCGCTAGGTTTTACGCACCTTGTTTTTCTTTTTCTCTTATCGCTTGGAGAAGCTTCATTGGCGTTACTGGTATTTCCGTCATTCGCACTCCCACCGCATCATAAATAGCATTCAGTATAGCAGGACCTACGGGAATCATTACTGGCTCACCAATCCCTTTAGCCCCATAAGGAGCTGTACTTTCGGGATCTTCTACGATTATATTCTGTATTTCCGGCATATCCATAGCGGTAGGGATAATATAAGTGGAAAGCTTATTATTCCATATTCTCCCATTTTCTAACCCCAAATCTTCATACAGCACATAACCCATAGCCATAGCAAAGCCGCCTTCCATCTGCCCTTCAATCATCTTGGGATTAATAGCCCTTCCTACATCCTGGGCATGAGCAGCTTTTATGATTTCTACCTGGCCAGTTTCCGTATCTACTTCTACCTCTACCGCACAGGCACTGAAAGTATATGGCCAATAGGGAGCTCCCTGTCCCGTTTCGGGATCAATCTGAACAGTTTGAGCCGTAAAAGTAGCAAAAGTCCGCAAGGGTTCAGACTGCTTGGCAGCTATTTGGGCCAAAGTAATACATTTGTCAGGTAAAATTTTTAAATATATTTTACCATCTTTCATCTCTAATCCTGCATCACTATTTAATCCTAACTCTTTGACTGCAATATTGATAAGCTCTTTTTTCAGTTCCTCAGCTGCCATTTTTATAGCATTACCTGTATTGTAAGTCTGACGGGTTGCCGCTGCGGTACCGGCATCAGGAGTAATACTGGTATCTTCATTTATAAATATTATATCATCTACGGTAAGGCCCAAGACCTCAGCCGGTATCTGGCTTAATGCCGTTTTGGCTCCCTGCCCTACTTCCGTTGCTCCTGTATATATAGCCACTTTACCATCAGGCTGCAGTTCGGCATAAGCTCTGGATACATCAGGAAATCCGTTGCCATATCCGGTTCCATAAAAGATACATGCTATTCCTTTGCCTCTTTTTTTCATTCGCTTTACCCCCTTTTTAAGCCATTTCTAACGCATCGGCAACTTTCTTAATGCATGTAATCAGAGGTACACTTTCCGTTAAAATCTGGCCGTTAGCCGTTTCCGAGCCTTTAGTAAAGGCATTTTTAAGCCTTATTTCTACCGGACTTATACCCAGCTTTTCGGCCAGCATATCCATCTGCTGTTCAGTAGCAATAGGTACCTGAGTAGCTCCAAATCCCCGCATAGCTCCACAGAAGGGATTGTTAGTATATACTGCATAAGCATCTACTTTAACATTGGGTATGACATAAGGACCTGTTACATGGATCCCTGATTTGCGGGTTACATTTATGGCCCAGGAAGCATAAGCTCCGGTATCAGCAATTATTTCTGCTTCCAAAGCCAAAAGCTTGCCTTCTTTGTCGGCACCAGTTTTAATCTTAATTATTTCCGGATGCCTTTTGGAATGGGCTACAAAAGATTCTTCCCGGGAATATACCGCTTTCACCGGCCCGCCGGTTGCTACAGCTGCTATGGCCAGGTGTATCTGCAGGGTAATATCTTCTCTTCCTCCAAAAGCCCCTCCTACAGCTGGATTTATAACCTTGACTTTTTCCGCAGGAACTCCCATAGCTTCAGCAATTTCCAGCTGGTCAAAATGGGGATACTGAGTTGCGGCACATACGACAATAGTTCCATCTTCTTCTACATAAGCTATTCCGGCTTCCGGCTGCAAAAAGGCATGATCTACCATAGAGGTTTTATACACATTCTCTACCACTACATGGGATTTAGCAAAGCCTTCTTCAATATTGCCTTTTCGCAGCTTATAATGGTAAATTATATTACTGGTTCCATCATGTACTTTAATTTCGTCTTTCATAGCCTCTACTGGGTCAAAAACAGCTGGTAATTCTTCATATTTCACTTCGATAGCTTCTACGGCTTTTTGCGCAATCTTTTCCGAAGTGGCAACTACAAAGGCTAAAGGGTCTCCTATGCGCCGAACCTTTTGCGCACAGAATACTTCATGATCTTTGAACAAAACGCCATGGGCATTATGTCCCGGAACATCTTTAGCTGTAAATATCCTTACTACTCCCTCTATCTTTTCTGCCTTGCTGGTATCAAGGGTAAAATAAGCATGGGGCACTGTAGAACGCAAGGTTTTCCCGTATAACATGCCATCCATATATATATCCTGAGGATAAACAGCTTTGCCGGTTACTTTTGCTAATCCATCTACCCTTATTACACTTTTTCCTATAACATTAAAGCTCATTCTATTTGCCTCCTTTATTGAGGTATTCGGCTGCTTTCTTTACACTGCTTACAATTTTGGCATAACCGGTGCAGCGACAGAGGTTGCCAGATATTCCTTCCTTTATTTCTTCATCAGTCGGATGGGGATTTTTATCCAAAAGGGCTTTTGCGGCCAATACCATAGCGGGAGTACAAAAACCGCATTGCACAGCCCCCTCTTCCAGAAATGCCTGCTGTATCGGGTGCAAAGTTCCATCTTCCTTCTGCAGACCTTCAATAGTTATTATCTCTTTGCCCTCAGCCTGAAAAGCCATAATCAGACAGGAGGTGACAAGTTTTCCGTCCATTATAACTGAACAGGCCCCACATTCTCCTTCGGAACAACCTTCCTTTACTCCTGTAAAGCCCAGTTTATCCCGCAAAAGATCTAAAAGCCTCATATCCTCTTCTACTTCTACCTGATAAAGCTTTCCATTAACCGTAAGACTAATTTTTTTCATCTTTTTCACCTCGAAACCTTATTTTGTTCTTTGCCATGCTTTATTTAAAGCTTCTTTGAATACGCCTTTTATCGCATACGGTTTGAAATCTTTTTCTACCGGCGGACGGGTAGCCAGCCTTTTTTCCAGTACCTGTCCAAAAACCTCAGCTGCTTCTTCAATAACAGTATTATCCATTTTTTTGCCTTTAACAAAATCTTCTACTTCCCGTTCCCGTACCGGAAATCTAGATAAGGCTCCGCTACCGATGCGTATATTTTTTATCACCTCATTTTCGCCCCGTTCCACAAAAACAGCCAGGGATATAGTCGAAATAGCCAGAGCTTTTCTGAGGCCCAGTTTTACAAACCCCAATCCTTGTCCCGGTTGGGGTTTTAAAAATTTCACGGCATACAATATTTCCTGCGGTTCCAATTTCACTTTGCCCCGATCAATATATATATCTTCCAAAGGCATTTCCCGGGTACCCTGTTTGCTTTTTATAACCGCTACCGCATCCAGAGCTAAAAGGGCAGGTACCGTATCGGCAGCAGGTGAAGCATTGCATATATTGCCACCTACAGTTCCTAAATTCCTTATCTGAGGAGAACCGACATGGCCGGCTGCTTCTTGCAAGCCTTTAAAAGGTTTTCCTATTACCGGGCTTTCTTTTATATTGACAAAGCGGGTAGCAGCCCCTATCTCGATAAAATCACCAGTCTCCTTAATAAAACAAAGTTCAGCCACATCGGAAATATCTACCAAAACTTCCGGATTAACCTTTCCTTCCCGCAGTTGAATTACCAGGTCAGTTCCTCCGGCAATCACCTTGGCCTTTTCACCTTTTTCATCCAGTACATCAAGCACTTCTTCCAGAGTTCTTGCTTTAATAACTTCCTTGAGTTCCATAAATACCTCCCTTTCCATAATGCAAAAACCGAGGGAATTTGATTTTAGTTTTGACTTTGAAAATAAAATTTATAAAGGTTTCCATTCATTTATTTTTTGCAATTTTTATGCCAAAATTTTATACCTAGTTTTTATTTTTACAGGCTAAATTATTTTATAAAAAAGACACTATTCTGGTCATTTATCCATTTTTATATTCATTCAGTCCATAAAAAAAGCGGATATTTTTTCTCGCGGGGAAAAAATATCCGCTTAAGGCTCAATGTTTTATGATAACCTTTTTTAATTTTTATTATAACTATATATAATATACTACCAAAATGCCAATTTATTACAATCTGGCTACTCCCGTTCTTATAGCTGCATTGCCTACTGCTTCGGCAACTGCTGGAACAATGCGGCGGTCAAAGGCATCGGGAATTATATTTTCTTCATGCAGCTCTTCTTCTTTTATTATGCCGGCAATAGCATAAGCAGCTGCTATTTTCATCTCTTCATTTATTACCCTAGCCCGCACATCCAAAGCCCCTCTGAATATGCCTGGGAAAGCCAGCACATTATTAATCTGATTGGGGAAATCTGAACGTCCGGTGGCAACTATTCTGGCTCCTGCTTCTTTAGCCAGGTGAGGCATAATTTCCGGTATAGGATTGGCCATGGCAAAAACTATGGCATCCTTTTGCATAGATTTTATCATTTCTTTATCGACAACTTCAGGAGCAGAAACGCCTATAAAAACATCAGCTCCTCGCAAAGCATCGCGCAAAGTACCTTTTAAGCCTTCTCTATTGGTCAAATAGGCTAATTCCCTCTTTTGTTGATTAAGCCTTTCATCTCCTGCCCACAGGATGCCTTTTTCATCGCAAACTAATATTTCTCCTGTTCCTAAGCTTAAAAGCATCTTGGTAATGGCAGTTCCAGCTGCTCCTGGCCCATTAACTACGACCCTTATTTCATCTAGTTTTTTCCCCACCACTTTTAAAGCGTTTAAAAGCCCGGCTGCTGTAACTACTGCCGTACCATGCTGATCATCATGAAAAACAGGAATATCTATTTCTTCCATCAGCCTTTTTTCGATTTCAAAACACCGGGGAGCCGATATATCTTCGAGATTTATGCCGCCAAAAGTAGGGGCTAAATATTTTACCGTTTTTACAATTTCTTCGACCTCCTGGGTGGCCAAACATATTGGAAAAGCATCGATACCAGCAAATTCCTTAAAAAGAATAGCTTTTCCTTCCATAACCGGCATAGCAGCTTCCGGCCCAATATTGCCCAGTCCTAAAACCGCCGAACCATCAGTTACTACCGCCACCAGATTACTTTTAGCCGTATAGCGATAGACTTCCTCTCTATGGGCATGAATCTGGCGGCAAGGTTCGGCTACACCTGGAGTATAAACTATACTTAAGTCTTCCCGGTCTTTTATGCCTATTTTACTTACCACTTCGATCTTTCCCCGGTAATTAGCATGTAGCTCTAAAGCTCTGGCATTGAAGTCCATTCTGCTCATCTCCTGACTATTTTCTCCATACTTTTTTATAAACTTGCATATTTATTAACTTATAGCAAAAAAAACTTAATTGCAACCGCAAATTATGTATTTAAATCTCTTTCGTCTCTGCTATCTTTTTACATTTTTTTCCTGTAAACTTTTTTAAAATAATAGGTACTTACAATGATTATCTGCCGAAGGGAGGGGAATCATGCAGGCAGCTGTTCGCAACCAACTTAAAGGGCGCATTTGAGAAATTAAGGCTGACGGTGTTATGGCCCAGGTAACCATGTGAATGGGCGACATCGAAATCGCGTCCGTGATGACGCGCGAATCCCTTGAAGAATCAGGGTTTAAACAGGGTGATGAAGTTACTGCTTTAATCAAAGCCGTGAATGTTGTTTTGGTAAAAGAAACCTGCTAATAGTATAATATTATTAATGAAAATCAAAGGCCTCAGTAAACGAGGTCTTCTTTTTTAATATATTTCTAAAAGGAGGTAAGGGGTTTGCTAAACCTTTGCATACTTGATGCCGATACTTTAGGACATGATGTGGACTTGTCTCCTCTGCAGCATTTGGGCCATCTTTCTATCTTTCCTCAGACCGCACCGGAAGAAGTGATAGAGCGCATTAAAGAACAGGACATAATCATAACTAATAAAGTAGTCTTAAATGAAAAAAACTTGTCTTATGCTCCCCGGGTAAAACTAATATGCATAACTGCCACCGGAACCAACAATGTAGACTTAAATTATACTAAAAGCCGCCATATAACCGTAACCAATGTAGCCGGCTATTCCACCTACAGTGTAGTTCAGCACACCTTCGGCATGTTATTTTACCTTATGGAATCTCTGAACTATTATGACAACTATGTAAAATCAGGGCTTTATGCCCAAAGCACTATTTTTACCCATCTGGGCAGGCCCTTCAATGAAATACGCGGCAAAACCTGGGGAATAATCGGTCTGGGTACTATTGGTTCCGAAGTAGCCCGCATAGCTACTGCTTTTGGCTGCCAGGTAATCTACTATTCCACCTCCGGGCAAAACTATAACCCTCTCTATTCCCGGGTCGGTTTAGAAGAACTGCTGGCCGTTTCCGACATAGTATCTATTCACTGCCCTTTAAACGAAAAAACTAAAAACCTTATAACTTACCAGGAATTATCCCTTATGAAAAAATCAGCCTATCTTTTAAACCTGGGGCGGGGAGGCATAATAAATGAAGCTGATCTGGCCAAAGCTCTTGATGAAGACTTGATTGCCGGGGCAGCTCTTGATGTCTTGGAAAAAGAACCGGCAGCAGCCGATAATCCTCTTTTAGCTATAAAAAATAAGCACAAGCTTCTCATCACTCCCCACATAGCGTGGAGCAGTCGGGAAGCGCGCGCTAAACTAATAGAAGAAGTCAGGCTTAATATTGAAGCCTATCTAAAAGGAACCCCCCGCAATGTAGTTTAATGATCCCAGGAGGACGGTTTTTTGTGCTCTTTAGCATTTAAGCCGTTCCCCTGCAAATAATCAATATCCGGATTATCTTTTCAAAAACATTATATATCGTAATACTTTTGCAATTTAGAACCGTCCCCAAATGAAAAAATAAAACCCTCCTTGGGATAAGGAGAGTCAGAGGAAGGATATGCGATTAGGCACTTGGCTTTTTTAAAGCCCTGGTGCTCAGTTTTAGCTGGATTTATGCTAAAAATTTATAAAATAGAGTTATAGTTCTTATGATTAGCAATCATATTAAATATATAGTAAACGATAAAAACATATAAGTCAACTTTTTTATAACCACATCTGGCAGTAGTCTTCACCTGCTTTAGCGGCATATTCTCTTATGTCTTTTTCCGCAGGTAAGGTAAGTTCTTCGAAATTTACACCGTAATAACATTTAGGGCACACCAAACGGTAGCCGGCGAAAAATTCTCCTTCTCCGTTTATGGTGGCCAGAAGAACCTGGATAAGCACCGGACAGGTCTCTTCCCTTATAGAATAGCGGGCAGCGGTTGCCAGCGACCAGTTATATTCATTTGACTCTCTGCCGCAGTAAGGGCATTTTATCATCAGTACGGCTTCTTCTTTGAGCAAAATAATCACTCCATAAATTTTGTTATAGTATATTCCATGCTGTGTTATTATAGTATTATAATATACAAAGAAACAAAATACCAGGCGTATAAATATATAATAAGGGGACACGATATGCGGAAAGATGAAAAAGCTGAACTGATGATTTATTGCATGAAATGCGGCAACCATGCCAACGAATACAACTGGACCCTGGCTACAGCAGCCAAGTTTTCTAATAAACCCTATGAGACCCCTACCCTTATAAGCCTGCTTCTTAAACTGGCTAAAGGAGAAAAACTGGATGGGAACAGTATATGGCTGGTATGCCCTCGCTGTAATGAAAAAGTAAAACTCGCCCATATACCCCTTCCACCCTGGGACGAGCTGCAGGCATATGTGGAAAAAGTGGGCGAGGAATATCTTAATTATAAGTTTTAATAGCCTATATTTTCCTTCCACAAAATCTCTTTTAAGGCATATTGAGTGAGGATTTGCACTGCTTCATCATTGTTTAATGCTTTCTTGATATAGATAGTATCAAAACGGCTCAGGTCAACTTCCCTTATGGTGTCATATTTTCTCCGGTTATTATCTAACAAGATTTTTACCCGGGGCTTAGAAAAATTATTTTCATTTTGCCCGGCTATTACTGCTATATCCCCGGTACTCAACACTACCAGGGTTCCTACCGGATAAGGAATTATATGCTCAGCCAGCAGATCAAGATATTCCCGGCTTATCTTATGTCCGCTTTCCCGGTAAAGGATTTCCAAAGCTTCCCGGTTGGCATATCCCATACGGTAAGGCCGGTCAGACACTAGAGCATCAAATATATCAGCTACCGCAGTTATCCGGGCAAATTCATGAATCTTATCCCCTCTTAACCCCTGGGGATAACCGCTGCCGCTTATATGTTCATGATGCTGCAAGGCAACATGGGCGGAAAGCAGGGATACTTCTCCGGAATTTCTTAGAATATTAAAACCTTCCCAGGGATGTTTTTTTATGATCTCCCATTCAAATTCGTCTAAAGGGCCGCATTTGTTAAGTATCTTCTGGGGAACAGTTATTTTTCCTATATCATGAAGTATGGCGCCTATACCCAGATTTCTCAATTTTTCCCGGTTATATTCTTTGCGGATGCCGATTACGAGCGAGAGGATGCATACACTTACACTGTGCTGATAGGTATAAGAATCATAATCTCTTATATCTTCCAACCCTATAGCCAGATTTTGATTTTTTAAAAGCTCATCAATTATATTATCAACCTGAGTTCTTACGGCTTTTAAATTTAAGCGCCTGGTAGAAAGCAGGGATTTAAAAGTATGGCTTAAGACCCTGCTCGCTTCCTGCATAGTCTCCCCGGAGACGGCCCCTTCGGGAACTTCGATGCCTAAAGCATCTTTTACATAAACTGCAGGTATGCCTTTGTCTTTTATCCTTTTTATATAATATTCATCCAGAACTTGTCCGGCAGTGAGCAGAACCCGATGGTGATCAGGCTCAATAATAGCCCGGGCCAGTACCATGCCCGGTACCAAATGCGAGACAGGTATTTTTATCATGCTTATCCCCTGTTCCTGGAATTTTTTTCTACTCTATTATATGGCAATATTTTCTAATTTTCTTCTCTCAAAATTAAGAATCGACACGTAGTATAATACCATAAGAGTTATTTTTATCCAAGATCTGAATATATTTTTTATAAATTACTCAAATTTCGCAGTTTAAAACAGGCATCAAAGCCCTAATGTATGCTGGTTGACCAGCAATCCAATATCGAACTTGACACAAAATTTCTGCGTATAAATCCTGGGAAATTTTTTTGCGCAGTTCGGCAATAAAAAGCAAAAGATACCGTATGGCGGTCTGGTAGTCAATATCCTGTACCTCATCGCATAACAAATAGAATATTTCTCCGTAACTACGTGAGTCCTGGTTGTTACGTCGTTCCCATTCCAGCAAAATATATCTGGTAAAAACAATGGTTGTATGGGCTATGAGCATATCGTAATTTCTGCCCTGGAATTCGGAGCCTAGTTTTAGCAGTGATTTG
>NZ_FQWY01000011.1 GCF_900129805.1 Thermosyntropha lipolytica DSM 11003
AGAGGAACGGTAACCACCGGGAGAGTAGAGAGAGGAACAGTAAAAGTAGGGGACGAAGTAGAGATAGTAGGGTTAAGAGAAGAGACCAAGAAGACGGTATGTACCGGAGTAGAGATGTTCAGGAAGCTGCTTGATTTTGCTCAGGCAGGAGACAACATAGGGACCTTATTAAGAGGTGTGGACAGGAAAGAAGTAGAAAGAGGAATGGTATTAGCCAAGCCTGGCAGCATAAAGCCGCACACCAAATTCAATGCTGAGGTATATGTATTAACCAAGGAAGAAGGGGGAAGACACACTCCGTTCTTCAGCGGATACAGGCCGCAGTTTTATTTCCGCACAACGGACGTAACCGGAGTAATTTCACTTCCTGAAGGTGTAGAGATGGTAATGCCGGGAGACAATGTGCAGATGACCATAGAACTTATCACCCCGATAGCTATAGAAGAAGGGTTAAGATTTGCTATAAGAGAAGGCGGGAGAACGGTAGGAGCCGGTGTAGTTACTTCTATAATTGAATAAGGATGAAAACCTGATCGTTCTTTTGAGGAGCGATCAGGTTTGTTCCTGCAAAACACCTGGCTGCGTGTAACAATTAAGCCAAGTTAAGGAGGTTAATGCTAGGGTGAGTGCTAAGCAGAAAGTAAGAATCAAGTTAAAAGCTTTTGACCATAAGCTGCTTGACCAGTCAGCACAGAAAATCGTAGAGACGGCGAAAAAGAATGGTTCTCGGGTTTCCGGGCCTATTCCGCTGCCTACGGAAAGAAGTGTATATACTATTTTAAGATCTCCCCATGTAAATAAGGATTCCCGGGAGCAGTTTGAGATGAGGACCCACAAACGCCTCATTGATATATTAGATCCTAACCCCAAAACTATTGATGCTTTGATGCATCTGGATCTGCCCTCTGGAGTAGATATAGAGATCAAGCTTTAATTCTGGCTTGAGGCAAAAGCTGAAAGACTAGTGGGTGTTAAGGTCTTGAGGCTAAAGAGTCCATAGAAAGTGAAGTTGGAGTACCCACTTCCAACCAATCACCAAGAAGTTAGGAGGTAAAAAAAGTGGCTAGAGATATAAAAAAAGGCATACTGGGTATTAAAGTGGGCATGACCCAAATATTCGATGAAAATGGTAAAGCTATACCGGTTACGGTAGTGGAGGCAGGTCCCTGTGTAGTTATTCAAAAAAAGAAAGTGGAAACTGATGGGTACAACGCTATTCAGGTAGGCTTTTACAACCTGAAAGAGAAGAAAGTTAATAAGCCGCTTATGGGACACTTCAAAAAAGCCAATGTAAAACCTGTACGTTTCATAAAAGAGTTTAGGGTAAGTGATGCTGATGCTTATGAAGTGGGGCAGGAAATCAAGGTGGATATTTTTGCCCCGGGCGATATAGTAGATGTAGTAGGGACTTCCAAGGGTAAAGGCTTTGCTGGTGGAGTAAAGCGGCACAATTTTGCCCGCGGGTCTATGGGGCATGGTTCTAAATATCATCGTCGTCCAGGTTCTCTGGGAGCTAAAGGGCCTGCTCGCGTATTTAAGGGGCGGAAACTTCCCGGACGTATGGGTGGCGAAAGGGTTACTGTTCAGGGCTTGAAGGTAGTAAAAGTCTATCCGGAACGTAATCTTATCCTGATTAAGGGTGCAATTCCGGGGCCCAAAAGAGGTCTGGTTATGATAAAAGACTCAGTTAAAGCGTAAAAGTTTTGCTTGAGCTGAACTGGAAAAGAGGAGGTTGTGAGGATGCCTAAGGTAGCACTGTATGACATGAGTGGGGCCCAAATAGGCGAAATCGAATTAAGTGATAGTGTTTTTGGCATAGAACCTAATGAAGCTGTTCTGGCTGACTTTGTAAAGATGCA
The DNA here is from genome assembly GCF_900129805.1 of Thermosyntropha lipolytica DSM 11003. Taxonomy (GTDB): domain Bacteria; phylum Bacillota; class Syntrophomonadia; order Syntrophomonadales; family Syntrophomonadaceae; genus Thermosyntropha; species Thermosyntropha lipolytica. The sequence goes on from NZ_FQWY01000011.1 coordinate 1,860, forward strand.
GCTGGCCAATAAAAGGGTAGGAACTGCTTCGACCAAGACGAGAGGAGAAGTAAGTGGAGGCGGCAAAAAGCCGTGGAGACAAAAGGGAACAGGCCGTGCTCGTGTAGGTAGCATTCGTAATCCGATATGGAGAGGTGGCGGTATAGTTTTTGGACCCAAACCTCGCGATTATTCGTATCGCTTGCCGAAGAAGGTTAGAAGGCTGGCTATGCGTTCTGCCTTATCAGCTAAAGTAAAGGATAATAACATAATTGTTGTTGATAAACTGGTTTTTGACCAGCCTAAGACCAAGAAAATGGTAGAAGTTTTAAAAGCTTTGAATGCAGGGAAAAAGACTCTGCTGGTAACCCTGGATTCTGCCGATAGCAATGTGGTAAAATCCGCACGCAATATACCAGGGGTTAAACCTTTAAGAGCTGATTTTATAAACGTATATGATCTCTTGAAATATGAAACCCTGCTTATAACTAAAGATGCCGTAGCCAAGGTAGAGGAGGTGTTCGCATAATGAAGGACCCTCGTGATATCATAATTAAGCCGGTGGTAACGGAAAAATCGATGGAACTTCTTGCCGACAACAAATACACCTTTATCGTAGATAAGAAGGCTAATAAAACCGAAATAAAAAATGCTGTGGAAAAGATTTTTAATGTCAGGGTAGAAAAAGTGCGCACCATGAATGTAAAAGGCAAGACCAAGCGCATGGGAAGGTTTGAAGGGAAAACCCCGGACCGCAAAAAAGCTATTGTTACTCTTAAACCAGGACATAAGATACGTTTATTTGAAGGCATGTAATAGGTGTTTGGCTGTGCAGTAAGGAGGGAAAGTAAAATGCCGGTAAAAAGCTTTAAACCTGTAACACCTAGCAGAAGACACATGACAGTTATGTCATTTGAAGAGATAACTAAAAAGGAGCCGGAAAAGAGTTTGACGGTTCCCCTTAAAAGCAAGGCAGGCCGCAATGCCAAAGGACGTATTACCGTAAGGCATAGAGGCGGCGGACATAAGCGCTTGTACCGTATAATCGACTTTAAGCGGACTAAGGATGGGGTTCCGGCTAAAGTAGCTGCTATCGAATATGATCCCAATCGTTCAGCTAATATCGCCCTTTTACACTATCTGGATGGGCATAAGGCTTATATAATTGCTCCTGACAAATTAAAAGTGGGCGATATAGTGGAATCAGGTCCTGATGCCGATATAAAGCCAGGCAATGCCTTACCTTTAAGGGATATACCAGTAGGTACCCTTATTCATAATATCGAATTAAGACCGGGTAAAGGTGGTCAATTAGTTAGAGCAGCCGGATCCGTAGCTCAGCTTATGGCTAAGGAAGGCGACTATGCTCATGTAAGACTGCCATCGGGAGAAGTTCGGCTTATTCATTTAAACTGCCGGGCAACTATTGGACAGGTAGGAAACCTCGACCATGAAAATGTTACCATCGGGAAAGCCGGGAGATCCCGCTGGCTGGGAAGAAGACCGACGGTACGTGGGGCAGCTATGAACCCGGTTGACCATCCGCATGGTGGTGGAGAAGGTCGTGCTCCTGTAGGTAGAAAATATCCGGTTTCTCCTTGGGGTAAAATTGCTATTGGTGGTAAGACCCGCAAGAAGAAACCTTCTGATAAGATGATAGTAAAGAAACGCAAATAATTAAGGAGGTCTTTAGATGGCTAGATCACTTAAAAAGGGACCTTATTGTGATGAAAAACTTTTGAAAAAGATAGAAGCCATGAACGAATCCGGGCAAAAAAGGGTTATAAAAACCTGGTCGCGGCGTTCTACTATTATGCCGCAGATGATTGGACATACGATTGCGGTGCATGATGGACGCAGACATGTGCCGGTTTATATAACCGAGGAAATGGTAGGCATGAAGCTGGGGGAATTTGCTCCTACCCGTACATTCAGAGGACATGCAGGATCTAAGAATGAAAGAGCAAGTAAAGCAAGATAAGAAAGGAGGCAGCCGTTGTGGAAGCCAGGGCAGTTGCTCGTTATCTCAGAATATCACCTCTTAAGGCTCGTCAGGTAGCCAATTTAGTTAGAGGGAAAGATGTGCACGAAGCATTGGCCATACTCAAATATACTAATAAAAGGTCTGCTCCTATGATCTATAAGCTTGTGAAATCTGCTATCGCTAATGCTGAACACAACTATGATATGGATTCTGATGATTTATATATATCGGAAATATATGTTGATGAAGGGCCGATTATCAAGCGTATGCGTCCGCGGGCCTATGGCAGAGCAGATCTGAGGCGTCACAGAACCAGCCATATAACTGTTGTTTTAAGGGAAAAGGAGGTTAAATAGTGGGTCAGAAGGTTCATCCGAAAGGATTTAGGCTTGGGGTAATAAGAACTTGGGATTCCAACTGGTATGCTGACCGGGATTATACCGATCTGCTCCATGAGGATTATAAGATTCGCAAATTTATCAAAGAACGTTTTTATGTTGCAGGTATTTCCCGCATAGAGATTGCGCGTACCGGAAACAGGGTTAGAGTAACTATTCATACCGCTAAACCTGGCATTATAATCGGCCGGGGCGGAAATGAAGTTGAAGTGCTGAAAGATGAATTAACCAAGATGACCGGTAAAAATGTAAGCATAAATATTCAGGAAATCAAGAAACCCGAATTAGATGCCCAAATTGTAGCGGAAACTATTGCTCAGCAGATTGAAAAAAGAGTTGCTTTTCGTAGAGCCATGAAGCAGGCCTTAGCCAGAACTATGCGGGCAGGAGCAGTAGGGATGAAAGTTGCCGTGTCCGGAAGGCTGGCAGGAGCTGAAATAGCAAGAACCGAGTGGATTTCCGATGGCAAAGTTCCTCTGCATACCTTGAGGGCCGACATCGATTATGGATTTGCGGAAGCCAACACAACTTATGGGAAAATCGGGATAAAGGTTTGGATAAATCGGGGCGAAATTTTGCCGGAAGCAAAAAAGAGACCCCCGCAGAAAGTAGTGGAGGAGGCAGATAACTAATGCTTACCCCGAAGAGAGTAAAATACAGAAGACCGCACAGACCTAGAAAACTTACAGGTCGGGCTAATAAGGGGAATACAGTAACTTATGGCGAATATGGACTTATGGCTTTAGAACCAGGATGGATTACCAACCGTCAGATTGAGGCTGCCCGTGTGGCCATAACCAGGCATGTAAAAAGAGGCGGTAAAGTGTGGATAAAAATTTTCCCGGACCGTCCGATCACGGTAAAACCTGCAGAAACCCGTATGGGTAAAGGAAAAGGTTCCCCTGAACACTGGGTAGCAGTAGTTAAACCGGGAAGGGTTATGTTTGAACTTTCCGGTGTTAGTGAAGAAGTGGCAAAAGAAGCTATGCGGCTAGCTTCTCACAAACTGCCGGTTAAATGCAAATTTGTTAAACGTGAAGAAATGGGTGGTGAGGCTAGTGAAAGCTAAAAAAATGAGAGAATTAACCGATCAGGAACTGCGGAAAAAGCTTGATGATTATAAAGAAGAATTATTCAATTTAAGGTTTCAACTGGCTACCGGTCAGTTAGATAATCCCATGCGTATAAGAGAAGTGAAAAGAAATATTGCCAGGTGCAAGACGGTTTTAAGGCAAAGAGAGCTTGCGCAAAAGTAATTAAAACAAAGGAGGTCTAAGGGTGGCTGAAAACCGTGGACATAGAAAGGTAAGGGTGGGGACTGTTGTAAGTGATAAGATGGATAAGACCATCGTAGTAAGGGTAGAAACAGTCAAGCAGCATCCTTTATATAAAAAGACAATAAAGACCAGTAAAAAATATAAGGCTCATGATGAAAATAATGAGGCTAAAGTCGGCGATGTGGTAAGGATTATGGAAACCCGTCCTTTGAGTAAGGAAAAGAGATGGAGACTGGTAGAGATTATCGAAAGAGCCAAGACTTTAGAGTAGGCCTGCAGCATGAAGGGAGGTTTACACGATGATTCAGCAGGAAACTATTCTTCAGGTAGGAGACAATACAGGAGCTAAGAAGCTTTTATGCATAAGGGTTCTTGGAGGATCTACCCGAAGATATGCTACCGTGGGTGATGTTATAATAGCTTCCGTAAAAGAAGCTACCCCGGGAGGCATAGTAAAAAAAGGTGATGTGGTAAAAGCAGTAGTAGTCCGTACCAAAAAAGAAATAAGACGTGAAGATGGTTCCTATATATCTTTTTCCGAAAATGCGGCAGTGATAATCGACAATAATAATAATCCTAGAGGGACCCGTATATTTGGGCCTGTAGCCAGGGAACTCAGAGAAAAGAATTTTATGAAAATAGTATCCCTAGCTCCGGAAGTCCTTTAAGCATGGAGGTGTGAAATATGCGCATTAAAAAAGGCGATAATGTAATGGTTATCACAGGAAAGGACGCCGGCAAAAAAGGTAAGGTCTTAAAAGTTATTCCTAAAGAAAATCGTGTGGTAGTCGAAGGTGTAAATAAAGTGAAAAAACATCAGAAACCTTCTCGGGCTTTCCCGCAAGGAGGAATTCTCAAGATAGAAGCACCTTTACATGCATCGAATGTAATGCTTATCTGCAACAAATGCGATAAGCCAACCCGCGTAGGGGCTAAGATTCTGGATAACAAAGAAAAGGTAAGGGTATGTAAAAAATGTGGAGAGATAATAGACTAATGCTCCCGGAAAGGAGGCTTAAATACTAACATGGCCAGGTTGAAGGAACTGTACAAGCAAGAGATAGTACCTAAGCTTATGGAAAAGTTCGGATATAAGAATATTATGCAGGTTCCTAAAATAGATCGCGTAGTTCTTAATATTGGGGTGGGAGAAGCTATTCAAAACCCCAAAGCATTAGATGGAGCCGTAAATGATCTTATGGCTATAAGCGGTCAAAAACCGGTAATAACTAGAGCCCGTAAGTCAATTGCTGGATTTAAACTGCGTGAAGGAATGCCTATTGGATGTAAAGTTACTTTGCGCGGGGAAAGGATGTATGATTTTCTCGATAAGCTTATAAACTTTGCTCTACCCCGGGTACGCGACTTTAGAGGAGTTTCCCCGGATGCTTTTGATGGGAGAGGCAACTATCACCTGGGAATAAAAGAGCAGACTATTTTCCCAGAAATCGAATATGACAAGATTGACAAGATAAGAGGTTTAGAAGTATCTATTGTTACCACGGCCAAAACCGATGAAGAAGCACGTGAGCTTTTAAGACTTATGGGAATGCCATTTAGAGATAGGGGGTAAAAGAATAAATGGCTAAAAAAGCTATGATAATAAAACAGCAGAGACCGCAAAAATTTAAGGTCCGTGAATATAATCGCTGCAAGATTTGTGGACGGCCTAGAGCATATATGCGCAAATTCGGAATGTGCAGAATTTGCTTCCGTCAACTTGCTCATAAAGGCGAAATTCCAGGAATTAAAAAAGCAAGCTGGTAGGGCTTTTATTGTAAAGGAGGTATAAAATATGGTCATGACTGATCCCATAGCCGATTTCCTGACCCGTATCAGAAACGGCAATATGGTGATGCATGAAACCGTTGAGGTACCCAGTTCGAAAATGAAACTTGCTATTGCTAAAATTATGAAAGATGAAGGGTACATCAAGGATTATGAATATATTGAAGATGGCAAACAGGGAATAATCAGAATATACCTCAAGTATGGTCCTAATAAGGAAAAGGTTATTACCGGGCTTAAGAGGATAAGCAAGCCTGGGCTGAGGGTATATGTGAAGAAAGATGAAGTTCCTAAAGTTTTGGGTGGACTGGGAACTGCCATCATATCCACTTCCAAAGGTGTAATGACTGATAAAGAAGCCCGCAAGTTAGGCCTGGGCGGAGAAGTAATCTGCTATATATGGTAGCTGAAGGAGGGGAAATACGTGTCAAGAATTGGTAGAAAGCCTATCAGTCTACCCAAAGGAGTAGAAGTTACGATAAAAGACAAGGTTATAACGGTGAAAGGACCTAAAGGGGTATTATCCCAGGAGATTCCAGGTGATATAACTATAACCAGAGAAGAGGATCAGCTCATTGTAACGAGAGAGAATGATTCAAGACAAAACCGGGCTTATCATGGATTAGTTCGTGCTCTGGTTGCCAACATGGTAGAAGGTGTCACCAACGGTTTTGAAAAACGTTTAGAGCTGGTCGGAGTAGGGTATCGTGCGCAAATGCAGGGCAAAAAGCTGGTGATAAACATAGGCTTTTCCCACCCCGTAGAAGTTGAACCCCCGGCAGGAATTGAGTTTGAAGTTCCTGCTCCTACCAAGATTGTAGTTAAGGGAATTGACAAGCAGCTGGTTGGTAATACTGCAGCTCATATCAGAGCCATAAGGAAGCCTGAACCGTATAAAGGAAAAGGTATCAAATATGAAAATGAACAGATCAGGCGCAAAGCTGGTAAAGCCGGTGCTAAGAAATAGGTTTAGGAGGGAGTGAGAGACTTGTTTAAAAAACCCAGCAGGAATGAATTGCGGAAAATAAAGCATAAGCGGGTACGCAAAAAAGTTTTTGGTACAGCCGAAGCTCCCAGGCTTTGTGTTTATAAAAGCCTTAATCATATATATGCCCAGATAATCGATGATGAGCGCGGAGTTACACTGGTAGCAGCATCTACTTTAGACAAGGATCTGCGTGGGCTTCCTTCCACCAGAGATATGGAGGCCGCTAAAAAGGTAGGAGCTGCCATCGCTGAAAAGGCTTTAGCTCAAGGTATAACCCGAGTAGTTTTTGACCGCAGCGGTTATAAGTATCATGGCAAAGTAGCTGCTTTAGCCGATGCGGCAAGAGAAAAAGGGCTTATTTTCTAGTCTATAAACTGTGTGAGCTAGGAGGGAAACGATGAGCGATAATAGACAGGCTCTTCCGGAAATGATAGAAAAAGTTATCAATATCCGCCGTGTAGCCAAAGTGGTAAAGGGTGGACGCAGATTCAGCTTCAGCGCTCTGGTAGTAGTTGGCGATGGCCAGGGTAAGGTTGGTGTAGGTAAAGGAAAGGCCTCGGAAGTTCCGGAAGCTATTCGTAAAGCAATAGAAAATGCCAAGAAAAATATGATTACTGTACCTCTGGTTGATGACAGAACTATTCCGCATGAGCAGACAGTTAAGTTTGGAGCCGCCAAAATATGGATGAAGCCTGCAGCTCCTGGTACAGGTGTTATTGCCGGCGGTGCTGTACGCGCCGTTCTAGAAGCAGCCGGGGTAAAAGATATTTTGACCAAGTCCCTGGGCTCCAATAATGCTATAAATATGGCTTATGCAACTATTGAGGCCTTAAAAGGACTGAAGAGAGCTGAAGATGTAGCCAGACTGCGGGGCAAAACTATCGATGAGATATTGAATTAGGGAGGGATAAACTTGCCTAAGAAGCTTAAGATTACTTGGAGTAAGAGTACCATAGGCTGCCCTCAAACGCAGAGAGCGACTATTAAAAGCTTAGGCCTTAGAAAACTTAATCAGTCAGTAATTAAAGAAGATTGCCCCCAGATAAGAGGGCAAATAAATAAAGTAAAACACTTACTCACGGTAGAGGAAATAGATTAAACTTAAAGGGAGGTTTTATAGTGAGGTTGGATGAACTAAAATCTCCACCTGGTGCTAACAAGCGTCCGAAGAGAGTAGGAAGAGGCCCGGGATCTGGACACGGAAAAACTTCTACCCGCGGACATAAAGGGCAAAAAGCCCGTTCGGGCGGTGGGGTAAGACCTGGATTTGAAGGTGGCCAGATGCCCTTACAAAGGCGCATACCTAAGCGCGGTTTTACTAATATATTCAAGAAAGAGTATGCCATTGTAAATGTTGGCGATTTAAACATTTTTGCTGATGGTACAGAAGTCACGCCCGAACTTCTTATCGAAAATGGTTTGATAAGAAAGATAAAAGATGGGGTAAAGATACTGGGTGATGGCGAATTAGAAAGAAGCCTCATCGTCAAAGCGCATAAAGTAAGCAAACAGGCCGAAGAAAAGATAACAGCCAGGGGCGGCAAGGTTGAGGTGATTTAATGTTTGGCTCTTTAGGGCAGGCAGCAAAGATAGGAGACCTGCGTACGAAGATATTATTTACCTTACTTATGCTCCTGGTTTTCAGGCTGGGGGCTCATATACCTGTTCCAGGTATAAATTCACAAGCCATACAGGAACTCCTGGGTGGCCAGCTGTTTGGTTTTTTTGATATAATTTCTGGTGGTGCATTTAAAAAGTTCAGTATTTTTGCTATGAGCATCACACCCTATATTAATGCGTCTATTATAATGCAGCTTTTACAGGTTATTATTCCTCGCCTGGAAGAGCTGTCTAAAGAAGGAGAAGAAGGGCGCAAGATCATTGCGCAATATGTTAGGTACGGGACAGTTATACTGGCTTTTATCCAGGCTATAGGGATGTCTATTGCTTTAGGACGCTATGGAGCTCTGGAAAATCCAGGTTTAGGTTCGTATCTGCTGATTGCGCTATCGCTTACCGCCGGGACAGCATTCCTGATGTGGATCGGGGAAATGATTACCGAACGAGGAATTGGCAACGGAATATCTCTTTTAATTTTTGCTGGGATTGTATCCCGGTTGCCGGGTGAGTTTGCGGCCGTCATTGAGCAGATTTCGGGCGGGATAATCGGGTTTTTCAATATAATTCTGTTCCTGGTTATAGCTTTGGCGATAATAGTTGCTATTATTGCCGTTAATGAAGGGCAGAGAAGAATCCCGGTTCAGTATGCTAAAAGAGTAGTGGGCCGCAGGTTATATGGCGGACAGAGCACCTTTTTGCCGCTCAAGGTAAACTCAGCCGGGGTTATTCCGATAATCTTTGCTATGTCGCTCATGATGTTTCCGGCAACGATAGCTTCCTGGACTAATCCCCAGTCCAGCCTTAACCAGTTTTTAAACCATTACTTCCATTTTGGAACTGCGGCATATAATATACTTTATGCCTTTTTAATTGTATTCTTTACCTATTTTTATGTGGCTATAATATTCAATCCCCTGGATGTAGCCGAGAATCTAAAGAAATATGGGGGCTTTATACCAGGAATAAGACCGGGAAGGCCTACGGCCGAGTATATTGATAAGGTTTTGTCGCGGCTCACGCTGGCGGGCGGAGTTTTCCTGGCTCTGATTGCGGTCTTGCCTACCATAGTTATTGCCATAACGGGAGTAAAGGGGATATGGTTTGGAGGAACAGCCCTGCTTATAGTAGTTGGGGTGGCCCTTGATACTATGAAGCAGATTGAAGCTCACCTCCTTTTACGAAATTATGAAGGTTTTATCAAACAAAACAGGAGATGATCGGCAGTGAATATTATTTTAATGGGGCCTCCAGGTGCCGGAAAAGGGACCCAGGCAGAAAAAATTAAAGCTTCCTATCCTATTCCCCATATCTCTACCGGGGATATGTTTAGAGAAGCCGTAAGTAATGGAACCCCTCTGGGGATGGAAGCCAAAAAGTATATGGATGAAGGCAAATTAGTTCCTGATGAAGTGACCATAGGCATAGTTAAGGAAAGGCTTATGCAGCCTGACTGTGCAAGCGGATTTTTGCTGGATGGATTCCCTAGAACCGTAGTGCAGGCGGAAGCGCTTGACCAGTTATTAGCCGAAATCGGTAAAAAGCTGGAAGCAGCTATAAATATTCAGGTTCCTGATGAAATACTGATTGAGCGTGTGACCGGCAGGGTAACCTGCAAAGAATGCAAAACCGTTTACCATCTGAAATTTAATCCCCCTGCTAAGGAAAATGTATGCGACAGGTGTGGTGGGGAACTGGTAGCCCGCAGTGATGATAGAGGGGATATAGTGAAGAAACGTCTGGAAGTCTATAATGAACAGACTAATCCTCTTATCGAATATTATGCTAAAACGGGGATCCTCTATAATATAGATGGTAACCGGGGGACGGAAGAAGTTTTTGCTGATATAAAGAAGGTATTGGAGAATCTTGGATGATAATACTGAAGACTCCCCAGGAAATCCAAAAAATGCGCAAAGCTGGAAGAGCGGTGGCGGAAATTTTAAGCATACTGGAAGAAAAGGTGAAGCCGGGGATAACTACTGCTAATCTTAATGCGATAGCGGAATATGAATGTAAAAAAAGGGGAGCCATTCCCGTTTTTAAGAATTACCCTAATCCCCGGCGCGGCCGTCCTTTTCCGGGTGTTATCTGTGCATCGGTAAATGATGAGGTAGTGCATGGAATACCATCGGATAGAGTTTTAAAAGAAGGCGATATTATAAGCATAGATTTTGGGGTTATGCTTAACGGGTTTGCCGGGGATTCTGCCATTACCGTTCCGGTAGGAGAAGTGCCACCTGAAGTCTTAAAACTGGTAAAGATAACCGAAGAAGCCCTTTATAGAGGAATAGAAAAAGCAGTTCCTGGTAATCGGTTAGGTGTGATATCCAATACTATACAGGTTTATGCTGAAAAGCATGGTTTTTCGGTAGTAAGGGAATTTGTTGGGCATGGCATAGGACGAAGTGTGCATGAAGATCCACCTGTACCTAATTTTGGTCGTCCTGATCGGGGACCTCTCTTAAAAGAGGGGATGACCCTAGCGATTGAACCTATGCTTAATATGGGAACCTATAAGGTATATGTGGATATTGACCAATGGACGGCCCGGACACTGGATGGCAGTTTTTCCGCTCATTTCGAACATACTGTTGCGATAACCGCCGATGGTCCAGAGATATTGACTTTAAGAAACTAGGAGGCGGTTGCTTTGGATGAAAGGATAGGCCGGGTAGTTATATCTAAACGGGGCAGAGATAAAGGCAGGTTGTTTGTAGTAGTTGATGTAGTGAATGAAAATTACTGCCTTATAGCTGATGGGGATCTGCGCAAGATAGAAAAGCCTAAACTCAAGAATGGCAGACATCTGCAGTTTACGAATTGGATAGCCGAAGATGTCATGGCATATCTGAGGGAAGGCAAGATGCCGGAAAACCATGTAATCAGGAAAAACCTTAAGCGGATTGAGGAAGCTAGAGAAAGAGATGGGAAGGAGGTCTGATAATGGCTAAGGATGATGTTATTGAGGTCGAGGGTACGGTTATAGAACCATTGCCTAATGCTATGTTTCGCGTTGAACTGGAAAACGGCCATAAAGTCCTCGCCCATATATCGGGAAAGATGCGTATGAATTTTATAAGGATATTACCAGGAGATAGAGTAATGGTAGAATTATCGCCCTACGATTTGAATCGTGGCCGCATAGTCTACCGCTTCAAATAAGAGGTCCCGTAAGGCTGATTAAGGAGGGAATAAAGTTGAAGGTCAGACCATCAGTAAAGCCTATGTGTGAAAAGTGCAAGGTAATAAAACGCAAAGGAAAAGTTATGGTTATATGCGAAAATCCCAAGCACAAACAGGTACAAGGTTAATAATTTGGAGGTGAATAGTTTTGGCAAGAATTGCGGGTGTAGACTTACCGCGTGATAAAAGGATAGAAATTGCTTTAACCTATATATATGGTATAGGAAGGCCATCTTCCCAGAAAATACTGGCCAAGGCAGGTATAAATCCTGATACCAGGGTCAAAGATTTAACTGAGGAAGAAGTTTCCAAACTGAGAGAAATTATTGATCGCGAGTATACGGTAGAAGGTGACCTGCGCCGGGAAGTGAGCATGAATATAAAAAGATTGATGGATTTAGGATGCTATAGAGGCCTGCGTCACCGTCGTGGCCTACCGGTAAGAGGACAGAGAACCAAGACTAATGCTCGTACCCGTAAAGGACCGCGGCGTACGGTAGCCGGTAAGAAGAAATAGCTAGTAGGAGAAAAGGGGGATATTTAGTGGCCAAAAAGACAAGTACCAGGATTAAAAGGCGTGAAAAGAAGAATATCGAACACGGTATTGCCCATATAAAATCGACCTTTAACAACACTATTGTTACCATAACCGATAAAAACGGCAATGCTATTGCCTGGGCTAGTGCGGGAACAGTTGGCTTCAAAGGTTCCAGAAAAAGTACTCCCTTTGCTGCCCAGCAAGCAGCAGAGGCAGCAGCTAAAGCAGCTATGGAGCATGGTATGAAAGAAGTTGAGTGCTATGTAAAGGGACCGGGGGCAGGTAGAGAAGCAGCTATAAGGTCTCTGCAGGCTGCCGGACTGGAAATAAGCCTGATTAAGGATGTTACACCTATTCCACATAATGGATGCAGACCGCCGAAAAGAAGAAGGGTTTAAGGAGGTAGTGGTTTAAGTGGGAAGATATACGGAAGCAGTTTGCCGCCAGTGCCGTCGGGAAGGAGAAAAGCTGTATCTGAAAGGAGATAGATGCTATTCTGATAAGTGTGCTCTAGAAAGGCGTCCTTATGCTCCGGGAGTACACGGGCAAGGCCGCAGACAAAAGCTTAGTGAATATGGTATCCAGCTCAGGGAAAAACAGAAAACCAAGAGAATTTATGGGGTTCAGGAAAGACAATTCCGCAATTACTTTGAAAAAGCCGAGCGTCAGAAAGGTATAACCGGGGAAAATCTTCTGATATTGTTAGAAAGAAGATTAGATAATGTTGTATACCGTTTAGGTTTTGCTTCTTCCCGCAAGGAAGCGCGTCAGCTGGTAAACCACGGACATTTTACGGTTAATGGGAAGAAAGCCAGCATTCCCTCTATGCTGGTTAAAGTGGGAGATGTCATCCAGGTAAGAGAAAAAAGCAAAAGTTCTCCCAAGTTCCAGGAACTCAAGGAACAGGCTGCTTATAAGACGGTTCCGGAATGGCTCAGCGTCGATGTAGAAAACATGAGTGGCACGGTTTTAGCTTATCCGACTAGAGACCAGATTGATACTCCAGTTAAGGAACAGCTTATTGTTGAGCTGTATTCAAGATAAAGACCTCTGAAGGAGGGGATTAAATAAATGCTGGAGATGGAAAAGCCCCGTATCGAATGTGTAGAGAGGAATGAGGAAGCAAACTACGGGAAATTTGTCATTGAGCCTCTAGAAAGAGGCTATGGAACTACCCTGGGCAATTCTTTGCGAAGGGTTTTGCTTTCATCACTTCCGGGTGCGGCTGTAACTTCCATAAAGATTGATGGGGTTTTGCATGAGTTTTCTACTATTCCTCATGTAGTAGAAGATACTACGGAAATAATCCTTAATATAAAGCAGCTGGTAGTAAGCTATACTGGAAATGAGCGTAAAATAATAAGGCTGGAGCAGACAGGTCCTAAGAAGGTTACAGCCGGCGATATCGAACCTGATGCGGAAGTTACCATATTGAACCCGGATCTGCATATAGCTACCCTTGATGAAGGAGCTAAATTGAACATCGAGATGACAGTAGAGAGAGGACGGGGCTATGTAAGCGCAGATCAACAGCCGATAAAGAAAGAAGAAATAGTAGGGGTAATTCCTATTGATTCCATCTATACACCTATAAAGAAGGTAAATTATACGGTGGACAATGCCAGGGTAGGGAAGCGTACTGATTATGACCGTCTTACCCTGGAGGTGTGGACTAACGGCAGTATTACTCCTGAAGAGGCTATAAGCTTATCGGCACAAATTTTGATAGAGTATCTTAAGCTTTTTACCGAAATGGATGATACCTATGCTGAGGTAGAGATTTTGGTGGAAAAAGAGGAAGAAAAGAAAGATAAGATCCTCGAAATGTCCATTGAAGAACTGGAACTTTCCGTACGTGCCTCCAATGGACTTAAGAGAGCCAATATCAATACCGTAGGCGACTTAATCAATAAGACCCGTGAAGAAATGAGCAAGATAAGGAATCTGGGGCAAAAATCCCTGGAAGAGATCGAAAGGAAGCTCAAAGAGCTGGGTCTGGGCTTTAAACAGCCAGAGGACTGAGAAAGGAGGGTATATAAGGTTGAGCTATCGTAAATTAGGATTAAGAAGTGATCACAGAAAAGCCATGCTGCGCAATGCTGTTACTTCTCTTTTGGAACATGGCCGCATAACTACTACCGAAACCAGGGCCAAGGAGATTCAGCGCATAGCTGATAAAATGATTACCCTGGGTAAACGGGGAGACTTACATGCTAGAAGGCAGGCTTATGCCTATATCATGCGTGAAGATGTTGTTTACAAATTATTTACGGAGCTGGCTGAACGCTATGCGGACAGACAGGGGGGCTATACCCGGGTAATAAGAACCGGATTCCGCAGAGGAGACGGAGCTCCCATGGCGGTATTAGAATTAGTAGAATAAGAGAGCCATGATTGAATTTATCGATGTCGGCTACAGGTATGCGGAAAATGCCGAATGGGTATTTAACAAGGTAAGTTTTAATATAGAAAAAGGCGATTTTGTAGGAATTGTAGGCAAAAATGGCTCTGGTAAATCAACTTTAGCCCGTATGTTCAACGGGCTTTTACTCCCTACTTGCGGAAAAGTTCTGGTGGATGGATGGGATACCAGATCAGCTTCCCGGCTTTATGATATAAGGCGCAAGGTAGGCTTGCTCCTACCCCATCCCGACCATCAAATAGTAGCGAGTGTCGTAGAAGATGATGTAGCTTTTGGGCCAGCCAACTTGGGCCTTGATTCCCGGGAAATAAGGCAGAGGGTAGATGAAGCACTAAAACTGGTAGAGATGGAGGAGTTTAAAAAACATCCTCCTTATCTTTTATCCGGAGGACAAAAACAAAGGGTGGCTTTGGCCGGTATTCTGGCTTTAAAACCTGATTACCTGGTTCTGGATGAACCTACTTCTATGCTGGAACCGGCAGGGCAAAAAGAAGTAGTCCGTATATTGCAGAAAATAAACCGGGAATCAGGGGTTGCCCTTATATGGATAACGCATAATTTGGAAGAGATCATACATGCTGAGCGAATAATGGTACTGCAAGAAGGAAGCTTGAACGAGTACCGGAATATAAAGCTGCTCCTCCTTAAGACAGAGCTGTGGCAGAAGGCAGGGATAGAACCTTTAAGTTATGCCTGCATGACAGAGCTCTTAGGCCTTAAAGAATCTCTTCCCCTTCCTAGTGATTTTACAGCCGAAGAAATGGTGGATAACCTATGTCGATACTATTGGAAAAGGTAACTTATGTATACCAGAGCGGAACCCCCTGGCAAAAAACTGCTCTTTGTGATGTATCACTTGCCATAAAAAAAGGTGATTGTGTGGGCATTATGGGGCGAGCAGGTGCGGGAAAATCTACCCTGCTTGCGGTTTTAAACGGCCTTTTAAAACCGCAAAAAGGCAGAGTAATTGTAGATGGTATAGATGTAACCTCTTTACCTGCTCATAAGATGGCTTTTTTAAGGCAGAAAGTAGGATTAGTTTTTCAGTTTCCCGAAGAGCAGTTTTTTGCTCCCACGGTATATGAGGAAATAAGTTTTGCTCTGCATAATGCAGGTTTTACCCGCGGGGAAGTAGAAAGACGGGTAAAAGATGCCATGGACAAAGTAGGCTTAGATTATGCCTCCTTCAAAGAACGAAGTCTTTATACTTTAAGCAGTGGGGAAAAAAGGCGTGTAGGTTTAGCTACGGTATTAGCCCTAAAGCCTCAATATCTTTTACTGGATGAGCCGACAGCAGCTTTAGACTATGAGGGAAGAGAAAAAATATATGCGATAATAAGAGAGGCCAATAAAAGGGGTACTACCGTAATTATAGTGGCTCACAACCTGGAGCATCTGGCTAATGTCTGCAACCGCATAATAATACTGGAGGAGGGCAGGGTAGCTCTCGATTTACAGCTGGAGGAACTAGCCCTTTACGCCGAAGAGATGGAAAGGCTTGGTATTTATCCGCCTTTTCATCATCAGGTTGTGCATAAGCTGCAGAAAAAAGGTTTAGATATAAATATTTATATTAAAACCCGGGAAGAAGCAGCTTGCGCAGTTAAAAAATTATTTCCCTCTTTGCAGGAAGGAGAATAAGGTGCAGATAGGAGCAGGTATAGGGCAGTATGTGCCGGGAAATTCTTTTTTGCACAGCCTAGACCCCCGCAGCAAACTGGTGTCTACCATGCTGCTGGTAATATCAGTACTGGTAGCTGATTTTCCTTTTCCTCTTATCGCTGTGCTCCTGGTGATTATGCTGGAAGTCATTTTAAGCAGGGTAGGTATAGCTTATTATTTGCGGTCGGCTAAGCCTTTGCTATATTTAGTTTTGCTTACCGTTTTTTTGCAGCTTCTCCTGGGAGGAAAGGCAGTAAATGCCTTTAGCCTCTTTTGGCGTTTAACCGGTGTTATTATGGTGTTACAGGTAATGATGGCTACTACTTCCCCTCTAGCTTTAATGGCAGGAGGGGAAAAGATGCTGATGCCTCTTAAGAGATTAAAACTTCCCCTACCGGAGCTTATGATGATAATGACTATAGCTTTGCGCTTTATTCCCCTTTATATGGAGGAATGGGAGCGCATAAAAAGGGCCCAGATGAGCCGGGGGATAGATTTTTATCATTCCAGTTTAATAAAAAGGTTAAAAAATCTTATGGCTATATTAGTTCCCCTCTTCAGGATCTCTTTTCAGCGGGCAGATGATTTGGCTTTAGCCATGGAAGCCAGGTGTTATCGGGGATTAGAAGGAAGAACCTGCCTTTATGACTTAAAGATAACCGGTAAAGATCTTTTTTGGATAGCAGTAGCAGGAGGAATAGCTTGTATAAGCATATGCCTATGAATAGGGAAGAAACAAAAAGGGTAAAGCTGATAATAGAATATGATGGGAGCAATTATCACGGCTTTCAGGTGCAGAAAAACGCGCATACTATACAGGCAGAACTAGAAAAGGCTATTATAAGGCTTACCGGGGAAAAAGTATCCCTGATAGCGGCGGGAAGGACTGATGCCGGAGTACATGCCTTAGGCCAGGTGGTAGCTTTTGACACGGCTTCCCGCATACCGCCCGAAAGGTGGAAATATGCCTTAAACAGCGTATTGCCGTTTGACATAAGGGTGAGGGAAAGCACTTATGTGGACAGGGATTTCCATCCCCGTTTCCATGCGCAAAGCAAGATTTACCATTATATCATTTACCGGCAGGAAAAAGGAGCAGTTTTTTATCGCCGTTATGCCTGGGTAAACACCGATCCTTTGGATATAGAAGAGATGAAGAGGGCTGCTGGCTATATAATCGGTACCCATGATTTTCGTTCTTTTTGCAGCAGCGGCTCCCCGGTAAAAAATTTCACCCGCACGGTCAAAAGGCTGGAAATAACAGACAGATTCCCTTTTTTACTGCTCAAGATAGAAGCAGATGGATTCTTATACAACATGGTAAGGATAATAACCGGCACTTTAGCCGAAATTGGCAAAGGGGATTATCCTGCACAAGCCATGAAGGATATCCTTAAGGCACGAGATCGCAAGCGGGCTGGGGCTACTGCTCCTCCCCAGGGACTATATTTGATAGAAGTAAAATACTGAAATTTAAATTGGTCCTTTTCTTGACAAGAACAGTGGAATTTAGCTAATATAATTAGGTAGGCTTATCTATATGCCTGCTTGGCCCCGTTAGCAGGCATAGTTGAGATAGAAGATACTGTTAAATTTAAGACAGAAACAGGAGGGAAAACTGTGAAAACCTACATGGCAAAACCGGCGGAAATTGAACGCAAATGGTATGTAATAGATGCCAGTGGGCAGCCTTTAGGAAGGCTGGCTTCCGAAGTAGCTGCGATTTTGCGAGGAAAACACAAACCTATATATACTCCCCATGTAGATACTGGTGACTATGTTATCGTAATAAATGCCGAAAAGATAGTATTGACAGGAGATAAACTGAACAAGAAAATGTACCGCCACCATTCCGGTTATCCGGGTGGCTTGAAAGAGATGAGCTATCGGGACCTTTTGCAAAAGAAACCGGAGAAGGCTATTGAACTGGCGGTGAAAGGTATGCTTCCCCACAACCGTTTAGGCCGCAAGATGTTTAAAAAACTTAAAGTATACCGGGGAAGCGAACATCCACATCAGGCTCAAAAACCGGAAATTCGCGAGCTTAGAGGGTAAGGAGGATGAAGATGGCAAAGGTACAGTACTGGGGAACCGGGCGGAGAAAAACAGCGGTAGCCAGAGTAAGGCTGATACCTGGTGAAGGCAGGATAATCATAAATAACCGGGAATTTGAAGATTTCTTTCCCAACAAAGTAAGCCGCTTGATTGTTAAACAGCCTTTGGTATTAACCGGCATGGAAGGCAGATTTGATGTGATTTGCCGGGTGCATGGCGGCGGGGTAAGCGGACAGGCAGGAGCAGTACGCCTGGGTATTGCCCGAGCATTAGTGAAGGCCAACCCTGATTTGCGGCCTCAGCTCAAGAAAGCAGGCTTCTTAACCCGCGATCCGCGTATGGTGGAGAGAAAGAAATACGGTCTGCACAAAGCCAGAAAAGCACCGCAGTATTCCAAACGCTAAAATATGGTACAGAAGCTATAAAGGAGGCATTTCTCTTGCGAGAATGTCTCCTTTATTTTTATCTTTTGACTACCCGGAAGGAGGCTTAATAAGTTATAATAAAATCATCTAAAAATTGACAAAAAAACATATTTTCAGTCAAGCTGATGGGAAGTGGGGAGGAGTTTATGAAGAAAAAAGCCCTGGTAAGGGCAGGCTTAATCTTAATCTTTATTGCTGGTTTACTTCTGGGGTATAATTTCTTTTTTAACCAGCCGGAGAAAAGATTTGATGCCCGTTATGACAAGATAACGGTAGTGATGGATGATAACTATCCACCTTATGTTTTTCGCACCGGAGATGGAAAACTGGAGGGGATTTTAATCGACTACTGGAAGCTCTGGGAGGAGAAAACCGGGATAAAAGTCCACCTGGAAGCTAAGGACTGGAAAAAAGCCCTGGATGATATGGCTAAGGGACGCTATGATGTTATAGACACCATATTCTACAATGAAGAGAGAGCCCGCCTCTACGACTTTTCCCAGCCTTATACCACTATCGAAGTGCCTATCTTTTTTCACCAGAATTTTTACGGCATAAGTAATGTAGACTCCCTAAAAGGATTTATAGTAGGAGTTAAAAGAGGAGATGCGAGTGAAGCTTTTTTGCGGGAAAAAGGGGTTAAAAACCTGGTAACCTATGACAGCTATGAAGAAATAATCAAAGGGGTTAAAAACGGGGAGATATTAGTATTTGTTATGGACAAGCCTCCTGCCCTTTATTATTTATATAAATACGGGCTGAGCGATGAGTTCAGGATGAGCCCCCCTTTGTATAGCGGACAATTTCACCGGGCGGTGAAAAAAGGGGATACTGAGCTTTTACAGACGGTAGAGAAAGGATTTTCCCTTATTTCCCGGCAGGAATACGCTAGAATTGAGAAAAAATGGATGGGGGAGATTATTGGAGGCCATCTCTATCTTCGCTATTTACCTCATGTTGTTTTAGCCTCTCTTTTGCTGTTTTCCCTGATTATTCTGTGGAATTACCTCCTGCAAAGAGAAGTGCGCCGCAAAACGTGTGAATTAGAAGCGGAAAAGAATCTCCTTTCTACTACCCTTTATTCGATCGGAGATGGGGTAATAACCACCGATAAAGAAGGGCGCATTACCTCAGTTAACCCGGCGGCACAGGCGATAAGCGGCTTTTCCCGGGAGGAAGCGGAAGGAAAGGAGTTTTCTGCAGTTTTTCGCCTGATAGATGAAGAGACGGGAAAAGAAGAGGAAAATCTGGCATTAAAGGTCATAGAAAGCGGCCAGGTTTGGGAAATGGGCAATCACATCTGTTTAATCCGCAAAAATGGGGATAAACTGCCGGTGGCCGACAGTGCAGCTCCCATAAAAGACAAAAAGGGCAGCATCTGGGGAGCAGTCATCGTTTTACGGGATGTAAGCCGGGAAAAAGAACAGAGGGAAAGGATAATATATTTAAGTTATCATGATACCTTGACCGATCTCTATAATCGCCGTTTTATGGAGGAGAAGATAAAGCAGCTGGATGAAGAGAAGCTTCCGGTAACGGTTATCATGGGAGATGTTAACGGACTTAAGCTTACCAATGATGTTTTTGGCCATGAGGCCGGGGATGGGCTTTTAAAAGGGGCAGCCCTGATTTTTAAAGAGGTTTGCGGGGAAAAAGCTCTTATTGCCCGCTGGGGCGGGGATGAGTTTTTACTTTTACTTCCCCATTCTATGCCGGGGGAAGGAGAAGAAATTATAAGGAAAATACGGGAAAGGTGCGAGGAGTCTAAAATAGGGGAAGTCAGGCTCAGCATATCACTGGGCAGCGCTTTTCGCGGCAATGGAGGGCAAAAACTGCAGGCCAAAATCAAGGAAGCTGAAGAGAGGATGTACCGGCAGAAGCTGATTGAGGGCAGAAGCTACCGGCATGGGATAATTGAAAGCCTTTTAGCCACCCTTTTTGTGAAAAGCATGGAAACCAGGGAGCATACGGAAAGGCTTAAAAATTTATGCCTGCTCACGGCGGAAAAATTGCAGCTTTCCAGCCGGGAAAAAGATGAGCTTATTCTCCTGGCTCTTTTGCATGATATAGGTAAGGTAGGAATAGAAGCGAATATACTCCTTAAGCCGGGTCCTCTTAGCGAAGAAGAATGGGAGATTATGAAAAAACATCCGGAAATAGGCTATCGCATAGCCCTTAACACCCCGGAACTGGCGTTTATTGCCGAATACATACTTTATCACCATGAGCGGTATGATGGGAAAGGATATCCCCAGGGGTTAAGAGGAGATGAGATACCGCTGCTTTGCCGCATTTTGTCCGTAGCAGATGCTTATGATGCCATGACCCAGGACCGCGTTTATCGGCCAGCGCTGAGCAAGGAAGAGGCCCTTCTGGAAATAAGAAAAAACCGGGGCAGTCAGTTTGATCCCCGCATAGCAGATATTTTTATCAAGATTATCCAAAACCTGTAAGGCGGGATTTTTCTTCCCTGGCATCGG
The DNA here is from genome assembly GCF_900129805.1 of Thermosyntropha lipolytica DSM 11003. Taxonomy (GTDB): domain Bacteria; phylum Bacillota; class Syntrophomonadia; order Syntrophomonadales; family Syntrophomonadaceae; genus Thermosyntropha; species Thermosyntropha lipolytica. The sequence goes on from NZ_FQWY01000011.1 coordinate 22,659, forward strand.
TAATGAAATCTTTCTTTCGGGCATATATAAGCTAATAATATGTCGCGGGGAGAGGAAAATGAGTGAAAAAATACCGGGAATTTTTAAGTAGGCCCAGGCCGGAATTTATTATAGTCTTTAGCGGTTTTTTTCTCCTGTGCATGCTGGCTGCTGTCTGGGGAGACGAAAGGGGAAAGGAAATTGCGGCCTACAACCTGGTCAGCAAGATAATCGTCGTTGACCCTGGACATGGTGGTGTAGATACAGGTGCTACCCGGGGAGATATAGTCGAGAAGGATATAACTTTGAGAATTGCGGAAAGACTGGCCGTAGAACTGGCTAAAAACGGAGCTGCCGTGATTATGACCCGCAAGGGAGATACGGATTTGGTGGAGGAGAATTTTAAAGGGAGTTATAAGGAAAGGCACCGCCTGGGGCTTAGCCACCGGGTGGAGAAGGCCAACCAGAGTGGAGCCCATCTTTTTGTAAGTATTCACACCAATGCCGATCCTGATCCGCGCTGGCGGGGAGCACAAACTTTTTATCATCCGGACAGCATAGAAAGCAAAAAGGCGGCAGAAGCTATACAGGAAGCGATAAAGGATTATCTTAAAAATACCTCCCGCAGCGCTTTGGCCGGCGACTATTTTGTCATGAACAATACCGAGATGCCGGCGGTTCTGGTAGAAGTTGGTTTTATATCTAATCCGGAAGAAGGGAAACTTTTATGTGATGCCGAATATCAGCAGAAAATAGCCTATGCCATATGTCAAGGTATAGAAAAGTATTTTTCTGCCGGAGAGTAATCCTTTATTTTTACGCCCAAAAGGAAAGGAGATAGAGACTATGCTGGCCTATGCTGCTCTTATGCCTCATCCTCCTATTATAATTCCGGAAATAGGAGGAGAAAACAGCCGGCGGATAGACAACATAGCCGGGTCTATGGAAAACATAGGAAAGGACATAAGGGAAACGGGAATTGATACCCTGGTTTTTATAACTCCCCATGGCAATGTTTTTGCCGATGTATTAACCTGTTTGGCTTTGCCTCATCTTTATGGTGATTTGCGTTCTTTTGGCTGTCCGGGAGTCAAAATAGAAGGGGAAAATGACAGGGAGCTTCTTTATGAGCTGGCTCGAATGGCGCTTGAGGAAGGGATAGACTTTTTCCCTGTTGATGAGGAAAAGGCGAGAAAGTACAGGCTTAGCCTTCAACTTGACCACGGGATATTAGTACCGCTTTATTTTCTTAAAAAAGCCGGGATAGAAAAGACAAGGCTCCTCCCGATAAGCACTGGAGGGCTTCCTCTTTTAAAACTTTATGCTTTTGGACAGGCCATAGTAAAAGCGGCTGCCAGCATAAAGCGCAGGATTGCAATTATAGCATCTGGTGATATGTCCCACCGGCTTAAGGAAGATGGCCCTTATGGCTATCATCCCCAGGGCCCCCGCTTTGACAGGATGATAAAAGAGTATCTGGAAAAAGGAGATGTTGAAGCTATCCTCAATATACCGGAAGAAGTAAGGGAAGAAGCTGGAGAGTGCGGCTATCGCTCACTGGTTATTATGCTGGGAGCTTTAGATGGGCGAGATTTTACCGTCAAGCATGTAGAATATGCCGGACCTTTTGGGGTAGGATACCTTACGGCCGGGATAATACCCGGGGAAAAAAGAGAAAGCCTTCTTTCCCGGCTGAAAAAAGAGAGAGAAGAACTTATCAAGAAGAGGCGGGAAAATGAGTCTATGCCGGTAAGATGGGCCCGGCAGGTGATAGAAAGCTATGTTAAAAAAGGCGTTATCCCGGAACTTCCGCCGGATTTGGCAAGCCTTAAAAAAGAGCGCAAAGGGGCTTTTGTTTCCTTGAAGAAAGACGGACGGCTGAGGGGCTGCATAGGGACAATCTTTCCCTGCTACGATAATCTGGCGGAAGAAATAGCTTATAATGCCATAAGTGCAGCTACCAGGGACCCTCGGTTTTTACCGGTAGAAGAAGATGAACTGGAGGAAATAGTTTATTCGGTAGATGTTTTGGAAAAGCCGGAACCCTGCACCAGGGAAGATCTAGATCCTAAAAAATACGGGGTTATAGTAAGCAAAGGAAATAGGAAAGGGCTTCTCTTACCTGATCTGGAAGGGGTAGATACAGTAGAAGAACAGCTTAAGATTGCCCTGCAAAAGGCAGGAATAGGCGAAGATGAAGATTACCGCATCGAACGGTTTACTGTAACCAGGTATAGTTAGGAGGCTTTAAACGGTGGTTAGAGAGGCGGTTTTTTATGCCAGGCGGGAAGAAAAGAAGGTAAAATGTCTTTTATGCCCGCATGGATGTGTCATAAGCCCGGGAAAAAACGGAATATGCAGGGTAAGAAAAAATATGTCTGGCAGGCTGGTAAGCCTTAACTATGGCAAGGTTACTGCATTAGCCCTGGATCCGGTAGAGAAAAAGCCTCTTTATCACTTTTTTCCCGGCAGGAATATTCTGTCTTTAGGCAGCTTGGGCTGCAACTTCTCCTGTGGTTTTTGCCAAAATTACCATATAGCTCATGGAGAGCCGGCCTTATATGAAATCTTTCCCGACGAGCTTTTATCCCTGGCTTTAGAAGAGCAAAGCCGGGATTCAGTAGGGGTTGCCTTTACCTATAACGAGCCTCTGATATGGTATGAGTATATAATGGATACAGCGGAAAAGCTAAAAAGTCATGGTTTAAAAACCGTTCTGGTTACCAACGGCTATATAAATAAAGAGGCTTTTAAAAAGCTTTTGCCCTTAATCGATGCCCTTAATATTGATATAAAAGCTTTTAACGAAGAATTTTACCGCCGCCACTGCCGGGGTGATCTGAAAACCGTTCTTGATAATGTAGAGCTGGCTGCTAGTTGTGCTCATGTCGAGGTTACCAGTCTTCTTATACCCAGAGAAAATGATGCTAGAGAAGAGATAAAAGGATTAGCTGCTTTTTTAGCCCGGATAAGCCCTTTTATTCCCCTGCATTTTTCCCGCTATTATCCGGCCTATAAATTTACCCTGCCTCCCACTCCGGAAGAGATTCTGCACCAGGCGCGGGATACAGCCCGGGAATACCTCCATTTTGTCTATTTAGGCAACCTGCCGGGGGAAGAAAATGATACCGTATGTTTAAAGTGCCAAAATTTGCTTATAAGGCGCCGGATATACCAGGTTTTCCCCGTTGGCATCAGGGATGGCAGGTGTTCTTTTTGCGGCGAAGAGCTTTCTTATATCGTTATGTAAGTAATATGTAAAAAGATAAGGGAAAGCTTACCAAAAAGCTTTCCCCATCTATATGAAAGCCTCCGGTAGAAAACCGGAAGCTGTTCATTATTTAGCATACCCACAGTTTAATATATGAATACACCGAGAAAAAAGTTACAGAAATATTCTAAAATTTGTAATCTTATTATAAGATAGAGATAGAAAATATAAAGGGGTGAGGGTAGTGGGTTATAAATACTTAAAAGTGGAAAAGGAAGGCTATATCGGCATTATTACCGTTAATCGGCCGGAAGTTTTGAATGCTTTAAACCGTGAAGTTTTGCAGGAGATAAAAGAAGCGGCCGAATATATGGAAAAAGATGATGAGGTGAGGGTAGTAATCATAACCGGAGCGGGAGAAAAAGCTTTTGTAGCCGGAGCCGACATTAAGGAGATGCAGCCATTAAATGCTGTAGAGGGAAGAAGTTTTGGTAAGCTGGGACAGGAGGTATTTCGCCGTATTGAAAACATGGAAAAGCCGGTTATTGCAGCAGTAAACGGATTTGCTTTAGGCGGGGGATGTGAGCTGGCTATGGCAGCTGATATAAGAATTGCCTCGGAAAAGGCCAAATTCGGACAGCCGGAAGTAACGTTAGGCATTACACCCGGCTTTGGCGGAACCCAGCGGCTGCCCAGACTGGTTGGCGAAGGCCGGGCTATGGAACTTATCTTGACCGGCAGGATGATTGGAGCCGAAGAAGCCTTGCGCATAGGCCTGGTAAATGCAGTTTACCCGGCGGATAAACTGATGGAAGAAGCTAAAAAGCTGGCAGAAACGATTGCCCGGAATGCACCTTTGGCGGTAAAATTCTCCAAAGCAGCCATAAATAAAGGCTTGCAGACCGATATAGATACAGGCATGGCCATAGAAGCTGACCTTTTTGGCTTATGTTTTGCCACCGAAGACCAGAAGGAAGGCATGAAGGCTTTTATAAACAAGGAGAAGGTGGAGTTTAAAGGGGTTTAGCAGCAGAATTGAATAAATATTGAATAGGGAGGATATTATGAAGCAGCTTATAAAAAATGTTGAATCAGGCAAGGTATTAGAATTAGATGGTTTAGTAGCTTAAGCTTAGCAGCCAGGACAGGTGGTAAGCCGTACCCTGGCGCAGGGCAGAAATATGAGCTTAACTTTATTTGCTTTTGACAAGGGCGAAGAGATAAGTTTACATTCATCCAGTGGAGATGCTTTTGTTTATATACTAGATGGTCAGGCTGAGATAACTATGGGAGAAGAAGTTTTTGAAAAAAAGGTGAAGCCATAGTTATGCCTGCTAATGTTCCTCATGCGCTTTTAGCCAAAGAACAGTTTAAGATGCCGCTTATAGTAGTATTCCAGCCTTAAAGTGGATAGAAAAGAAAATAATTTTTTTGTATAAGCCGGCCGATTAGAATCGGCTTTATTTTTTTGGCCATAAAGTAATATTATGGAATACATAGAAAAAGATTTAATTTACTTAATGCAGGATTATGTTGGAAGATGGCGAAAAAAGAACGGTAAGAAGTTCGGAATATACAGTATATTCGTAATATTTTGGTTCGTAAAGTATGGCTGCAGAATAGGAGGGGTATTATGCTGAATCGCCGCAAGTTGTGGGAAGAAGAGCTTAAGAAGAAAGAAGAAGAGATAGCCCGCCTCAAAAGAGAGATAAGTATTTTAAAGGCAGTCCAGAATGCCATGCCTGATGCCTATTACATAAGGGATATGGACTACAATATAATCATGTGGTCCAAAGCGATGGAAGAGCTGACTGGCTACCGGGAAAGCGAGGTTTTAGGGAAAAAATGCTATGATATTATAAAAGCCCCGGTTTGCAACGACTGTCCTACCCAGAAGTGTGTTTTGAATAAATCAGGTTTTGTCAAAGATGCTCAGGATACCATGTATGACCGCTATGGGAACCCCAGGATATGTCTGGTATCTAATGGAGGGGTTTATGATGAAGAGGGAAATCCTTTAGGAGCTATTGAGATAAGCAAGGATATTACCAGATATAACAACCTTATCACTTCTGTAGCCGAGCAAGCAGAGCAATTAAGTGCAGTTTCTGAAGAGCTGGCGGCTTCTTCACAGGAGGTAAGTGCCCTTTCGGAAAAGGTAAGCGATAATTCAGCAGAAGTTTTGCAGCTTACCGAAGCAGGAGTGAAAAATACCCGGCAGATTAATGAAAAAACTCAGCACTGCCAGGAGTTTGCCCAGGATATAAGGCAGAACATGGAGCGAATAAACCAGTCCATGCAGGCATCAGTTGCCAAAACCGAGGTTTTAAAGCAGAAATCGGAATTTATCATTAATATCGTAACTTCTATTCAGAACATAGCCTCCCAGACCAACCTTTTAGCCCTTAATGCCTCTATTGAAGCGGCCCGTGCCGGAGAAGCCGGCAAAGGTTTTGCCGTAGTGGCAGATGAAATCCGCAAGCTGGCAGAAAGCTCCAATCTATCAGCTCAGGAAATAAAAGGGACAATAGATGAGATAACCGGCCTGGTAGCCCAGGCTACCCAGTATCTTTTAGATACAGCCAGAGAGCTGGAAGAGGGGAAAAAAAGGATAGAAGAGCTTGCCCGCCTGGTTGTTGAAATAGCCAGGAGTTCGGATGAGAGTCTTAATTTAATACAGGCTATAAATGATGCAGCCAGTCACACTTCCCGCATAAGTGAGGAACAAAACCAGTCTATGCAGGAAGTGGCCAGGGTAGGCCAGGAACTGGCATTAATTGCTCAGAAGCTGCAGGAAGAGCTGGAGAAGATGAGAAATGTGAGTTTGTAAAACGAGCCGGGGGAATAATCCCCCGGCTTTTTAAATCGGGGGAATTTTCTAATATAAACCGAAATAGTTTGGGATTGGGAATTGCTTTAAGTTTTTAAACGGGAAGGGTATAATGGAAAAAAAGCGGGAGAGGGAGATTAAGGATGGATCTCAATATAATAACTCTGGGAATAACTAATACTTATATAATAAAAGGAAAAAATGGCTATGTAATGGTAGATGCCGGGGAATTGGGAAGGGTGAAGAGTTTTGTGAAACAGGCCAGGAATCTGGCTATTGATCCGAAAAAGATCAATCTTATCATAATAACCCATGCCCATTTTGACCATATAGGAAGCCTGGCAGATATTAAAGAAATATGCGGATGCCCGGTTTTAATCCATCCGCATGAAGCAGATATTTTAGCCCGGGGAGAGGTGGTAATTCCTCCCGGCACCAATCCGGCAGGCAGGATGATAAGCGGGATAGGGAAAGGTTTTAAGTTTTTGTTTCGCTTTAAACCGGTTAGTGCTGAGCTGAGGTGTGAAGGGGAATTTGATTTAAGGCCGTATGGAGTGGAAGGTAAGGTTATTCCTACTCCCGGACATACTCCGGGTTCGCTTTCTGTCGTTTTGGATGACGGCCGGGCCATGGTAGGAGACCTGGCTATGAATTTTCCGCTTACCTGGACTAATTATCCTATTTTTGCCGAACTGCCAGATGAGGTGTATAAGAGCTGGCAGAAGATAAGGGGGGAAGGGGTGGAAACGGTTTATCCGGCGCACGGGCCGTGTTTTGCTGCTGATAATCTGATCGGTTAAAAGCATATGCTGTTTATTCTATCCTTATAGCTTCCAGTGCGCTGAGTTTCATGGCTCTTCTGGCTGGGGAATAACCGGATATTAGGCCTACCAGGGTAGCAAAAACTACTGAACCTATGGCCAGATAAACCGGAATTACTGATATTTTGGCTGCACCTTCCATGCTGCCCATCATGCTGCTGCCGATTTTATTCAGGAGGAAAGATACCAGATAGCTTAAGGCTAGTCCTGCTATCCCGCCGATAAAACCAATCATGCCTGCTTCCAGTAAAAACATTTTTTTGATATCAGCAAGTTTTGCTCCCAGAACTTTCATTATACCTATTTCCCGGGTACGTTCATATATGCTCATTATCATGGTATTAGTTATGCCCAGGGCAGCAACTAAAAGGCTTATGGCTCCGATGCCGCCCAGTATGAGCTGCATGGTGCGGGAAGCTTTTTTCATGGACTCTATCATGTCGGTCAAGCTGTAGGTTTGATAACCCATGGCTTTGATTTTTTCCTGCACCTCTTGTACCTGTTTAAAATCATGGCATTTTACTTTTATCACATCATATTTGTTCTGGTTCTGATTCTGGTTAAAACTGCCGCGCTGCCGCTCCTTTAAGCTTTGCTTCTGGTCTTCTTTAAGTATTTTTTCCAGGTAAGATATATTGATGTAGGCACTATAACCTTTTTCATCGTAACTTTCCTTGAGTATGCCTACCCCTTTTACTTCATGCAGGGGAGGCGGCTTGAAGCTGGGGTCGTTATTGCTGCGCTGCCGCTGACCGTATTCGAAATCGGCGGTGAGCAGAAGCTTGTCATTTAAAAGATTTACCGCCACCGGACCGTTCATATAAGGGTCTTTGAGACGGGGGTTGTAAAAATTTTGACTTACATAGCTGCCAAACAGCAGGGCTTCTTTGTCGCCCGGGTTAAGAAGCCGTCCTTCGGCCACTTCAAATCCGAAATCTTCCAGCTTTTCTGGAACGATACCTATAACCTGGACATCACTTACCATTTTACCGGCTACAATCCGAAAATAGCCGTATTTTTGAGGCATAACGGCTTTAACTCCAGGAATTTGGGAAAAAGCAGCTACTGCATTATCATCGAGCAGTGGAGGATTTGGGCCTGAACGGCTATATGAGCTGCCGGCAGGGCTCCCATAATAAAAATTGCTGTTTACATCGATGATAGTAAGGTCTCCCATGGAAGCTACCTGTTCTTTAAATGCTTGGTCCATGGCAAAGCCCAGGGACAGCATTATAACTATAGATGCCGTACCTATTACTACCCCGGTAATGGTCAGGAAGGTGCGCACCTTGCGCCTTTTAAGGTTTTGCCAGCTCATCAGGATAAGATCATAATTCTTCATAACTATCTACTTCCTCTATTTCTTTTCTTTTTTTACGCCTGCGGTAAATGACTATGCCTCCTGCAGCTAGAACCAGGAAACCGGCTGCGCCGCCCAGGAAGAATTTTTTAGATTTGCTGAAGGGTTTTTCCGGCAAGGGAAATTCATTTTCCGGCATAGGCATTTCGGGTGCTGCCATTACATTAAGTTTAAAAGGCTTTTCCATGGTATAGCTCCGTCCTTCACTATCTTCATAGTTGAAGATTATTTTGCCTTCAAGAATACCTTCCTGCTGGGGGAAGATAGTTACATCATAATAACTGCTTTTGCCCGGTTCCAGATTGCCTACAAATAAGGTGCCGTCCTGCACCTCAAAATTCCCTTCAGTGGTTATAAAAAGATTGCGAATAATGGTATGTCCCGTATTGTAAAAATCGATGCTGAGGCTGACAGGAGAACCTACATAGATTTCCGATGGCAGTTCCAGCGAACCTATTTTTAAGATACTATCCTGGTTTACCGGCAGGCTTATTATTTCTTTCTCATTATATTTATTTCCTTTGCTATCCTGATAATCGATATCGATGTTTACCGCATAGATTTTGTTTTCGGCATCGGCTTTTGATTTGAGCAGGATAGTTTTGCTGATACGCTGTCCAGGATCGATTCGGGCAATGTAGAGCGAACTGCTGCTGCCGACGGGAATAAAAATCTGGTTTTCAAAGGTAAGGCTTACTTTCATATTGCGCACTGCCGTTGTTTCACTGGTATTGAGAAAAGAAAGGGTGAGGGGAAACTCCTGCCCGGCTTCTATACCATAGGGAAAATCATAATTGTCTATTATTACCCGGGGGGTAAGTTCATCTTCACTGTCGTTTTTGCCAGCCACCGGGATATATACTTTGGCCTGCCCGGTGTAAGCACCTTCAAATTCATCTTTATAACTTAAGTTTAAGGTCAGGGGATGAATGCCGCTTTCCATTTTGGAATCGGCGATTAGACGGTATTCAACTAATTTGAATTCTTTAGGTTTCATGCTCTTTATGTACTGGTTTTCCGGCCAGTTATCCAGGTTGATGCCGTTGGGGGAGAACCCTTCCAGCTTAAGCTCGATATCTTTTAAGGTGAAATCGCTGTCATTTTGCAGCTTAAGTTTAATGATACCGCTTTGGCCAGCTGTCAGCTTGTCGTTTGCGATTTCCACTCCCTGGTATTTCAGGGAAGGGGCTTTTTTCTGGTTAACTATTTTAATATAGACGGTTTCACTGGCACTTCCGCTCATGCCGGTATCACTGCGGTAAGATACACTGACATTTACCGGATAAGTACCTGGCTTAACTGTGGGGGGAATAAAAAGATTAAAACTGAAAAGGGAACGGCTGCCCCCGCTTACTGAATAAGCAAACTGGGTAAGAGACATTTTGTCTGTCTGAAAAGGTAAATCAGCTGTTTTGCTTATAGAAACTGTGACATCACGGGCAGAAGCGCTGGATAGGTTTTCAATCGGTATGGATAAGGTGACCTTTTCCCCTGCACTAAGCTCAGGTATCCAGGTATCTTTCGCGATAAAAAGGCGCGGTTCTTCTTTGGTTTGTTCGGGTAGTTCGTCTGCTGTTAGGTAAGCCGGCAGACAAAAAAGAGAGAAAAATAAAAGAGTAACAGCAGCCAGATATTTATTGATGTGCATGCGATGAGTCCTCCTTTTTAAAAGTATTTTCTTCGATTTTTTCTATATCACCATCCAGGATGTGAATGATGCGGTCGGCGTATGAAGCGACATTTATATCATGGGTGACCAGAATAAGGTTGCGGTTATTTTCACGGGTTATTCTGAGCATGAGCTCCATAACTTTCCGGGTAGTTTTAGAGTCCAGGTTGCCGGTTGGCTCATCGGCAAAGACTACTTTAGGGCGGGTAACAAAAGCCCGGGCTATGCCTACCCGCTGCTGCTGACCTCCACTCATCTGCGCTGGTTTATGGTGGGCGTATTTGGCTATTCCTACTGCTTTTAGCATTTCTAAGGCTAATTTTTCGCGTTTCTGACGAGGAATGCCCCGGAAAACGAGGGGAAGAGCGACATTTTCCAGAGCGGTAAGAGAGGGGAGCAGGTTATATGACTGAAAGATAAAACCTATGTATTTTTGGCGAAACAGGGCCAGATTATTTTCATTCATTTTTTCTACCGGAAGCCCGTAGATTTTTATAGTTCCTCGGGTAGGTTTTTCCAGGCCTGCCATCATATTAAGAAGGGTAGACTTGCCTGAACCGGAGGTGCCTAATATGGCGGTTATTTCCCCGGGAGGAATGACCAGATTTATATTGTTTAAGGCGACTATTTTTTCTTCCCCTACTTTATAGACTTTACGCAGGTTAGCTATTTCTACTGCATTTTTAATAACTATCCCTCCCTGACTGTATTAAAAAATAAAACTGCCTATCCTCTCTCATAATAAGCCTGTTCCTATTTTTTGGCAATATATGTTTGCTGCTAATCTTAATACGCAAGTGTCAGCATGGGCTTGCAAGTAAATAAAAAAATTTTAAAGTCCGGATAAAATTGCAAGGGAGCCATAAATATTACGAATCGAAACGGTTTTACATTTTAGAACCGTCCCGGATTTAAAAAATTAGGGTAGGATTTTTCGAGCTTCGGCGGCTCGCTGCAGGATGGTTATGCCGATAAGGGCGGCGAATATACAGGTTATGAGGGTTAGATGGGAAGGGAAAAGGAGCATAAGGGAAAAAAGGATAAAGCCTTCGGTACGCTCCATAAGGCCGGCCTGGTAATAGAAAGATTTTATGCCTTTTTGCCGGGCTAAAGCCCCCACGGTTAGAAATATGGTCATAGATAACAGAATAGTAATAGTAAGGACTAAAAGGACCAAAAGGGAAGAGGGGTTTTTGACAGCCAGGGCTAATATTATCCCGGCTTCTACCAGCCGGTCAAAGGTGATGTCCAGAAAGGTACCCCAGGCGGTAGGTTTTCCGATTTGGCGCGCGGCTGCGCCATCCAGGGTATCCAGAAGTCCGGAAAGCCAGAGCAGAAAAAAGGCTATAAGGTTTTGGCCTGCCAGTATAAAAAAGAAACAGGAAAGGCCGGTAATAAGGGCAGCTATAGTTATATGATCAGGTTTTATGTTTTTTTGGATCAGTTTTCTGGCCAGAAAGTCGATAAGGGGATTTATGTATTTGCGTCCATAGGTATCGAGCATGTTGGAGCCTCCTTATAGTAAGATAATTTCTTCCGGATGGTAGAGGATTTTAACCTCTGCTCCCGGGGTAAAGTTCTTACCAGGCTGGTATTTTTGTATTATATTAAGTGACTGGCTTTGGACTTTAACTTTAATATGATAAAAACCTGTCTGAAATGTTATTTCTTCAATAGTCCCGGTAAGAAAAGGGCGAGCATCTTCTTCTCCATTAACTATTTTAAGGCTTTCTGGTTTTAAAAGCAGGTATTTAGCTGTCTGGTTTTGGTTTGCAGCACCTAAAAGGATCCGGAAGCCCTGCGTATAAAAATAGTTTCCTTCTATGTAACCGGGCAGGATATTGTTTATGCCGAGAAAATTTGCGACTTTGATATTTTGCGGCTGGTTATATATGTGAAGAGGTGTACCTGTTTGCAGGATTTTTCCTTCCTGCATGACTGCCATGCGTTCAAACAGGGTAAATGCTTCTTCCCGGTCATGGGTTATAAAGATGATGGTTATTTTTTTCTCCTGCTGCAGTTTTTTGATAAGGAAGCGCATCTCTACCCTCAGCTCCGGATCTAAGGCACTGAAAGGCTCATCCATCAAAAGGGCTTTAGGTTCTAAAACCAGGGCCCTTGCCAATGCCACCCTCTGTTTTTGCCCACCGCTTAAAGCGGAAGGATAGCGGCGGTTAAATCCTGTCAAGCCCACCATTTCCAGAGCTTCATCTATTTTAGCTTTTATATCTCTGCGGCGCGATTTTTTCATTTTAAGGCCAAAGCCTACATTTTCTTCTACGGTAAAATGGGGAAAAAGCCGGGGTTCCTGAAAGATGAGCCCGATGTTGCGTTTTTCAGGAGGAGTTTTGGTTATTTCCCTGCCATTAAGCCAGATTTCTCCCCTATCCGGAGCGGTAAGGCCGGTAATAAGCCTTAAAAGGGTAGTCTTGCCGCAGCCGGAAGGGCCAATAATGCCGAAAAATTCTCCTTCTTTTATCATAAGCTCATCGATCTGCAGAGCAAAGGAAGGAGGAAAATATTTATATAAATTTTTTATGGTTATACTGGCCATAGCAGTTCTCCTTTAATAAAGTTTATTTTCACTATAATAGCGGTTTATAAAGGTGTCCAGGGAAAAAAGGGTTATTAGTGCCATAAGGGCAAACAGGAGCGAATAAGCAGCTCCTATGGAGGGATTTCCCCCGTTTACAAAAGGGAACATGACCAGGGTCAGGGTTAGGACTTGGCCCCCTCCTATAATAAGGGTAGTTAAGTATTCGCTTAAAGATATGAGTACAGATAATATGCTGCCGGCGGCTATGCCGGGAAGCAGCTGGGGGAGGGTTATGTAGAAAAAGGTTTGGCTTTTATTTCCTCCCAGCAGATAAGCTTGCTCTTCCAGGGAATAGTCTATACTGGCAAAACTTATGGTTAAGGCTCTTACCATATAAGGTAAGGTGGGGAGCAAATGGGCCAGGATTACTCCGGACATAGTATCAGTAAGGTTTAAATAGATAAAGGTTTTATGTATGCCGGTTATGACTGCCCAGGGAGGAATGAGGGCGGGCAGAAGCAGTATAAGCTCGCAAGCTTTTCTCCCTTTGAAATGGTAGTGAGCCAGGCTTTTGGCCGCCGGCATTGCCAGGATAAGATTGATGAGAGTAGCTGTAAGGGCGATTTGCAAACTGGTTTTAAGGGCGGGAAGGCTTCCGGCAGCTGGATTTATTACATATTTCCAGGATGATAAGGAAATAGGCCCGGGGAAAAGATGGGGCCACATCCAGCTGCTGCCCAGGCTTAAGAATATTAACAATAATAAAGGGATTATATTTAGGAGTACCATACCGGTCAAAAATACCGGGATAAGGAGTTTAAACAGTCTGGAAACCATTTTCTTTTCCCCCTGGTTTTATAGTTTTTCCCCATCTGCGGGTGATAATATGGACAAGACAGCTTATCATTGCGATCAGCAAAAGCGAGGTTATGATGATAGCCAGGGCTAAAGGCCGATCGGATAGACTGCCGCTGGTATAGAGCTGGTAGGCATATACCGCTATCGCTTTAGGGTAAGTTATGCCCAGAATATAGGGTATTTCAAAAGCTAGAAAGGTGTAGGCAAATACGATGAAAGATGCCGTTTTTAAAGGAGGTATAAGCAGGGGAAAAACAGCTTTTCTGAAAAAGCCGGCCTGGCTTATGCCCAGAACTTTGCCTGCCTCCAGCCAGGCTTTAGGTATTTTAAGTATTACCGGATAGAGCATGAGAATTATAAAAGGACAGGTTTTAAAAACATAGGCTATGATTATCCCCCAGCCGAAAGGGTCGTTTACCAGCAGGGGAAAACTGTTTTCGCCGGCCAGGTTAAGTTTAAAAAGCAGGCGCGCCAGCCAGCCGTGAGGGGAAAGGAGTATAAAAATAATATAGGCAGCCACCAGAAAAGGAAACAGCATGGGAAGCTGCAAAAGCCGCTGCAGAAAAAGGGAAAGGCGGCTGTTTATTTCCATGCGCACATAGAAAAGGCCAAAAACGATGGCCAAACCCAAAAAAGAAGCTATTAAGACGGAAAGGGCTGCATAGCGCAGGGTAAACAGGAAAGAAGCCCAGAAATCCTGGGAGGAAAATATTTGCGCATAGGCATAAAAGCTTATTTCTCCCGGTTTTCCTGCGCTGAGGCTTCTTATTATACCGCCGAAGATCCCGCCTAAAAAAAGGGTTATGGTAGTTAAAAGGGCAGGCAGGATAAGGATATAAGGTTTAATTTTTGGCCACATGATTAAACCAGCCTTCCTCTATTATGTCAACATAGGCCCCGGATAGTTCGGGCAGTTTATATTTTTCCAGCTCTTCCGGGGAAAGGGCAGCTTTTCCCGGCTTAATTTGTTTGAGCTTTTCCTTTTCTTCCGGGCTCAGCTTAGCAAGGGATATAGCCAGACCGTCTCCCCAGTTAGCCGGATCAAATTTCGCCAGCTGGGCTTCAAATGAGAGGAGATAATCTATTACCGCCATAGCTCCTGCCTTATGGGGGGCATTGAAAGGTATAGCCAGGTAGTGGGTATTGGCAAGGCTGCCGTTTTTAAGCACAAAGGTACGGGTAGTTGCCGGGAAGCGTCCCTGTTTTATCATATTATCTGCATAGTTAGGGTTATAGGACATAGTCATATATACTTCCCCCTGGGCATAAAGCTCATTCAGTTTAGCTATATTTTCCGGATAGGTTATGCCTTTTTGCCAGAGATAAGGTTTTATCTGGTTTAAGTAATCCCAGAGCGGCGTGATTTCTGTTTCCAGGCTTTCCCGGTCCAGGGAAGCGGTCAGGTATCTATCATAATTACTGCTTACGCCGGCCAGGATCTGGCGGATAAATGCACTTCCCGTAAAATCGGGCGGGGCGGGATAGGTAAAGCGGCCGGGATTATCCTTAATCCATGCTTTTAGAGCTTCTACTGTATCGGGCGGGGAAGCTATCTTATTGCTGTCATATATAAAGACAAACTGGGCTTTACCCCAGGGAGCCTCCAATCCTTCCGTATCTTCACCGAAGTCGTATTTTATCTGATAATCTTCTCCATCTATGTATCTGTTGTAATTGGGCAATTTATCCACAAAAGGTCCCCAGAGAAGGTCGTTGTCTTTGGCTAATTTGAAATTTTCTCCGTTTATCCACATGATATCTATGCTTCCTTTAGTTTTACCAGCTTCTTTTTCCGTAAGGAGCTTGTTTATCATTTCCCGGGCGTCATTTATCGGCACACGCTTGAGTTTTATTCCCAGCTCTTTTTCTACCCGCGGGGCTACCCACTCGTCCATGTAGCGGTTGACAGATTCATCTCCTCCCCACATGTAGATGGCCACCGTTTGCCCGCGGGCTTCTTTTTGGATTTGGCTGAAATCAGCTTGCAGGAGCTCTTTATCAGGGGAAAGGCTTGCGGTTTGCCGGCAGCCGGCTAAAGGAGCAGTTAGTAAGCCCAGGGTTAAAAATAAGGCCAGGATTTTTTTAAACATTTTATGCACCTCCTATTTTTCGGTTTTTTCAAGGGATGGCAGTTTTATTTTTCGTTTAAAAAGCCAGGCCAGACTGGTAAGCCCTATCAGCAGAGCCAGGGCTATGTAAAAATCGGTAGAGCCGATAGATAGCGATTTATCACCCAGGTTGACATAAACCAGCACCCCGGGGATTATGCCTAAAAGGGTAGCCAGGATGAAATCCCGGTATTTTATTCGGGCTAAGCCGGCCCCGTAGCTTATGATATCAAAAGGAATAAGGGGGATGAGCCGCAAATAAAGTACAATCCAGAAACCGTTTCGGTTAAGCAGGTTTTGCAAATGATCTATATTATGGTTTTTTAGTTTTTTAAGCAGGCTGTTTCCTGCCAGGCGGGCAATCATGAAGGCCAGGGTTGCTCCACATGCTGCCCCGATCATGGTATAGATAAAGCCGTAAAAAAGGCCGAAAACCATACCGCCGGCGATGGCCAGAAGGGCATCGGGAAATAAAGTTAGGGGCACCAGGGTAAATAGTATGATGAATACCAGGGGAGCCCAGATGCCGAAGGAAGTGATGTAATTTTTTATGTCTTCCGCCGTATAGCCGGTCTGGTTCATATAGTAATTTATAAAATAGATAAGAAGAGCCAGAAAAAATACGGCCAGAAGGTTTTGGAGTATTTTAGCGCATGGGCTGTTTTTATCCATCTTTGCTTCCTCCAGGGTTAAATTTATTAAAAGCTTTTTTTATTCGGTAGCGGTTGTACCACCGCCGAAGAGAAGTTGGATTTTTCTTCTCATTTGGCCAGACGCCGGGGTTAAAAATCAGATCCAGGAGGTGCAGGGATTTTTTGCCTCCTTTTTGCATAGATACGGCGCATTCCTGGCAGTAAGTTATGATTATTTCAGCCTTTGTTTCCCCGGCTCTTTTTTTCATCCAGGATAAGGCGGCAGGGGGATTAGTTATGCCCAGCATGCCTCCTGCTCCGCAGCATAATGTTTTTTGCCGGTTAAACTTAAACTCGGCAAAATCTATCCCTAACTGGTTTAATATAAAGCGAACACTATCATGAACCGTCGGATAGCTGCGGGTAGGACAGGGGTCGTGCAGAGCCAGGCTAAGATGAGGTTTATTTTTTCTGTTTGCCGCACCTTCAGGAATGCCGATTTCTCTTAATATTTCCCAGAGAGAAACTGCTTCTATTTGCCCGCTGTTTTCTTTTATAGTTTTATAACAATTAGGACATGCAGTGATGACCTTTTTTACTCCCCATTGGGCAAATTCCTGTTCTAGTTCATGGTAATATTGCTGGAATTTTTTCTCATCTCCCATGGCTAAAGTAGGCCCGGCACAGCATTTGAGCATTATGCCGGTACCGCTCATTTTCTCCTGCAGATAAAGATAAGTCTTTTCCGTTAAATCCGGCCGGAAGGAGGGCAGGCTGCAGCCCGGGAAAAAAACTACCCCATTATAGTTGGAAGGAACCCGGGTAGTGCTGAATAGAGGAGAAAAACTGTACTTTTGATGAGATTTCACCGGGGCATAGTTTATTCCTCTGGCTGGCCTGCCTTTTTCGTTAAAGGCATAAGAGCGAAGTTCGCGCATTAACTGGTCTAGTTTTACTCCCTCCGGGCAGATATGGCTGCAGTATCCGCACAGGGTGCAGGAATAAGGGATATCAAGGCTTATTTGCCCCTCTCTGGCTATTTGGGAAAGCAAGTCCTGGGGGCTTAAGCCGGAATATGCATAAAGGGGACAGCCGGCAGTGCATGCCCCGCAGTTAATGCATTTTTCCGCTTCCTTAAAAAAAAGGCCGGTTAAATTTTCTGATAAGATTATAGACGACATACTTTCACCCTGAAAAAATTATTTAGCTATCCATGATTTAAAGGTTTTATTTTTATTGTGTTTTACGGCATAAGAATTATAGCATTAAATAAAGTAAATGATAAAATAAAATAATGTTATACCCTAATATGTGCATTTAAGGATAAACTTATTTAGAGGATGTAAAAAAGCTGTGAGGGAGGCTAAAGGATTTGGATAAAAAGCTTAAAATAGGGCTGGATGTTTTGGTTTATGTCCTGCAGCTGCTTTTAATAACCGGGGCTTTTATCGTGCAGTATTTTTCTACCCGTCGTATGGGGATGTTTCGCTATCTGGTGTATAAAAACCAGAAGTGGGCACCTTTTTTTACTCCTGACTGGATGACGGTATATAAAGGCTTGTGGCTGGTTTTAGCAGCAGGAGCTGTGGTTTTGGTTATTACAAAATGGATAAATATCAAAGGATATTACCGCTGGATTAATGTAGTTTTGCTGTTATTTTTGCTGTTTATGACCGGGTTTTACCTTTTTACAGGAGATGTAAATGCCGTACGGGGTTTATATTATCTCCTGATCGCTTTGGGAGCCAGCCTGGTGGTGCAGTTTATAAGGGTTTTTATAAGCCTTAAAAATTAGCTATTTAGGAGAAGTAAGATATGGCAATGGAGAAAAAGGAAAGGAAAAGTTTAGCTATAAAAATTGGGATTCTTGTAGTCTTGATTTTAGCCTATTTTTTTATATCCCCGCTAAGAGAAGCTGTCCGCCAGGGAGTTGTAGTTCTCACCAGCCTCGATTTGGAGGGGGTTAAAGAATATATTCTTTCTTTTGGCATATGGGCACCGGTGATCTCGTTTTTGCTCATGGTTTTGCAGTCCGTAGCAGCTCCTTTGCCGGCTTTTCTCATAACTTTTGCTAATGCCGGGCTTTTTGGCTGGGTTAAAGGGGCTATTCTTTCCTGGACCAGTGCTATGGCAGGAGCCGCTCTCTGTTTTGCTATTGCCCGTTTTTATGGACGGGGAGCCGTAGAAAAACTGGTTCCTTCTAAAGCTCTGGCTGAAGTCGATATATTTTTTGAGCATTATGGCAAATGGGCGGTACTTATGGCCCGGCTTTTACCTTTTGTTTCATTTGATATCGTAAGCTATGCCGCCGGCCTTACCAGCATGAGCTTCTGGTCTTTTATGTGGGCAACCGGTTTAGGCCAGCTTCCTGCTACCCTTATCTATTCATATGCAGGAGATATGCTGGCAGGAAGTGCCAGAACTTTGGTCTGGGGGCTTTTAACCCTTTTTGCCCTGAGTGCTTTGCTTTTTATGCTGAAACAGATAAGGCAGGATAAAAAATAAAGACAGGGGATCGTAGTCCCCTGTCCAGCCAGAGTTATTGTTTCCTGGGGTCTCCAATCTGTACCGGGTTCTTAGGGTCTTTTGACCATAAGAGCCAGCCGCCATCATATACTGTTATTTTTTCCCATCCTAACATATGGGCTACTATCCAGGCAACAGTTGCCCGCCAGCCGGTTCCACAGTAGAAGCTTACTTCATTATCCCGCTTAATATCCCATTCAGCCCACAGCTTTTCGATTTCATAAGGATTGCGAAGGGTGCCGTCAACATCAAGGTAATCTTCCATACTGTAAGCATCGCTTCCGGCATGTCCCCAGACAGCTCCTTTAGGTTCGCCTGCTTTTTCAATATAGTCATAGCCGCTGGTTTTGCCGATAAATTCATCCCAGCTTCTTATGCTGACTAAACGGAAATTAGGATCTTTTTGCTTAGCCAGCACATCTTCAGGATAAGGAAGTGATAATTCGGGACGTGCTGGAACTTTAGCCCCAAAATCAGCAATCGGAGTAGGTTTGTTTTCTTTGGTCTCTACTTCAAGTCCTGCCTCCTGCCAGGCTTTCATGCCTCCATTCAAAAGCCTTACATCTTTTACCCCGGCCCAGAGGAGAGCGAAAACTACCCGGGAAGCGGCGGATATATCTTCGGAATAGACTACCACTGTAGTATCAGTGCTTATGCCGAATTTTTCCAGAGATTTTTTAACCTTATCGGCCGGGCCTAAATTCCAGTCCGGTTCAGTTTCTATGTTATCAGTGTTGAAATGAAAAGATCCCGGTATATGTCCTTTATTATAATCCTCAGAAGTTTCGCCCCAGGAAGCATGAAGGATGACAAAATTTTTGCCCTGATAGGTATCAGGTTTTTCCCCTTTTATCAGCTGGTTTACCCATTCTGGATAAACCAGTATCTGATAATTGGGGAGTGATGCCATAGGCATATCTTCATCAGCCCATTTTTTAAGTTCTTCAAATTTATAGACTTCTGTGTAACCTAAACTGGCAAGTTTTTCTGCCATTTTGTCAATTTCTTCTTTTTGGCTGTGATAAAGGACGATTTTTTTATCCTTTTTCAATCCTTTTTCTTCCAAAAGTTTGGGGAGTTCATTTTCCTGTACTTCGTTAAGCCAGGAAGAAGTAAAATGCACGGCATTTTTGATATGTCCACCCCGGCTGATTCCGTCGATTTTCCATCCGTTATAGGCTTCATCAGGCCTAAGATCAACGATTACATACTCCGGGTTGTCCAGATTAGCTTTTAGCTCTTCACTGGTGATGGTTTTTACTTCCGGGGTAGCAGGGGGTGGGGTTTGGGTTTGTTTTCCGCATCCAACCGTTGATGTGAGAAGGAAAACGGCGAGAAGCAGAAGAGATAGTATTTTTCTTTTGGTACCAGACATGATATACTCCTCCTTTTAAAAATAATAAAGGCAGAAAAATTTACATATATATTTTGCCCAAATAATTAAAGGTAATCAATATAATATCTGATTTTTATATATACATTGAAAATTTGTAATAGGGGACCACGCAAACCGTCCCTTTAGTGATCAAAGTGTCATTATGACGATTTATTGAACTTATTTGGCTTTTTTGTGTATCATTTTAGTATAAATATGATATAATAATTAGGCAACGGAAGAGATGTTTTTTTTCGAGCCAATGGGACTCATTTATCCCACAGGGACATTTTTGTCCTGCTTGGAATATCAATACTAAGAGGATGCTATTTATGGAGAGGATTTTTACTATCCTGGAACGTCTGGTACCGGAAGCTAAGGAGATGCTGGAGATAAGGTATCAGATTATAAGGCAGATAAAGCATAAGGCGCCAGTAGGACGCAGGCAGATTGCAAAGGATCTGGATTGTACTGAAAGGGTCATACGCCGCGAAATAGATATGCTTAAGGCGCGGGGTGCAGTTAATATTTTACCGGCCGGCATTATTTTAACTCCATATGGGGAAGAGCTTTTGCGGGAAATTGATGAAGTAATGCCGTTTTTGTTCAATACCCAGTATCTGGCTAAACAGATAAAAAACTGCTTCGGCCTGGAAGAGGTCATTATTGTTCCCGGCGATTCGTTTGCGGATTATGTAACGAAAAAAGATCTGGGGCGGGTTGCGGCCCGCTATCTGCAAAAGGTGCTCTATCCAGGTGCCGTTATAGCGGTTACCGGGGGAACTACCCTGGCGGAAATGTCAGAAGCTGTCGGTTCGGATGTTTTATACCCGGATATCCTGGTAGTTCCAGCCCGGGGAGGGTTGGGTGAAGAAATGGAGCTGCAGGCAGGTACCATTGCGGCCAAGATAGCTAAAGCCATAGGAGCTCAGTACAGGCTGCTTCATATTCCGGATAATCTGGAAGAGAATACCGCCGAGATACTTAAGGAAGATGTGCACATAAAAGATGTAGTGGCCCGGATAAAAGCATGTGATATCCTGATTCACGGCATAGGATCAGCTATGGAAATGGCAGCCCGCCGCGGGCTTACCCTGGAGGAGATAAACCGTTTGGAAGAAAAGAGAGCGGTAGGGGAGGCTTTGCGTTATTATCTGGATGGAGATGGTAATATTGTTTATGCCGTACCTGGCATAGGGCTGGAGTTGGGAGATCTTTTGCATATTAAAAAGGTTATTGCCGTAGCGGGAGGGAGAAACAAGGCGGAAGCGATTGCGGCCGTTTTGCGCCATGGGGGGCCCAAGGTTTTGATAACTGATGAAGGAGCAGCGAGCAAAATAGTGAGTATGATGAAGGGAAGGGATGTTTAAATGGCGGTTAAAATAGCGATTAATGGTTTTGGACGCATTGGACGTCTGGTGGCAAGGATTGCTCTTAGTAATAAAGATATTGAGCTGGTGGCGGTAAATGATCTAGGGGATATAAAAGCAGCTGCCCACCTGTTCAAGTATGATTCTCTATATGGAGCTTATCCGGGTGAGGTAAGAGCAGATGAGGATTATCTGGTGATTGATGAGAAGAAGATAAAATACCTTAATGAAAAAGACCCGGTAAATCTTCCCTGGAAAGATCTAGGGGTAGAAATAGTAGTGGAGAGCACCGGGGTATTCAGAAAACGGGATAAAGCTGCTAAGCATCTGGAGGCCGGGGCCAAAAAAGTAGTTATCACCGCTCCGGGTAAGGATGTAGATTTAACTATAGTCATGGGAGTAAATCATACGGCTTATAAGCCGGAATACCATGTAGTATCTAATGCTTCCTGTACCACTAACTGTTTGGCTCCGGTGGCCAAAGTCCTCCTCAATAAATTCGGCATTAAAAAAGGGCTTATGAATACTATCCATTCTTACACCAATGACCAGCGGGTTTTGGATCTGGAGCATGATGATTTGCGAAGAGCCCGGGCGGCAGGTCTTTCTATGATTCCCACCACCACGGGGGCAGCTACTGCCGTAGGGCTGGTAATACCTGAACTTAAGGGCAAACTGGATGGCATGGCAGTGAGGGTTCCTACCCCTACCGTATCTATGGTTGATTTGACTGTAGAACTGGAAAAAAGGGGGACCCGGGAAGAAATCAACGCGGCTTTTAAAGAAGCCAGCGAGACTTATCTTAAAGGGATATTGAGATATACGGAAGAACCACTGGTGTCCAGCGACTACCGGGGAGAAAATCATTCGGCAGTAGTAGATGGGCTTCTAACTATGACCATGGGAGATAATATGGCCAAGATTATTGCCTGGTATGATAATGAATGGGGCTATTCCATGCGGGTAGTAGATGTAGTTCTCTATATGGCTGCGCAAGGATTTTAATGGGGAAGAGTTATACTAAATGGGAGGTTTAGCTATGCGGGTTTTGCGCCAGGCTGATATTAAGGGGAAAAAGGTTTTAATGCGGGTAGATTTTAATGTGCCGATGAATGAAGATAATGAAATCATTGATGACACCAAGATCAGGGCTGCTTTGCCTACTATTGAATATATTTTGCGTGAGGGAGCGGCTCTTATTCTGATGAGCCACCTGGGAAGACCGAAAGGAAAAAGAGATGAGAAATACAGCCTTAAAAAGGTGGCTGAGCGTTTAAGCGGTCTGGTATCTTATCCTGTAAAAATGGCACCTGATTGTGTGGGTGAAGAAGTCGAGGCTTTAGCTGCTGATCTGAAGCCGGGAGAAATTCTGGTTCTGGAAAATGTGCGTTTTCATGAGGAAGAGGAGAAAAATGACCCCTCTTTTGCGCGCCGACTGGCTTTGCTGGGAGATATATATGTAAATGATGCCTTTGGTACGGCTCACCGGGCTCATGCTTCTACCGAAGGGATTGCCCGTTTTATACCGGCCTATGCTGGACTCCTGATGGAAAAGGAAGTAAAGATGCTAAGAGCCGTCCTTGATGCTCCGCAAAGCCCGCGCATGGCTATACTGGGGGGAGCTAAGGTGGCAGACAAATTGGGCCTTATTAATAATCTTATGGAAAAAGTGGATATAATACTTATTGGAGGCGGGATGGCCAATACTTTCCTCAAGGCCCAGGGAAAAAATATCGGCAAATCTCTTTGCGAAGATGAGCTTTTAGATGAGGCAAAGAGGATACTGCAAGAAGCCGCTAAGCGAGGGGTAGAATTCCTGCTGCCAGTTGATGCGGTAGTAGCGGCTAAACTATCAGCTGAGGCGGAAGGAAAAGTCGTAGATGTAGATAATATCCCTGATGATATGATGATTTTAGATATAGGTCCCAAAACGGTGAAAATATTTGGCGAAGCTATTAAAAAAGCCCATACTATTGTGTGGAACGGGCCTTTAGGAGTATATGAATATGAGCAGTTTGCTCAGGGTACTTATGGAGTGGCTAAAGCCGTAGCCGAGTCTGATGCCGTAAGCGTGATCGGCGGAGGAGATTCAGCTGCTGCCGTGCAAAAACTGGGCCTGGCTTCGGCTATTACTCATATATCTACAGGAGGAGGAGCTACTCTGGAGTTTTTGGAAGGGCTAGAGCTTCCGGGGGTAGCTGTATGTGAAAGAGAAGATATTTCTGAAGTGTATACCGTTTAGGGGTTTATAAAAGTAGAGCTTTTTTGTATCCCAAGTTAAGGAAAGCGTGGTGGTTAAAATAAGAAAGCCTTTTTTGATTGCTAACTGGAAGATGCACAAAACTCTGGGGGAAGCAGAAAGCTTCTGTCGGGATTTTTTGCCGCGGGTAAAAGATGGCGGGAGGGTAGATATAGCGATATGCCCTCCTTTTACCTGCCTTTTTCATGTCAAAAGCTTTTTGGCATCTTCTCCGGTAAAGCTGGGAGCCCAGAATATGTTCTGGGAGGAAAAGGGGGCCTATACCGGTGAGGTATCTCCAGTTATGCTGGTAGATGCAGGATGTGAGCTGGTCATAATAGGCCATTCCGAGCGCAGAATTATTCTGGGCGAAACTGATGCCATGATAAACTGCAAGGTAAAAGCTGCCTTGCAATACGGTTTGCTGCCGGTCCTCTGCGTAGGAGAAACCCTGAAAGAAAGGCAGGAAAAAAAGGCGAAGGAAGTAGTAAGAAAACAGCTTCAAGAGGCTCTAGAGGGAGTAGAAAAGACCGAAAATCTGGTTATTGCTTATGAACCGGTATGGGCTATTGGCAGTGGCCTTAATGCCAGTCCGGAAGATGCTGAAGAAATAGCTTCTTTTATCCGAGGTTTGCTGGCTGATTGGTGGGATAGAGAAATTTCCTCCCGCCTACGCATACTATATGGAGGAAGTGTAAAACCTGAAAATATATCCCTTTTCATGCAGAAAGAAAATATTGATGGAGCCCTGGTAGGAGGAGCCAGCCTTGATCCTTATTCCTTTGCCGAGATAGTGAGGTTGAGTGTTTATGCGTAAAAAACCGATGATGCTGGTTATTCTGGATGGCTGGGGATATCGGGAGGAAGAAGAGGCTAATGCTGTTTATCTGGCCCGTCCGGAAAATTTTAATTCCTGTTGGGAAAAATATCCTCATACGCTTTTGCGATGTTCAGGTCTGGATGTAGGTTTGCCCGCCGGACAGATGGGGAATTCGGAAGTAGGACACCTCAATATAGGGGCGGGACGGATAGTTTACCAGGAAATAACCCGTATAACCCGGGCCATAGAAGATGAAACCTTTTTTACCAATCCCCAGTTTTTAAAAGCAGCTGAATATGCGCGCACTAATGGAGGGGCTTTGCATTTGCTGGGGCTCTTATCTGATGGTGGAGTGCACAGCCATATTGATCATCTTTTTGCTCTTTTGCGCTTTGCCAAAATGCAGGGCCTAGATAAGGTGTATATTCATGCTTTTTTGGATGGAAGGGATGTAGGGCCTAAGACGGCAGAAGAATACATAGACAAACTGGTAAAGAAGATGCAGGTTATGGGAGTAGGCCAAATTGCTACTATCGGCGGCCGTTTTTACGGCATGGATCGGGACAAGCGCTGGGAAAGGGTAGAAAAGGCTTATCGGGCTATGGTTATGGGAGAAGGGCTTAAAGCTCCTAATCCTTACGCTGCTTTGCAGGCCAGTTATGAAAAAAGGGTTACCGATGAGTTTGTAGAACCTACGGTAATAACGGATGAAAAGGGAGAACCGGTAGGTTTAGTTAAAGATGGGGATAGCATAATATTTTTTAATTTCCGGGCCGATAGAGCGCGGCAGATTACCCGGGCTTTTGTTGATCAGGATTTTAGCGGTTTTAAAAGAGAAAAACATCCCCGGGTTTATTTTGTCTGCATGACCCAGTATGATATAACCATAGATGCGCCGGTAGCCTTTCCCCCGCAGGATTTGAGCAATACTCTGGGAGAAGTCCTGGCGAAAGAAGGTTTAAGACAGTTAAGGATTGCGGAAACGGAAAAATATGCTCATGTGACTTTCTTCTTTAATGGCGGCGTGGAAGAGCCTAACCCGGGAGAAGACCGCATACTTATTCCTTCTCCCCAAGTAGAAACCTATAACCTGAAGCCGGAAATGAGTGCTTATGAAGTTACCCAGCGGGTACTGGAAGAAATAGACAAAGACGTCTATGATGTGATAATCCTCAACTATGCCAATCCGGATATGGTAGGACATACCGGGGTTTTAGAAGCGGCGGTAAAGGCGGTTAAAGCGGTTGACGAATGCCTAGGAAGGGTAATAGAAAAGGTCAGGGAAAAGGGAGGAAGCCTCATAATTACAGCTGATCACGGCAATTGTGAGGTGATGGTTTGTCCGGTTACGGGACAGCCTTTTACGGCCCATACCTGTGAAAAAGTTCCTTTTATACTGGTAGATGATGATTATATAGGATATAATTTGCAAGAGGAAGGAGCTTTAAGGGATATTGCTCCTACTATGCTCCATTTGCTGGGAATAGAAATACCGCAGGAAATGACAGGAAAACCGCTGTTGAGGAGAAAATAATAAAAGAAAGGGGTTTTACCGATATGAGCACAATTGTTGATGTTTATGCCCGCGAAGTGCTGGATTCCCGCGGAAATCCCACGGTGGAGGTAGAAGTAGTTCTGGAAGATGGTACTATGGGAAGGGCTATAGTTCCTTCCGGTGCTTCCACCGGGGCTTATGAGGCAGTAGAACTGCGGGATGGAGATAAGAGCCGGTATAATGGCAAAGGGGTTCTTAATGCGGTTGATAATGTAAATAACATTATTGCTCCAGAAGTTATCGGTATGGATGTAACCAGACAGGCAGAAATCGATGCCCTCCTTTTAGAACTGGACGGGACCCCGAACAAATCAAGGCTGGGGGCTAATGCTATCTTAGGGGTTTCTCTGGCGGTAAGCAGAGCAGCTGCCAATTATCTGGGCCTTCCCCTTTATCAGTATATCGGCGGGGTTAATGGCAAAGAGCTTCCCGTTCCTATGATGAACATACTTAATGGCGGGAAACACGCTGATAATAATGTGGACATCCAGGAATTCATGATTGTTCCAGTAGGAGCGGAAACTTTTGCCGAAGCTTTGCGTATGGGGGTAGAAGTTTACCATGCCTTAAAGAAGGTATTGAGCAGCAAAAATTTATCTACCGCTATCGGAGACGAGGGAGGCTTTGCTCCCGATCTTCCTTCCAATGAATCAGCTCTGGAAGTGATTGTGGAGGCTATTCATGCTGCCGGATACCAGCCGGGAAAAGATATATACCTGGCCATTGATGCAGCAGCCAGCGAGCTTTATAAAGATGGCAAGTATCACTTGAGCAGCACAGGTCAAGTTTTAACTTCTTCGCAAATGGTCGATTTTTATGCTAAACTGGTAGATAAGTTCCCGATAATATCCATCGAAGATGGACTAGCGGAAGATGACTGGGAGGGATGGAAAGAGCTTACAGATAGACTGGGGGATAAAGTCCAGCTGGTAGGAGATGACCTTTTTGTAACCAATACGGAAAGGCTTTCCCGGGGTATCAAAGAAGGGGTATGTAATAGCATACTTATAAAGGTTAACCAGATTGGCACCTTAACGGAAACCCTGGAAACGATAGAAATGGCCAAAAGAGCAGGCTATACCTGTATAATTTCCCATCGTTCCGGAGAGACGGAAGATTCTACTATTGCCGACATAGCAGTGGCAGTGAATGCGGGACAGATAAAAACCGGGGCTCCAGCCCGCACCGACCGGGTGGCCAAATACAACCAGCTTTTAAGGATTGAAGAAGATCTGGACCTGGTAGCCAGATATCCAGGCCTGAAGGCTTTTTATAATTTGTACCGCTAAACTTAACAGGATAAATCTTGTTGAATTTTGTATACCTGTGTTAGAATATAGTTTGGCCTGGTAAAAGGTAATGGAGGTGAATATATGAAAGTATTAGTCCTTATCCTGCAGATAATTTCGGCTCTGGCTCTTATAGCCGTTGTTCTGCTGCAGCCGGGTAAGAGTGCGGGATTATCTGGCAGCATAGCAGGAGGAAGTGAAGCCTTGTTTGGCAGCAAAGCCAAGACGGTAAACGAATTTCTAGAAAAGATAACCGGATGGGTGGCAGCAGTTTTTATAATTACTACTCTGGCTTTAGCTTTAATTTAATCACATATACACATAAAAATTTAATAAGGAGTTGGGAAGTTTATGGATAATCTGGTCATGTTTGCTCCAGCCGGAGGGGCATTAGCCCTTTTGTTTGCGGTTTATCTGGCTTCGAAAATAAAAAAGGCGGATCCGGGAACGGAGAGAATGGTGGAAATTTCCGATTATATCCATGAAGGAGCTATGGCCTTTCTTTCCCGGCAGTATAAAGCTTTGGCCGTGTTTGTGGCTATAATATTTGTGGTGCTTCTTCTGGCTATCGATTGGCAGACGGCGGTTTGCTTCCTGGTAGGGGCGGTTTGTTCTGCTTCCGCAGGCTACATAGGCATGTCCATAGCTACCAGAGCTAATGTGCGTACGGCCAGCGCGGCCCGGACTTCCCAGAATGCCGCTCTGGGAGTAGCTTTCTCCGGAGGAGCGGTAATGGGCATGTCTGTTTCTGGTCTGGGGCTTTTAGGATTAGGTATACTTTACCTTATATTTAAAGATCCGACCATAGTAAACGGCTTTGCTCTGGGGGGAAGCTCTATT
The DNA here is from genome assembly GCF_900129805.1 of Thermosyntropha lipolytica DSM 11003. Taxonomy (GTDB): domain Bacteria; phylum Bacillota; class Syntrophomonadia; order Syntrophomonadales; family Syntrophomonadaceae; genus Thermosyntropha; species Thermosyntropha lipolytica. The sequence continues at coordinate 50,677 of NZ_FQWY01000011.1, forward strand.
GCCCTCTTTGGCCGTGTAGGTGGAGGTATATATACGAAAGCTGCTGATGTTGGGGCTGACCTGGTAGGAAAAGTTGAAGCAGGCATTCCGGAAGATGACCCCCGCAATCCGGCTGTTATTGCCGACAATGTGGGAGATAACGTAGGCGATGTAGCGGGAATGGGAGCTGACCTCTTTGAATCTTATGTCGGTTCTATCATAGCAGCTATGACCCTGGGAGCAGTTATGGTAGCTAAAGCTCCGGTTTTAGGCTTAGGACCGGTAATCCTGCCTCTGGTTATCGCCTTTATCGGTGTAGTAGCTTCTATTATAGGAACCTTCTTTGTGCGCACAGATGAGAATTCTAATCCGCTTAAAGCGCTTAATGCCGGTACGGTAAGCTCGGCTGTTCTTCTGGTTATTGGCGCTTTCTTTGCGGTAAGATATATACTGCCAGCTGATATGTTCAGCGTATTCTGGTCTTTGGTGGGCGGTTTGGTAGCAGGTGTGCTGATAGGTTTTGTAACTGAATATTATACTTCGGATGAATATAAACCGGTAAGGGAAATTGCTCAGGCTTGTACTACCGGGCCGGCTACAACTATCATTTCCGGACTGGGAGTAGGAATGCGCTCGACCATGATTCCGATTTTGATTATCGTAGCTGCTATTTTCCTGGGCTACTTTACTGCTGGGATATATGGCATAGCCCTGGCAGCAGTAGGTATGCTGGCTACTACGGGCATGGTAGTGGCAGTTGATGCTTATGGGCCTATTGCCGACAATGCCGGTGGGATTGCCCAGATGGCAGAACTGCCTGCCCATGTAAGACAGACTACGGACCGGCTTGATTCGGTAGGCAATACTACGGCTGCTATCGGGAAGGGTTTTGCCATAGGTTCGGCAGCTTTAACAGCTCTGGCCCTGCTCGTTTCTTTTGCCAATGTAGCCGGTATTGAAAATATCAATCTGCTTGATCCTTATGTAGTTATAGGGCTTCTTGTCGGAGCTATGCTTCCTTTCTTCTTCTGTGCCTTAGCTATGGGAGCAGTAGGAAGGGCTGCTTCCCAGATGGTAGACGAAGTAAGAAGGCAGTTTAGAGAAATTGCTGGGCTCATGGAAGGAAAGGCTAAAGCCGATTATGCCCGCTGTGTAGATATAAGTACTGCTGCAGCGATAAAAGAAATGATTTTCCCCGGCGTGCTGGCGGTAGTTGCCCCTATCATAGTAGGACTGCTGCTGGGAGGAGAAGCTCTGGCAGGAATGCTGGCCGGAGCAATAGCTGCTGGGGTTTGCCTGGCTATTTTGCTGGCTAATGCCGGTGGAGCCTGGGATAATGCCAAGAAATATATCGAAGCTGGCAACCATGGAGGTAAAGGCAGTGAAGCCCATGCTGCCGGGGTAGTAGGAGACACCGTCGGCGATCCCTGTAAAGATACGGCCGGGCCGTCTCTCAACATCCTTCTGAAACTTATGGCTATAGTTTCTCTGGTATTGATGGCCCCGTTATTATAAAATTGAGGAACTATAAAAGAGCGATAAAAAGCAGGTGGAAATTTTTCTGCCTGCTTTTTAGCATATGATCATGAAAAAAGGTGGAGAGGGAAGATATGATTTATGTCCATCCTCAGGCAAAGCCTTTTTTTCTGGCCGGAGGAAAAGAGATAGGACTCCTTTTTATACACGGCTTTACGGCTTCGCCTTCCGAAGTTTTGCCTGTAGCGCAGATTCTGCACCAAAAGCAGAAGATTACGGTAAGCGGGATTTTGCTCCCCGGGCATGGAACTCATCCCGCATTTTTAAACCAGACTACCTGGCAGGATTGGTACCGAGCTGTTGAACAAGAAGCGTCTTATCTTTTGGCCCATTATGCCGAAGTTTATCTGGCTGGACTTTCCATGGGAGGGCTTTTGGCTTTACATGCGGCCGCTTCTTTACCCGGGATAAAAGGGGTTATAACTATAAATGCCCCTATATATAACCGCTATCCGGTTTTGACCTGGCTGGCTCCGGTTATACAGTGGATAAAGCCGTATTTTCCCAAAAAAAAGGATAAAAGGATGCAGGAGCTAGAAAGGAAGGGTAGATTTGCCTATAGATGCCATCCAGTCAGGGCTTTCCGCAGTATGCAGGATTTGCGGGCTCTGGTGGTAAAGGAGCTTCCTTTTATAGAAGTTCCCGTTTTGGCTTTGCAGTCGGTTTATGATGAGGCAGTAGATGTAAAAAGCCTCTCTTTTATAATTGAAAATATCAAGAAAGCGGAAGTCAAAGGAGTAAAGCTTTATCATTCCGGACATATAGCTACTATGGAAGAGCCGGAAAAGGTAGCTGAAGAAATCATCAGCTTTATATGAGGGAAAAAAATAAGATAGGAGGAGAATGGTTGTGGAAAGAAATGAAGCATTAGACCTTTTAAAAGGGTATCTTAAAAATGAAAATCTTATTAAACATTCCCTGGCGGTAGAAGCTGTTATGCGCGGTCTGGCCGAGCGGCTGGGGGAAGATGTGGAGAAATTTGGCCTGGCTGGCCTTTTGCATGATATAGATTATGACAGCACAGCTGATGATCCCAAGCTGCATTCCTTGCTGGGGGCTCAAATATTAAGGGATCATGGGGTGCCGGAAGATGTAGCCTATGCGGTAGAAGCTCACAATGAATATCATGATCTGGAAAGAAAAAGCCTTATGGATAAGGCTTTGTGGGCAGCAGATCCGGTAAGCGGATTTATAATCGCAGCAGCTCTCATAAGGCCAGAGAAAAAACTGGCTTATGTTGATGTAAAATCTCTTAAAAAGCGGTTTAAGGAAAAGGCTTTTGCTAAAGGGGCCAGCCGGGAGCAAATGGCCAGCTGTAGCGAATTGGGACTGGAATTAGATGAGTTTTTAGAAATTGCTTTAAGAAGTATGCAGAAGATTGCTGATGATTTAGGTTTATAGATTAAAAACCGCTCTCCAAGGGGATTAATATAGTAAAAAGCTCATGGAGGCAGATTAAGGAGGATTATATGGTTACGAGAGAAGAAGTGCTTGCGTATATGCAGCAGGAAAGCTACCGTCCGCTTACTTATGAGGAGATGCTGGAGGTATTTGCTATTAAGGAAGAAGACATGGTTAAATTTGCCAAGCTCCTGGGGCGTTTAGAAAAAGAGGGCGAAATAGTAAAAACCCGCAAGAACAAATACGGGCTGCCGGAGATGATGAATCTGGTTAAAGGGACTATGAGGCTTAGCCCCTGGGGCTATGGTATTTTGGTGCCGGATAACCCCCGGATAGGGGAAATATTTGTTTATGGTCGGAATCTTAATGGAGCCATGCACAACGATAAGGTAATGGTCAGGGTACACAGCCTGGAGCGGATAGGGGGACAAAGGCCGGAAGGAGAAGTGGTAAGAGCTATAAGCCGGGCTAACAAAGAACTGGTAGGGACGGTAAAGAAAGGCAAGCATACCCTGCAGGTAGTGCCTGATGATCCCCGCCAGATCTATCCTATTTATGTTAAGCCCTCCCGTAAAATAAAGGCCAGCCATGGCGATAAAGTTCTGGTAAAGATAACCGCCTGGCCGGATAAAGACAGGTATCCGGAGGGCAAGATCCTGGAAGTATTGGGCCGTAAAGGGGAAGTAGGACTTGATGTGCAGGTAGTTATAAAGAAGCATAACCTGCGGGCAGAATTTCCCCCGGAGGTAATAAAAGAAGCCAGGGAAGTTGCCAAACCTGTTAGCCGGGAAGAGATAGCCCGGCGCAAAGATTTGCGGCATGTGCGGATGGTAACTATCGATGGTGAGGATGCCAAGGATTTAGATGATGCCGTATCGATCGAAAAAACCGAAAAAGGCTACCGTTTAGGGGTGCATATTGCGGATGTTTCCCATTATGTAAGGGAAGGCAGCAAGCTGGATAAGGAAGCCTTCCTCCGGGGAACCAGTGTTTATCTGGTGGACAAGGTCTTGCCGATGCTGCCTCCGGAGCTTTCCAATGATATATGCAGCCTTAATGCCGGAGAGGACCGGCTGGCTATAAGCTGCATTATGGATATTGATGAAAAAGGACGGGTTGTTGCTTATGATCTGTGCAAATCAGTCATAAATGTTAATGAACGCATGACTTATACGGATGTGAATAAAATCCTGGTAGAAAATGATGAAGAGACGAAGGCCAAATATGCTTACCTGGTGGAAGATTTCTTCCTGATGAAGGAATTATCCGATATAATCCGCGCCGAGCGCATGAAAAGAGGAGCTTTAGATTTTAATTTTCCGGAAGCTAAAATAATAGTAGATGAAAAAGGTCGGCCTATCGAAATAAAGAAGCGGGAGCGCGGACCGGCCGAGATGCTTATCGAAGATTTTATGATCAGGGCCAATGAGGTAGTAGCTGAACATATGTACTGGCAGGAAGTTCCCATTCTGTACCGGGTGCATGAAAAGCCGGATGAAGAGGCTTTAGCCAAAGTAAATCTGGTTTTAGGGGTTTTTGGCTATAAAATACCTCCTCATGCCCGGGTAGAACCCAGGATTTATCAGAAGATACTGGAGGAGATAAAAGGCAAGCCGGAAGAAGGACTGCTTTCTATGATACTCCTGCGCTCTATGAAGCATGCGCGCTATATGCCGGAGCCTCTGGGACATTTTGGCCTGGCTTCCAAATACTATTGTCATTTTACGAGCCCGATAAGGAGGTATCCTGATCTTATCGTCCACCGGGTCTTAACCCTGCTTTTAGAAGGCGGATGGAAAGGCAGGAAGAGGATAGCTCTGGAAAAAAAGATGCCTCTTTATGGAGAACAGTCTACCCAGCAGGAGATAAGAGCCGAGGAGGCGGAGAGAGAACTTGAGAGTATCAAGAAAGCTCAGTATATGCAGCAGTTTATAGGTGAGGAATTTGTAGGGCGGATATCTTCGGTACAGCCTTTTGGCTTTTTTGTCGAACTTGATAATACAGTGGAAGGGCTGGTGCATATTTCGACTATCGAAGATGATTACTATGAGTTCAATGAACGCTCATGCAGCCTTATAGGAGTTCACCGGGGACGCAAATTCTCCGTTGGAGACGAGGTAAAGGTGCAGCTGGTAAGGGTAGATGTAGATGATGCCAAGATTGATTTTGAGCTTACCGAATATTAAACCGAACATATATTCTTGACAGGTAATAAAAAAAGGGATACAATATAAAGTGCCTGGATATAGATTCCCTGGTCCTGGAGGAAGGGCGAGGGATTATTTTTGAGGTGCAGTATGGCTAAAGAAAAAGGAATTAAACAGGTTATAGATAACCGCAAGGCCCGGCATGACTATCATATAAAGGAAACGATGGAAGCGGGCCTGGTCCTGGTAGGAACCGAGGTAAAATCTTTGCGCCTGGGAAAAGGCAATCTTAAAGATGCATATGCCACAGTTAAAAATGGTGAAGTATGGCTTAACAATTTTCATATAAGCCCTTATGAAAAAGGCAATCGTTTCAACCATGACCCTTTAAGGCCCAAGAAGCTCCTTTTGCACAAAAGGGAGATAAACCGGCTGATTGGGTTAACCAAGGAGAAGGGGTATACTCTGGTTCCTTTGAAGGTTTATTTTAAAAATGGCTGGGCCAAGGTAGAACTGGCCGTTGCCGTAGGGAAAAAGATGTATGACAAGCGTGAAGATATGGCGGCCCGTGATGCCAAAAGGGCTATTGAACGGGCCATGAAAGAGAGGAGCCGCACTTAAAGCTTACAATATATAGCAGAGAAAAAATATATTTTTCCTGCTATAATATATATGAGGATCTAAACTGAACCAGGGGGCGTAATGGTTTCGACGGGGGAAAAGATGGGTAGAGTAGCGAGCCGAGTTGTTCGCCAGCTCGTTAAAAAGGTGAAATTAAAAATAACTGCAGAAGAAAACTACGCTTTAGCTGCCTAATTAAAGGCAGCCGTCCGGCTAGCTTTACCCGCGGGCTAGTTTAGGGCGTCACCGAGCGGGAGTACCTTTTAACCTTCTGCCTTGAGGGGTTAAAAGGGAAAATTATCGAGGCTAGCCTTTAAAAAGCCTGTCCGTGGGCGTTTTAAAGGCGAAAAGAAAAACACGGACTGCGCTCGGAGAGACTCTACTGGTCTTTCTTTCGGACGGGGGTTCGATTCCCCCCGCCTCCACCAGATAAGCACGCAAAGTTTGATGCCAGGCAAAATCCCAGTATTATCGGGGTTTGCGACGATTTGGCGTTAAGATAAGGCACCGTTTTAAGGCGGTGTTTTTTATTTTGGTTCTTTGTCAATAGTTGGGGTAGCAGGTGTTAGTGGTCAAATACCTGCTACCTCTTTTGTACTGTCTGCCATGTTGTAAATACAATTAGGGAACACTTTGTAAAATGCTTTCCCGGAAGTAAGCAATGGATACTATATTTTTGCGGCCTGGTTTTGAAACAGGAAAATAAAACCTTTAACCCACTTAAAAACAGAGCCCAGGCTTAATTAGCTGGTTTTCCTCTCTATAGGTAGAGGCATAATTCTTTTTATGAACAGCAATGCAGTATACGATTACGAAATCTGGAAAAATTCCTATAACCATAAGCATTGCGCTTAATGACCTTGATCTTATTATTAAAGCCTTCAGTACATGCATTTGTATAGGGTACATCAAAAGAATTCAATATTTCTTCTTTCCAATTGCTTATTGTATTAGCTAGATAAGAGAACTGTTCAATCTTACATACTTTGACCAGTTCAAGCCATTCATTAAGTTTTATTTCAGCTTCACCAGAATTAGCGGCATTCACAAAATCCATAAACTTCTCTTTTAAAAAATACGC
>NZ_FQWY01000013.1 GCF_900129805.1 Thermosyntropha lipolytica DSM 11003
GGGAAGAGACGGATATAGAGGATATAAATGATATAATGCTGAAAATATTTCTTAAATTATTGTTGTTAAAGAAAGGCCTAGACGAGGGAAGAATAAAGGTAGAGGTAGAAAAGATATTCTGGCAGATGAGAGAGATGGAGAGGGGATATAGCTATCTGCAGGTGAGTATAATAGAATATATATTAGGAGCGGTAGAAAAAATAGATGAGGAAATCCTTATAGAATGTATAGAGAAAATACTGCCTGAGAGGAGGGAGGATTTAATGACCTTAGCGGAGAAGTGGAGAAGAGAGGGTATGGAGGAAGGGATAAGGAAAGGTATAGAGCAAGGTATAGCTAAAGGTATAGAAAAAGGTATAGAAAAAGGTATAGAAAAAGGTATAGAAAAAGCGGCGCTGAATGCTTTGCGAGAAGGATTAGATGTAAAACTTATTTCTAGATTGACGGGACTTTCGGTAGAGAGAATAGAGGAGTTAAAGAAAAATTTGAATTAAAGAGTACAGGGGATGGTTGTTAGCAAAAAGGTTAAAAATGACTCGGGAAAACTTTTTTTGCTGTTTTATAAGGGGAATTTGCCTCTACTGCACGACTTGAACAGAAATATAGCATTAGTGGTATTGGTGAATCCTGGGAATAAGATTATTGCCAGATAAAGGGGAATAGTCTTCTTCCAAAACGGAATGAAATGCCTCTATATGCGCATTCATATTAGAAGTTTTTACGGGTATTCTCTCATGTATCAATTTTAATTCCTGGCAAGTTTTATCAAATTTAGCTAACATAAACTGTGATCCATTATCAGTAAAAATGGCTGCCAACAATGACTTTGTTGACAGCCTGACGAGATATTTACTTGTTTCAAGTAAGTAAATATTCCCTTTTTTGTTTGGGTAGTTTTTTAAAAAATAGCACCTCCAAATACCCAGCCTAGATAAAAAATGCCCAGTATAGCTATGATGTGCCAGATCCACCAGCCGGCTCTTAGAAAATTAAAAGTTCCAAGATCGTAGCCGGTCTCGGTTTTTTCAAATTTTATGGTATTGTTGCCATTAGCATTTTCGCCGTTCAAATCAGCTCCTCCTTTCAATTTGTAAAATTTGTTATTTATGATTTGCCTGTTATTACTATTTCCCCCAAAAACGCTTTTTTATGCAGGCTAAAAAATTTGACAATCAGGCGTAAATCCATACAATATAGGTAGCCAGCGAACTTGCACAATAATGTGCACATATAAAAGGAGGAGTCTAATGGAGATTAGATATGATGAGCTGCTTAATCCGACTGTAGCTAGGCTTTTAAAGACTTTCAGGTTAGATAAAGATTATGTATATGGAGAAGGCAATTATCTTACCGATCAGGATGGGGTACGTTATCTTGATTTTATTGCGCAGTATGGAGCTATACCTTTTGGCTATAACCCGGAATTTATATGGGAAGCTCTGGACAGGGTGCGCCGGAATAAAATACCCAGCCTCACCCAGCCGTCACTGCCGGGAGAAGCTTTGCGGCTGGCTCGCAAACTTATGGAACTATCTCCGGGGGATCTTACTTATTCTACTTTCTGCCAGAGCGGAGCGGAGGCAGTAGAAGCGGCTATTAAGCTGGCAAGGTCAGCTACGGGAAGGAAGATAATAGTTTCGACTATAAAAAGTTTTCATGGGAAAACCTTGGGAGCGCTTTCGGCTACTGGAAGGGAGGTTTATCAGACTCCTTTTGGAGCGCCGGTTCCTGGTTTTGTGCATATACCTTATAATGATATAGAAGCTTTGGAAAAGGTGCTGCGCGAGTATGAAGGAGAAATAGCCGGTTTTATTGTAGAGCCGGTACAGGGAGAAGGAGGGATGATTCCTGCCCAACCGGGATATTTAAAGAAAGCAGAAGAGTTATGCCGAAAATACGGGGTTGTTTTTGTTGTGGATGAAATTCAAACGGGACTGGGACGTACGGGCTATCTTTTTGCCTGTGAGGAAGAAGGGGTAGAGCCAGATGTGATGCTTCTGGCTAAAGCGCTGGGAGGGGGGCTGGTTCCTCTGGGGGTATGTTTAAGCTCCCCCCGCGTATATAATGATGATTTTGGATCCTTACACAGCTCAACCTTTGCCAATAATAATCTTACCTGTGCGGTAGGTCTTGCAGTTTTGGACTATCTTACCCGGGATAACCGCCGTTTTATAGAAGAGGTTAAGGCTAAAGGAGATTATCTTTTAGAAAAGGCTTATGCGCTGGGAAGGAAATATCCCGAGGTTATCAAAGAGGTCCGGGGCAAAGGCCTTATGGTAGGGATAGAGTTTTATGAATTTTGTGATTGCGGATCTTTTGATATGGCCTATCTGGCTGATGTTAAAGGATTTACCGCTCTTTTAGCTGGATTTTTGCTGAATGTTTATAATATAAGGCTGGCCCCGTTTCTTAATAATCCCATGACTTTAAGGCTGGAGCCTCCTCTTACGGTAACCTACAGCGAGATAGATTATGTGATGGAGGCTTTAGAAAAGGTTTGCCAGATACTAGAAAAGAGGGATTATGCCAAACTTTACCGTTATCTATTGGGAGATTATGCCAAACCGGAAAAAATAGATGATTATCGGGGGATAAGCAGGAAGATTAAAGGTTCTTCTTTGCAGGAAGGAGAAGAGGCTACAGAAAAATTTGCCTTTATCATCCATTATCCGGGACCGGAAGATGTGGTGATCAATAATCCTTCTTTTGCTTCTTTTAGCCGGGAAGAGCTTTACCGGTTTATGGACTGGCAGACTTCTTATGATGAACCCGGAGTAGTATGCCATATGCCGGCTATAAGGTCTAAGACAGGAAAAATTGCGCAGGGCTGGCTTATAGGTATACCTTACGGCGGCAAGCAAATAATGAGTCTGCCGCGTGAAGTTACGGTAGAGGCAGTACAGAAAGCAGTTGATCTGGGAAGAGACCTGGGGGCCAGGATAGTAGGATTAGGAGCCTTGTCATCCGTAGTTACCAGAGGCGGAAGAGCGGTACAGGGAAGAGGGGTAGCAGTTACCAGCGGTAACAGTTTTACGACGATAATGGCGCTGGAAGCTTTGTTCTTGGGAGCCGGGAAAATGCATATAGATGTGCCGAAATCCCGGGGGGCAGTAGTGGGAGCTACTGGCTCTATTGGCCGGGCTTGTGCTCTTATTATGTCAGAAGAGGTAAGATATATTACCCTCCTTGGTAATCCGGAACATCCAGTGAGCAGCAAAAACCGGCTCAATTCTCTGCTTAATGAGATGCTGGCTTATGCTTACCGCCGAAGAAAGGAAGGGAAGATAAAAGGCTTGAGTGCCTGGCTGGATGAGGTGTTAAGCCTCTTGGAGCGCAAAAATGATGAAAAAGCACGCGAACTGAAGAATAAATGGGAGATGAACAATGATTTTAGTATGGAGCTTCTGCAGGAAATCTGCGATTATTTGGGGATAAGCTTACCGGTAAACTTCAGCCTGGATATTGAAAATACTTTGCCCAGGTGTGATCTTATAATTGCGGCCAGCAATTCTCCGGACTATATAATTTATCCTCATCACCTTAAACCGGGAGCGGTAGTTTGCGATGTAGCAAGACCGGCTGATGTTTCTCCTGAAGTCCTGGATAAGAGGGATGATGTGCTGATTTTGGAAGGAGGGCTGGTTGAGTATCCTGACCCGGTAGTTTTCGGGCCTAATTTTGGCTATCGGGATGGTGTGAGCCTGGCCTGTCTTTCGGAAACAGTTCTTCTGGCTCTGGAAGGTGATTATAATGATTACAGTATAGGAAGCAAGCTTTCTTTGGAAACGGTGGCTTATTTGCGAGGTTTGGGCGAAAAGCATGGCTTTAAGCTGGCAGGATTGGTAATGGGAGGACGGGAAGTAACCGATGAAGATATAGAGAGGATTTATAATAATGCCCTGCGCATGAAAAAAGCAGAAAGTATTTAATTATAGCAAGATATAATTTAAGGTAAAGCTTTAAACAGGCTTTACTTTTTTTGGGACTGATGTAAGCTATAAAGAAACAGGTAAAATGTGAGGGGGAATAGAGGTGGAAGCTCAACCTATAACTATTCGCAAAAATGGCAAGTGGTATTACGGGCAGGCTGAGATGTTTAGACGCAACATACTTAATATCCTGGCTAGCCATATAAAAAGAGATGATAAGGGTAATTACTATATAGAAATGGGCGAAGAAAGAAACCCTCTGATTGTGGAAGATGTCCCTTTTTATGCTATCGGCATAACGGAAGAAGCGGGAAAGATTAAACTGGTGTTTCATGATTTGCAAGAGATGCTGCTGGATAAGGAGATGAAAATAATATTTAAAGGCGATGTTCCCTATATTACTTTTAAGTGGGAAGGGGATACCCGTCTGAGCCGGGGAGTTTATTGGAAATTGAGCGATTATTTTGATTTTCGGGGTGAAGATGTCTATATAGTGCCTCCCGGCCTTAATAAATGTTAGAAAGTGAGGTAAAAAAGTGGCTCTAAAGGTTATCACCGATACTTCCTGCGATTTGCCCGAGGAAGAACTGGAAAAATACGGTATAGAGATGGTGCCTTTAAAGGTTACTTTTGATGATGGCAAGACTTACCTGGATCGCTTTGAACTTAATCCTCGCCTGTTTGTGGAAAAAATGCGCCGTTCGAAAATTTTACCCAAAACGGCAGCACCTGATCCTCATACCTTGATAGAATATTTTGAACGGGGACTTAAGGAAGCGGGGGAAGTTATTTTTGTCAGCATATCTTCAGGGCTCAGCAGCACCTATCAGGCTGCTTGTCTGGCTAAAGATATGCTTAAAACTGATAAGATTAAAATATTTGATACCCTTACTGCTTCTCTGGGAACCGGGATAATGGCGATTAAGGCTTGTGAAATGGGCCTTAAGGGATTAAGTCTGGAAACCATAGTTAGAGAGATGGAAAAAATAAGAAAGGAAAGAGAAGTGATTTTTACCCTGGATACCCTGGAAAATGTAGTTAAAGGCGGAAGGCTCAGCCGCCTGGAAGGCCTGGCAGCTGACTTTTTGCACATAAAGCCTATTTTGCGGGGAAATGCTAAAGGGGTGCCTGAAATCGTAGAAAAAGTAAGGGGACGTAAAAAGGCAATAAAGAGAATGGTAGAAATGGTGGAAGAGATAGCAGGTCAGGTTATGGGGAGCAAAATAGTAGGGATAAGCCATGTAAACTGCCTGGAGGAAGCCCATCAGCTTGCGGAACAGATAAAAAACCGCTTTAACCCGCGAAAAATGATAGTATCAGATATGAGTGCTACAGTTGGCACCTATGCGGGAGAAGGCGGTTTGATGATTAATTTTTAATCTTACAGCCTGCTTATATGGGGAGGCCGAAAATATTTTTCATCTATTTTTAATGCTTCATCGATCTGGTGGAGCATTTTTTCTTTATCCTGCGGCAGCTTTCCCTGTATATTCCAGTAGTTGGATACATGATCGCTTAGTACTATGCTTCCTTCACATTCCAGATGGGATATGAGCAGGCGTACTTCTTTTAAGGCTTCATGCGGGCTTAAGAGTTTGAATATGCCTTTTTTATAATCTTCGTAAAGAGGAGTAAAAGGTACCGGTACATAAGTACGCAGGCGGATAAACTCGGGACTAAAAGCGTTTAAGGTACGGGCACTGTTAACGGCATGGCTGGTGCTGAGTTCTTTGCCCCCGATTCCTACCAGATAGTATTCGCTGACTTCGATACCGGCTGCTTTCAGCTTAAGGCCGGCACGAATAATCTGTTCGGAGCTAGTTCCTTTGCATATATTAGCCAGTACAGTATCATCACCGCTTTCCATGCCGGTATGTACCCGCGTAAGCCCTGCTTCTTTCAGCCTTAATAAATCCTGTTCGCTTTTTTTATCTACAAAGCGGGCCGAGCCGTAAACAGTTATGCGTTTGAGGCGGGGAAAAAGCTCATGGGCATAGCTGAATATTTCCACCAGCTGATCTGTTTTCATAATTATGGTATTACCATCGGGGAAAAAGATGGATTCTACTATGTCGCCATAGTAGTGGCGTGCTGCCAGAAGGTCTTCTTTTATTTCTTCTACCGGCCTTATGCGGAATTTTGTATTCTTGTACATGGCGCAAAAGGTGCATTTGTTATGCGGACAGCCGATAGTAGCCTGGATTAATAAGCTGTTTGCTTCACTGGGCGGGCGATAGATAGTTCCTTCATACCGCATTTATAAAAACCTCCTTTCTTTATTTAGATTACTACATAATGGGATAGTTTTAAATATAAAGGAAAATTAGAGGTTGTTTTGTTTTAAAATTAATTATATGATAAAAAAAACTGAAGTTAGTTCTAAAAGGCACAAAATAAACAAGATTATGAATAATCAGGCAGAGGAAAGAAAAGTATGATAAAGGTACTTATCGTAGATGATGACCAAAGAGAAAGAATAGTTTTGCGCTATGTCTTAGAACAGTTCAGTGAAATAGAAATAGTAGGTGAAGCTGTACACGGGCTAGAAGCTTTGCTTTTTTGCCAGGAAAAGAAGATCGATCTGGTTTTTTTAGATATCGGGATGCCGGAGATGGGAGGTTTAGAAACAGCTTCCAAGCTTAAGACCTTAAAGGAGCCGCCCCTTTTTGCCTTTGTTACCGCTAAAAGGGAGATGGCGGTAGAAGCATTTGAACTGGGGGCTTTGGATTATATAATAAAACCGATTGAACAGAACCGGCTGGCTAAGACTATTGAACGGGCTAAATACAGGATGGCCCATAAAGATATCATTGATCAGTTAGTGCGGAATAAGCTAAAAGAGCGTATTGATTTTATGCTGGAAAGATATAAAAGCCATGAAGTATATGCTAACAAGCTCCCGATAAGGGAAAAAGGCAAAATTACCCTGGTACCTCAGGAAAATATTATTTACTGCGAAAGCCAGGGTAAGAAAGTTATCATCTGTACTAAAGATGAGACTTATGCCAGCAGTTATACATTGGGAGAGCTGGAAAACAGGTTAGATGATATTCATTTCTTCAGGGCTCATCAGGCTTTTATCGTAAATCTCAACTATATAAAAGAAATAATAAACTTTGGGGAAGGGTCTTATATTTTAAAACTGGATGGCTGCCCCAAAAATATTATCTTAAGCCGATCCCGGGCTAAAGTTTTGCGGCAGAGGATGGGGATTTAGCGAAATATTTACTGATAAATAAAACGGGCAGCTAATAGCTAAAAAAAGCATTTTATACCTTTTTTTATACCATTTATACTAGTTGTCTGAAATATCAGAAAAGAACAAAAAGGCTATTTTCAGGAGATTTGCGGAAAGGAATACCTTTAAAATCTCCTTTTTTTTACTTGCAATGTAATTTTGTTATTAAAATAACAAGGTAGGACCAAATATTCCCGTTTACCTGCTGATTATGACTAGAATAGAGAAAAAAATCACAAGATGCTATATAGTTAAAATAGAGGCGAGGAACGGGGATCATATAAAGGAAGGAGGAAGAGCGGCAAATAAAGGTTCTTGCTTCTAGCTAGGAGATCAATTATAACAGAGTATAAGCTTCGGAAAGTTTTTGATAGGGGGAATGATTTATGGTACCCTTTTACAGATTGGAACGGTATGATGGCAATGCAGCCCTTTTTGACATGGTACTTATGTCTATAGTATCTACCTATGCAGGGGAGCCGCTGCATATTCATGCTGAAGGTTTGCGCGGGACGGGTAAGACTACTATAATGCGGGCAGCTAAAGATATTTTGCCCAACATAACCCGTATAAAAGGCTGTATTTATAATTGTGATCCGGAAAATCCTCATTGTCCGGAGCACCGAAATATGACCAAAGAAGAAATCATGAGAATTGGCACCGAAGAGATACCCATGCCTTTTTTAGAAATTTCGCATTCAGCAAAAGTGGGCACAGTAGCCGGTAGTATTGACTTAAGCCAGCTTACAGATCGTCTTCACCCTGAAGCACGTCTTTTGCCAGGACTTATACCTCAAGCCCATCGAGGAATAATATTTGTTGATGAGATAAACCGCCTAGCAGATACTTCTCCAGAAATTACCGATATTTTACTTGATGTTATGGGAAATAAACCAGGGCATATTCAAATTGAAGAAGCAGGGCTTCCGGTAGTTGATATTACCGTAAATGTTTCGGTATGGGCGGCTTCTAACCCTGATGAAGAACCGGGGCCTTTGGAAGAAATAAGAAGACAGCTTTCCGACCGTTTTGACATGGTTTGTTATATGGGAAGGCCTAATTCAGTTGATATTCTGGCTAATATTTTAAGAGAAAATTCTCACTGCGGTAAATTAAATAAATCTTTCCGCAAAACTGATCCCGAATATGACAGGCAGCAAAATGATAAATACCGGCAGAATATAATTAAATGGGCACAAACTTATATGCAGACTGATTTGCCTGATTTCCTGCGCAATTTTATTGCCCGGCTTTACATTAAGCATAATCTGGAAAGTATAAGGGCTATTGAGGCTATGCAGCAGGGAGCAGTTCTGCACAGTATTATAAAAGGACGCAATACTCCTATTGTTAATGATGTAACTTACATGATACCCCTGGTATTAAAACATCGTATTGATGGGGATGCCCTGGTACGGCTTATGAATGAGGTTGATGCGCGGGGGGTAAGGGATGGCATTCTTAATTTTAAAGGGCGCAAGAAAAAGCAAAGTGAAGAGGTAGATGTCGATTATTTTAAACAAACAGGCCGCCCTCTTAAAGATATGACCAGGAGTGAACTTATAAATACGGAAAAGAGCCTAACCCCATCGGATTTTTAGGAGGAGGAGCATATGGGTGATAATGCACATGTGGATAAGGCGGTTTCGGTGGGCAACTATTTAAACCTTTACCTGGGCCAGAATCAAGGGGTAAGATTGGGAGAAAGCGTAGTGGTAAGCCGTAAGGCTCACAGCCGGATGCCGGAAAAGAAAATAAAGGGGCAGATAAAAATATTAACCAACCGGGATGCCGGCAAAACCTACCTGGATTTTGTAGAAGAAAACCAGGTGGTACACATAGATGTATATCATAAGCCGGGAGATGTTTATGCCGAAGATGTGGCGCGCGGCATCTACCAGGCGGTTTACAAATATTTTCTCGAGCGGGATCCCCAGCTTAAATATGCGGAAGATGAACTTTACAAAATGGTGGCTGTTTATTACCACAAGATATATATTGTAACCAACCAGGGAAAAGGCCTATTATATGACCTCTTGCAGGATAAGGTGTCTCCAGTGGTGGCAGGAGAAGAAGGATATGATCATGTGCATATTCTGGCCCGGCTGAATTGTGATGAATACTATCTGGTATATGTAATAGCTGAAGCGGTGGAGGAGGTAATATTAGCTTCGGAAGTGAAACTGGCCCGGGTCAGAAATATAGTACACGGTCTGCAAAAGCAAAAGGAGGATAGTTTTGCCGGATATATTAAACTGCCGTGGAAGCGGTTTAAGGGGCAGAAGGCTGCTTCTTTGCCGGAAAAAGAGAATGTAAATCAGCTTATCGTGAAACTGGCGGAAAAATTCGGTGGGGTTGAAGAAATCGAAGAGTTTATGGAATCATATTCTACCAATATTTTTAAGCGTAAAGGGATAGACCAGCAGAAGAAAAAATGGGGCGATGTAGAACACTATATTGAGCAGCTGGAAGAGCTAGGAATTTTAAAAGATACTCCGGCCGGCAAGATATTAACCCGCAAAGGGCAGGAATTAAAAGAGTATATAATAAATCACAAATGTGAACTGGAAACGGAAATAAGGAGAAGTATCCGCAAAATGCCTGCCGGGGGAAGCGGACGCTTTAATAAACTGGGGAGCTGTGATTTTAAAAGCCACCGCATTGAATATATCAATCGCAATAAAACCGTAAATAATCCTCAAAACTGGACAGGAGATCTGGCCGTACCGGAGAGTATTGTCCAGGCTAAAAAAAATAGTTTCTTTAGAGGCGATAGTGATTTTACTATAAGAAAGGAAGACCTTCATTATTACAAAAAGAGGACTTATGTGCCTGTTAATGTATGTATACTTCTTGACAGTTCAGGCAGTATGGCGGGAGAAAAAAGGCAGGCTGCCTGTTATTTAGCTCAGCATCTTTTGCTATCAGGTAAAGAAAAAGTGGCAGTAGTAACTTTTCAGGAAAGGAGCAGCCGGGTAGTTGTACCTTTTACCCGCAAGGAAAGTGAGCTTAAAAAGGGGCTGGCGACGATAAATCCAGCAGGCTTAACCCCAATGGCGCATGGAATCATGAAGGCTCTAGAGCTTATTAAGGAGAGCCGGATAAAAAATCCTCTTCTGGTTTTGATTACGGATGGGGTGCCCAATGTTCCTTTATGGACTCTGGATGCCAAAGCGGATACTTTGCGGGCGGCTTCTTTTATTGCGAAGGAAGATATAAGGCTGGTATGCATAGGGGTAGCCTCTAACCGCAGCTTTTTAGAAAAGGTGGCGGAAAAAGGGGAAGGGATTTTATATTTTGTGGATGATCTTAACCGGGATAATCTGATAAATATTGTAAGACATGAGAAAAAAGAGATGTTAAAAGGCAGGCAGATGGCATAAAAAAGAGTATCAATTTAAAAAAGACATTTAAAATTATTATTGACATGATTCTGTATAATAGTATACAATACAAAGTAACCGAATACTGTTGCACGTTGGTACAACCTGTAGTTTGCTTTAATAACTCCTCCTTCATGTAGAGCACCATGTGGTGCTCTCTTTTTTATGGCCTGTCTTATTTTTTAAGGCATATTTCTGTCCTTTTTTAAGTATTTTATAGAGAAGAAGTACCTGAAGGGGATGGGAGATATGCTTAGAAAATTTGGTTTTATAATGATTCTGGTTATTTTAGCTGTTTGTCTCCTGAGCGGGGGGTGTATTACAGAGGATAAGGATGTACCTACTTTAAAAGAGCTTATAAAGATTTCCCGTACTGATGATTATGGGAAAGATATTCTGGAAAAGATCAGAGAAAAAACCAAGGAGAATAAAAATGTTAAAGATAATGAAGTTCCTGAAGGAGAAGGGAAAGGGACAGAGGATACTATAAAGGTAGACCTCTATTTTGTAAAAAGTGATAAAAGCGGATTGGAAATAGAAGAAAGATATATAGAGCGCCGGGAAGGTATTGCCCGGCTTACGGTGGGAGAACTTATTAAGGGGCCAGAGGATCCAGGTTTTATAAATATTTTTCCGCCCGGGAGCCGGCTTTTAGATATAAATGTAAAGCCTGATGGGGTTTGTATAGTTGATTTGAGTTCTGAGGTGGCAGGGGTAAGAAACAGCCGGGAAGAAAAACTGATGGTTTATGCCCTGGTCAATACTTTAGCCCAGTTTCCAACTATCGATCAGGTAGCTATAAGAGTGGAAGGGAAAAAGGTAGATACGGTAGCCGGTTATGTAAAATGGCCGGAAGCTATAACTCCTGATTACAATATGTAAAATCAACCCCCCTCTTTTTAAAAAGGGGGTTTTTGTATAACAGCCCAAGTTTATGTAGAATATATTTAACAAAAATGATAAATTATTTATTGAGTTTGTTTCTGTTTAATTTTGCTAAAGAGGTGTTTTTTTTAGTGGATAAAACAAAGCCTATAGGGATTTTTGATTCCGGGGTGGGGGGGCTTACGGTAGTAAGGGCACTTATGGAAGAGATGCCAAGCGAGAGTTTTATTTATTTTGGCGATACAGCTCATCTCCCTTATGGAGATAAAACCAGGGAGGAGCTGTTTAGTTATGCCTACCGTATTCTTGATTTTATGCAAAAAAACGAGGTAAAAGCAGTAATTGTCGCCTGTGGTACTCATTCAGCTGTGACTCTGCCCAGGCTGGAAAAAGAATACCCTTTCCCTATTTTAGGGGTGGTAAAGGCAGGAGCGAGGGCGGCCGCTAAAATAAGCATCAAGGGAAAGATTGGGGTTATTGCTACTCAGGCTACGGTCAATAGCCTGGCTTATACCAGAAACATAAAAGAGATAGATTATCGCCTGGAGGTATATGAAAAGGCTTGCCCGCTTTTTGTTCCCTTGATTGAAGGAGGTTATCTGGAAGGAGAAGAGATAAGGAGAGTAGCAGCTGAATATATAACTCCTCTGTTAAAGAAAGATATTGATACCCTTATATTAGGCTGTACTCATTATCCTTTTTTAAGCGGGGTAATAAAAGATTTGGTAGGAGATGATGTTATACTGGTAGATCCGGCCTGGGAAACGGTAGCCGAGGTAAAGGGGATTTTGCAGGCGAAAAATCTAATACAGGATAAACTTGCTTCTCCCTGGCACCAGTTTTATGTAAGTGGAGATAACTGCTCTTTTTTTAAGGTGGGGAGAAGGCTTATAGGAGAGGTCATAGATAAGGTAGAGAGAATAAATTTAGCATGAGGTAGGGAAAATGGGCAGAATAGGATTTACTACTACTATACCGGTGGAGATTATTCTGGCTGCCGGCAAGGAGCCGGTGGATTTGAACAATGTATTTATAACTTCTACCAGAGCAGGGGAAATGGTAGAAATGGCGGAAGAGGCCGGATATCCCCGCAATACCTGTGGGTGGATAAAAGGGCTTTATGCAGCTGCTCTGGAAAATGATCTGGAAGCGGTAATAGCTGTTATGCATGGGGACTGTAGCAATACCCTGGCCCTTATGGAAACCCTGGAGATAAAGGGGATAAAGATAATACCTTTTGCTTTTCCCTATGTCAGGGAAAGAGAGATGATAGAACATAATATAAACCGCCTTATGAACTATTTTGGTGTAAGTAGTGAACAGGTGGAACAGGTGAGGAAAAGGCTGGATGCCGTAAGAAGGCTTTGTCATAAGATAGATGAAATGACCTGGAAGGACAACTTGGTATCAGGTTTTGAAAATCATTATTATCTGGTTTCTTCCAGCGATTTTAACGGTGATCCGGAAAAATATGAGGAGGAGATTAAAGCTTTTATAGCCAGAGCTTCCAGGCGCCAGCCTTATAAAGATACACTGCGGCTGGCTTACATAGGTGTTCCGCCTATATTTACCGATCTTTATCAGGTACTGGAAGAAATGGGGGCCCGCGTGGTGTACAATGAAGTGCAAAGGCAGTTTGCTATGCCTTTTGTGTCTGATGATATATATGAACAATACCTTAAATATACTTATCCTTATGGGGCTTTTGCCCGGCTGGAAGATATACAGCAAGAAATAGAAAGGAGAGGGGTAGATGGTGTAATTCACTATACCCAGACCTTCTGCTTCCGGCAGATTGAGGACTTGATTTATCGGGAAAAGATAAAATTGCCTTTTCTAACGCTGGAAGGAGACAAGCCGGGAAAGCTGGATGCCCGCAGCCGTATGCGGCTGGAAGCTTTTATAAACATGCTTAAGAGATAAGGACAGGGTGATGTTGATGCTGGGAATAGATCTGGGGTCCCGCAGTGTAAAAATAGTGCAGATGAAAGAAGGAGAAATCTTTAAGAGCCAGGTGTATGATACTATCTGGTTTTACCGCCGTTATGCGGGTAAAGGAAAAGGGGCTCTTAAAGTAAATGTAGAAGAATTAGGTTTTAGTGATGACAGGATAGTAGCTACCGGGTATGGCAAGATTACTATCCAGATTGCTGGAGCTATTAAGATACCTGAAATTCAGGCTCATGTAAAAGGAGCCCTGTGGCAAAGCGGGCTAAAAGATTTTACCCTTATCGATATAGGGGGGCAGGATACCAAGGTTATAAAGGTGCGGGAAGGAGAAGCGGTGGATTTTATGACTAATGACCGCTGTGCGGCCAGCTCGGGCAGGTATATGGAAAATATGGCCTCTATTCTGGGGATAAGCCTTGCTGAACTTGCTTCTTACAGCGAACATCCGGTAGAGCTTAATTCCACCTGTGCTATTTTTGGGGAAACAGAAATAATTGCCAGAATAGTAGAGGGCTACTCGGTACCGGAACTGGCAGCCGGGGTTAATTATGCACTTTACCGTCGCTTTGCTTCTTATTTAAAGAAGATGGCAAGTGAGGTGCTGCTTTTTTCCGGGGGAGGAGCTTTTAATCAGGCCCTTCTTGATATAACCGCCAGGGAAACGGGAGCTAAGGTAATAAGGCTTTCTTATCCTCAGCTTAACGGGGCTATCGGATGCTGTGTATATGGAGATGAAAAGCTATGCAGTTTACAGTAGTAGGTTGCTGGGCACCTTATCCCCGGATAGGAGAGGCCTGCTCAGGGTACCTGGTGCAGGAAGGGGATACGGCTTTGCTTTTAGACTGCGGACACGGGGTTTTTTCCTCTCTGGGCCGGTATATAGACTATAATTTCCTTACAGGAGTTTTTATAAGCCATTTTCACCCTGATCATTATGTGGATTTATATGCTTTAAGACATGCCCTCAGGGGGGCTTTTATGCTGAAAAGGCGTATAGAAAAGCTTAAGGTTTTTATGCCGGATGAACCGCACAGGGAGTATGCATACTTTAAGCAGGTTCCAGAATTCGAGGTCATAAAGGTAGAAAACGGTTTGAAGTGCAGACTGGGAAGTATAGATCTTGAATTTTTCTCCACCAGGCATGCCCTGCCTGCTTATGGTTTACTGGCAGAGAGTAAAGGGAAAAAGGTTTTTTATACCGGTGATACTTCTTTGTTTCCTGGTCTTTACCAGGGAAAAGAGGGTATAGACCTTTTGGTAGCAGAGTGTACCCTTTTTAAGGGGGAGACTTCTTATGCGGCCCAGACCGGGCATATGACTACCTGCGATGTAGCCCTCCTGGCTGAGCATTTAAAAGCGAGGAGGCTTCTGGCTACTCACTTTTGGCCGGAATACCAGATAGAAAAACTTAAAGGGGAAATAGAAGAGGGATATAAGGGAAGCCTTTTTATGGCCCAGGCAGGTTTTAAAATCGAGATATAGATAGATGGAGATGATGGGATGCGCAAGGTAAAGGCAGAAGATATAAAGAACCGGGTATGTGAAGCTGTGATAGAAGCTAATATCAAGCTGCCTCCGGATATAAGAAAGGCTCTGGAAAAGGCTCGGGAAGAAGAAGAGGGGACGGCCCGCAAGATACTGGAGATATTACTCACCAATGCAGATATGGCTTTAAAAGAAAGGATGCCTTTATGTCAGGATACAGGAATGGTAGTGGTAGAGGTTAAGCTGGGACAGGAAGTAGAGATAACCGGAGGAAGCCTTAAAGAGGCGATAAATGAAGGGATAAGGGAAGGATACCGGAAGGGCTATTTTAGAGCTTCGGTAGTAAATGACCCTATTTTAAGAAAAAATACCGGTGATAATACTCCGGGTATAATTCATATGGAGATGGTGCCCGGGGAAAATATAGAGATAATTGTTTTGCCCAAGGGAGCGGGGAGTGAAAATATGGGCCGGGTAGCTATGTTAAAACCGCTTAAGGGGGTAGAAGGAATAAAAGAGTTTGTCCTTCAGGCGGTAAAAGAAGCAGGTTCTAATCCCTGCCCGCCCCTCATTGTAGGGGTAGGTGTGGGTGGTAATATGGAAAAGGCGGCTTATCTGGCGAAAAAAGCGCTTATGAGGCCTGTTGATATAAGAAATGAGAGAGAAGATATTAAAAGGCTGGAAGAAGAACTTCTTTATGCTATTAATGCCTTAAATATTGGCCCCCAGGGTTTGGGAGGCAAAACTACCGCCCTGGCCGTAAATATAGAAACTTATCCTACGCATATAGCCAGCCTTCCGGTAGCGGTAAACCTGGGATGTCATGCTACCAGAAGGGCAGGGTTTGTAATTTAGGGAGTGAGAGTATGAAAGTGATTAAAGCACCGGTTAGTGATGAAGATATATTAAGCCTCAAAGCAGGCGAAGAGGTACTGGTAGAAGGTATTGTTTATGCAGCCCGGGATGCTGCCCATAAGCGCATGGTAGAAGCCTTGCAAAGAAGAGAGCCCCTTCCTTTTGCTATCGAAGGACAGATTATATATTATGTAGGTCCCTGCCCTGCACCTCCGGGCAAGGTCATAGGATCGGCCGGGCCTACTACCAGTGGAAGGATGGACAGTTATACTCCTCCTCTATTAAGCCGGGGCCTTAAGGTGATGATCGGCAAGGGGGAACGCTCGCCTGAAGTGGTGGAAGCCATGAAAAGATATAAGGCTGTTTACCTGGCAACGATAGGAGGAGCCGGGGTTTATTTGGCCCACAAGGTGAAAGAGGTGGAGACGATAGCCTATGAAGATCTGGGACCGGAAGCTTTGCGCAAGTTCAGGGTAGAAAATTTCCCCTGTATCGTAGCTATAGATGCTGCGGGCAATAATATTTATAATAGATGATAGAAACTTATGGAAAAATAAATTTTATGGAGGTATTTTATGCAGAGGCCTAGTAATCGTGCTGCTGATGAAATGCGCCCGGTAAGGATCATCCCGGGTTTTGTAAAATATCCTGATGGGTCGGTGCTTATTGAGGTAGGTGATACCAGGGTATTGTGTTCAGCTTTTGTGGAAGATAAGGTTCCGCCTTTTCTCAAAGGAACCGGCAGTGGATGGGTCACAGCCGAATACTCTTTGCTCCCTGCCTCTACCGTTACCAGGACTCCACGGGAAGTAAGTAAAGGAAAGATAAGCGGGCGTACTTCCGAAATTCAAAGGCTTATCGGCCGAGCGCTGCGCGGTATAGTAGACCTTAATGCTTTAGGGGAAAGAACCGTATGGATTGACTGTGATGTTATTCAGGCTGATGGAGGAACCAGAACGGCCTCCATAACCGGCAGTTTTGTGGCTTTATTTTTAGCTCTGCAGAAGATAAAAGAGGCAGGTATTATCGATACTATACCGATTAAAGATTATGTAGCCGCAGTAAGTGTGGGCCTTTATGAAGGGGTTCCGATTTTAGACCTGGAATATGCAGAAGATTCGGCAGCTGAAGTGGATATGAATGTAGTAATGACGGGAAAGGGAGAGTTTGTTGAGGTGCAGGGAACTGGTGAAGGAAGGCCCTTCAGCCGGGAAGAGCTTGATAAAATGCTGGCTTTGGCTGCGAAAGGGATAAATGAACTTATACAGATGCAAAAGGATATTATAGGAGAGATAAAATATGAAAAAGGTGAAGAAGCTGCTTTTGGCCACCAGGAATCAGAAGAAAAAGAAGGAACTGCAGGAGATCCTGTCTGATTTAGATGTTCAGGTTATTACTTTAGAAGAGATAGAGAAAGAAGTGCCGGAGATTGAAGAAGATGGCACTACCTTTGAAGCCAATGCAGTAAAAAAAGCTTCTATAACCGCAGCTCTTACTGGATATATATGTCTGGCTGATGATTCAGGCCTGGTTGTAGATGCTCTGGATGGCAAACCCGGGGTTTATTCTGCCCGTTTTGCCGGTGAAGGGGCAACTGATGAGCAAAATAACCGCAAGCTTTTGCAACTGCTTAAGGGAATTCCGGAAGAGAGAAGGACAGCACGTTTTGTATGTGTTATAGCTATCTGTACTCCGGAAGGCGAAACTTTTACGGTAAGAGGGGAATGTGAAGGGAGGATAGCTTTTTATCCCCGAGGAGAAAAAGGGTTTGGTTATGATCCTCTTTTTATTCCCTGCGGCTATCAGGTTACATTTGCCGAGCTTTCCGGGGAAGAAAAAAGCCGCATAAGCCACCGGGGAAAGGCTTTGCTTCAGGCAGTGCCGATTATCAAAGAACTTATAAGCAGGGATGGATAAAATGGAAAAAGATTTAAAATATAAGAAAATTGCGGTTTTGGGTGATACCCATCATAATACGGAACGGCTGGTTTCAGCTCTTAAAGGGCAGGGAGTTGAATATTTTCTGTTTACTGGTGATTATTATGATGATGCCGTAAGATTGTCCCGCGAGCTTAAAGTCGGTTTTACCGGGGTTTTAGGTAACTGTGATCTGCTAAGCGGGCAAACTGGAGCCTCTTTAGAAGAATGTATCAATATATACGGGAAAAAGGTTTATCTTCTCCACGGACATCAGTACCGGGTAAAAGAAGGGTTAAACCTTCTTTATTATAGGGCCCTGGAAGTAGAAGCAGATGTAGTTATATTCGGTCATACCCATATACCTTTTTGTGACCGCATTGATGATGTGTTTTTTTTGAATCCGGGGAGCCCATCCAAACCCCGTAAGGGAAACAAGGGGACTTATATGGTTATAGACGGGGAAAGAGAACGATTTAATGTCAGATTATTTGAATTATGAATATTACAAATAAAAACAAAGCTGTGAAAATTTTAACTTGTAAAAGGCTTGTCAAGAGGGAGAAGAATTTTATATAATTGTCCAAAAGATGTAAATAGTGAGTTGTTTTATGTATTTTATTGATAGCCTTCCTAAAAGCGAATATTTTCGGATGAAGGATATGAGAGAGGATTTTGTCAAAAAATCGCCGAAGAGGCAAACCTTTGACTGGCATAATCAAAGGAGGAACCTTTCAGGCAAAAGGATCATATCCGGACGAACCCCTGAAGAAACTATTTCGACAGGGAAGAAAATGCCGCATTTTCTTCCCTGTCGAAATTTTTTATGTATACATGTTTCACATAATTTATAGGCTCACCATTTTTACTCCGGCATAAACATCTTTGCATACCACATGTCTAAAAGGGAAAGCTAAAATAAAGCACAGAGGAGGCAGATGACGGATGAATGCACTTTATGATGTTAAGAAGCCTAACCTGCTTTACGGTAAGGTTATAAGAGATCAGATTTTATCTGAAGTGGCAGCGGAAATAGAAGAGCTTAAAAAACAGCATGTAGCACCTTTTCTTATGACAATTGAAGTCGGCAATGATCCGGCAACTGCTGTTTACAAAGAATCACAGCGCAAACTAGCAGCTCAGATTGGCATAAATTATGAAACTATTGAGCTTTCTAAAAACACCTCGGAAGAAAGACTTCTTAAGATGATTGACCGCATAAACCGTGATCCAGTTATAAATGGTCTTATGGTGCATATGCCGCTTCCGGAACATATTGATGCCCGCAAAGTGCAGTGGAGTATAAACAGCCTTAAAGATGTGGAAGGGGTAACTCCTTATAATATGGGAAAGCTTTTTTTAGGGGCCGAAGCTCTTTATCCCTGTACCGCCGAATCGATAATGGCTTTGATAAAGGCAACGGGAGTTGATTTAAAAGGGAAAGAAGTTACCGTGGTGGGCTGCAGCTCTATTGTAGGAAAACCGGTGGCTACCATGTTGCTCAAGGAAGAAGCCACGGTTTCGGTATGTCATTATCAGACTTCCAAACGGGGAATGCTTGAACATCATGTGCGTAATGCGGAAATCCTGGTAGTAGCTGCCGGAGTTCCTAACCTTATTCCTGGAGAATGGATAAGAGAAGGAGCTATAGTTATCGATGCAGGGATAAATAGAGTAGGCAAGGATATTGTTGGTGATGTTGATTTTGAGGGGGCTTTAAAAAGGGCCAGTTATATAACGCCTGTACCCGGGGGGGTAGGATCAGTTACTGTTGCTTATCTGATGAAAAACACGGTAACGGCACTTAAAAGGCAGTTAGCAGCTCAACATGGTTAAAGGAGGTAGGTTTTATGAGTCTTAAAAGGACTCCTCTTTTTCCCATGCATCAGAAGTATGGGGGAAAGCTTATTGATTTTGGGGGCTGGGAATTATCAGTACAGTTTGCAGGCATCATTAAAGAACATCATATGGTAAGAACTAAAGCCGGACTTTTTGATGTTTCCCATATGGGAGAAATTGAAGTAACAGGGGAAAGAGCCCAGGATTTTGTCCAGTATCTGGTTACCAATGATGCGAAAAAACTTAACAACTATCAGGTTATGTATTCGCTGATGTGTTATGAAGATGGGGGTATAGTAGATGATTTGTTAGTTTACAAATATGATCCTACCCATTTCTTCCTGGTAGTGAATGCGGCTAATGTGGAAAAGGATTTTGCCTGGATAAAGGAACATGCCTTTGCCGGGGTAGAAGTAAAAAATGTTTCCGATGATTATGCTCAGCTGGCTCTGCAGGGGCCTAAAGCACAGGAAATTTTACAAAAACTTACTGATACTGATCTGGAAACTATTGAGTTTTTCTGGTTTAATCCTGATGTGAAGATAGCGGGGGTTAGCTGTATAGTTTCCCGTACCGGTTATACCGGTGAGGATGGTTTTGAAATCTATATAAAGCCTGAACATGCCGTACATGTATGGGAAGAGATACTTAAGGCAGGAGGTGAGGATGTAGCTCCCATCGGCCTGGGTGCGCGCGATACTTTGAGATTTGAAGCCAAACTTCCTTTATATGGGCAGGAGATAGATAAAGATATTACGCCTCTGGAAGCGGGTCTGGGATATTTTGTAAAGCTTAAGTCAGAAGATGATTTTATCGGCAAAAGTGCCCTCTTGAAACAAAAAGAAGAAGGGTTGAAGCGGATTCTGGTAGAATTTGAAATGATAGGGAAAGGCATACCACGTCATGGTTACCCCGTATACAAGGAAGGAGAAGAGATAGGCTGGGTGACCAGTGGAGCCCATTCTCCTACTTTTGACAAGAGTATAGGTTTGGCACTAATAAAGAAGGAGTACAGTGCTGAAGGTATGGAGATTGACATCATGATCCGCAATAAGCCGGTTAAGGCCCGGGTAATGAAAAATTCTTTCTATCAAAAAAGAACCAGAAATAAAAAATAAAAATGGAGGGATATAGAATGCGGGTAGAAAAAGGTTTGCTCTATACGGAAAATCATGAATGGTTAAAAGTGGAAGGAGATAAGGCTTATATAGGTATAACTGATTATGCCCAGGAACATCTGGGAGATATAGTTTTTGTGGAATTGCCGGAAGTAGATGCTGAATTTGATGCGGATGAAGGAATCGCTGTGATTGAATCGGTAAAAGCTGTTTCTTCAGTTTATACACCGGTAGCCTGCACTATTCTGGAAGTGAATGAAGAATTGGAAGGAGCGCCCGAGCTTCTAAATGAAGATTGCTATGCTAACTGGATTGCTTTGATAAGCATAAAGGATATGGATGGGCTTAATAAACTTATGGATGCTGAAGCTTATGAAGCTTTTTGCGCTGAACAGGAAGAGTAGGGTTTAGGGGGGAGATATGATGAAATATACTCCTAATCCGCCGCAGGTGGCCGAGGAAATGCTGAGGAGCATAGGCCTAAATTCGTTTGATGATTTATTTGCTGATATTCCGGAGGAAGTAAAGCTTAAGAGGGAACTTGACCTTCCTGCCGGTTTAAGTGAGATAGAGGTAAGGCGGGAGCTTATAAACAAAGCGCGAAAGAACATAACGGTAGATGAATATCCTTGTTTTCTGGGAGCTGGGGCTTATGATCATTTTGTTCCGGCAGCAGTAGACCAGATTCTCTTAAGATCCGAGTTTTATACAGCTTATACTCCCTATCAGCCGGAGATAAGCCAGGGCATACTGCAGTCGATATTTGAATATCAAACGATGATATGTCAGCTTACCGGCCTTGAGGTTTCGAATGCCTCCATGTATGATGGGGGAACAGCTCTGGCCGAGGCCTGTCAGGTAGCCTCTTCCGGTAAAGCCAAAAAAATAATAGTACCGGACACCATTCATCCGGAAAACCTGGCTATACTGAAGACTTATGCCTGGTCAGGAAAGTTTTCCCTGGAAGTAGTGCCAGGACAAAACGGCTTTATGGACGTAGAAGCTATGCTGGGCAGGATAGATAAGGATACGGCCGGAGTGATTGTTCAACAGCCTAATTTTTATGGCCTGCTGGAATCGGGAATAGAAAAGTTGGGTGAAAAAGTACATCAAAATAAAGGACTTCTGATCATGAGCGTTGATCCTATTTCCCTGGCTCTCCTCAAATCTCCTGCTGAATATGGTGCCGATATAGCTGTAGGAGACGGCCAGGTTTTAGGAAATAATTTAAGTTTTGGCGGGCCTTATCTGGGATTTTTTGCGGCGACCGAGAAACTCCTGCGCAAGATTCCGGGAAGGATTGTGGGACAATCGGTAGATAGTGAAGGAAAGAGAGCTTTTGTTCTGACTTTGCAGGCCCGAGAACAACATATAAGAAGAGAAAAAGCAAGTTCCAATATCTGTTCTAATCAGGCTCTATGTGCGCTGGCGGCTACTATTTATCTCAGTTTAATTGGGCCCAAAGGCTTGAAAGATATTGCGGTGCGCTCTCATCAGATGGCGGTATATGCCAAAAATGAACTTATAAAAAAAGGATTTAAACTAAAGTATGAAGGACCGTTTTTCCGCGAGTTTGCGGTGAAGATGGATAATCCCCGGGAGATGAACCGCCGGCTGCTCCAGCATGGGATTATTGGTGGATATGAACTTAAAGGGGCTATGCTTCTTGCTTTTACCGAAAAGCGGACTAAAGATGAAATTGATAAGCTGATTGCGGTGTTAGGAGGGGAAAATGATGAGTAAGCTTATATTTGAAAAAAGTGTGCCGGGCAGCAATACTTTTAGCCTTCCCTCCTGTGAAGTTCAGGAAACTTTAGAAATACCTGCCGATTTTATGCGCAATGAGGAATTAAAACTTCCCGAAGTAAGTGAAGTAGAAGCTGTAAGGCATTTTACGGAACTATCGAAAAAAGCCTATGGCGTTGATAGCGGTTTTTATCCTTTAGGATCATGTACTATGAAATATAATCCTAAAGTTGGCGAGTGGGCAGCCCGTCTTCCCGGATTTGCCAATATTCATCCTTATCAGCCGGAAGAAACTGTGCAGGGAGCCCTGGAGCTTATTTATGAGATGGAAAAAATGTGCTGTGAAATTGCAGGCATGGATAGATTTACCCTGCAGCCGGCTGCAGGTGCCCATGGGGAAATGACAGGCGTAATGATAATAAAGGCTTATCATAAAAAACGGGGAGATGAAAAGCGGACCAAAATTTTGGTGCCTGATTCTGCCCATGGTACTAACCCGGCTACGGCTAATGTAGTAGGCTTTGATGTAGTAGAAGTGAAATCTAATAGCCGCGGCTTGGTAGATATTGAAGATCTGAAAGCTAAGATGAATGATGAGGTAGCCGGGCTTATGCTGACCAACCCTAATACCCTGGGCTTATTTGAAGAAGAAATTGTAACTATTGCTTCCATTGTTCACGAAGGAGGCGGACTCCTCTATTATGATGGGGCCAATCTGAATGCTATTATGGGAGTATGTCGGCCTGGAGATATGGGGTTTGATATTGTACACTTAAATCTCCATAAAACTTTTGCCACCCCGCATGGTGGCGGAGGGCCAGGGGCCGGACCGGTAGGGGTAAAAGCCCATTTGGCTGAATTTTTGCCGGTGCCGGTAATAGAAAAAAAAGGAGATAAATATGTTTTAGACTATGATCGGCCTATGTCGATCGGTAAAGTAAAAAATTTCTATGGCAATTTTGGGGTAGTCGTCAAAGCTTATACCTATATTAAGGCTTTGGGACGGGATGGCTTGAAAGATGTAGCTTATAATGCGGTGCTCAATGCCAATTATCTGCGGCATCACCTGAGCAAGTATTACCATATACCTTATAACCGGCTTTGCAAGCATGAGTTTATAGCTAATTCCAAATTCCAGCTGGATAAAAGCGGTATTACCACTATGGATATAGCTAAAAGGCTTTTAGATTACGGTTATCATCCGCCAACAGTTTATTTCCCGCTTATAGTAAATGAAGCGTTGATGATTGAGCCTACGGAAACTGAAAGCAAGGAAAGATTAGATGGTTTTATAAAGGCTATGGCGGAAATTGCCCGGGAAGCCGAGGAAGAGCCGGAAAAAGTCAAAAATGCTCCGCATACTACCGTAGTAAAGAGGATTGATGAGGTAGGAGCAGCCCGCAATCCGATTGTCAAATGGGAGGCGGGAAAATGAGAGATCTGGTAATAATAGGCGGGGGGCCGGGTGGCTATGTAGCAGCCATCCGGGCGTCCCAGCTGGGAATGAAAACTGTTTTGATTGAAAAGGATGAGGTAGGAGGCACCTGCTTGAACCGCGGGTGCATACCTACTAAAGCCTATTTTCAAAATGCCAAGGCTATTCATACGATAAAAAGAGCTGAAGAATTTAATATTGAAGTTTCTGGTTTCAAATTTAGTTTAGAAAAGGCTAAAGCCCGCAAGGACAGTATAGTAAACCAGCTGGTTTCCGGGGTAAAACAGCTTCTTAAAGCTAACGGGGTGGAACTGATAAAAGGAGAAGCTGCCCTGATTGCGCCTGATACAGTGGCTGTAAATGGCGAAGAAATCAAGGCCAGGAATATACTTATAGCTACCGGATCTGTTCCTGCGCGTTTACAGGTAGAAGGGGCCGACTTACCGGAAGTTATAACCAGTGATGAAGCCTTGGAGCTTACGGAAGTCCCTAGTCGTTTGGCGGTAATCGGCGGGGGGGTTATTGGCCTTGAGTTTGCCTGTATTTTTAGCCATTTTGGCAGTAAAGTTACGGTTATAGAATATATGCCTAATATACTGGGCAGTTTAGATAAAGAGATAAGCAAGCGTATGGGAGTATTTCTTAAAAAGCAGAATATCGATGTGCATACAGGTGCAGCCGTAACGAAAATAGAGAAGAAAGATGGCGAAGTGCTGGTACATGTAGAGGGGAAGAAAGAAGCCTTTACCGTGGCTTCTGATCTGGTTTTGATGTCAACAGGAAGAAGGCCTTGCATAAAAGGGTTAAATCTTGATAAAGTAGGAATAGAGACGGAAAAGGATTTTATAAAAGTAGATGAGAACTATCAAACTAGCGTAAAAGGGGTATATGCGATTGGTGATGTCATCGGAGGGCAGATGCTTGCCCACAAGGCGTCAGAAGAAGGCATAGTAGCCGTGGAAAAAATGGCAGGACTGAATTCCTGTGTACACTATCATGCGGTACCGGGATGTATATTTACTTTCCCGGAAATTGCCACCGTGGGTATGAGTGAAGAAGAAGCCCAGGCGAAAGGGATAACCTATAAAGTAGGCAAGTTCCAGTTTGCTGCTAATGGTAAGGCTATGACTATGGGTGAGGCAGAAGGTTTGGTGAAGATTTTAGCCGACCAAAATGATATAATTATTGGGGTACATATTATTGGCCCCCATGCCAGTGACCTTATTCTGGAAGGAACGATGATGGTCAAAAACCGTATGCGGATAAAGGATGTAATAGGTACTATCCATCCTCATCCTACCCTAGGAGAAGCTATTATGGAGGCTGTTCTCGATGTACACGGCGAAGCTATACATTTAGCTCCGCGTAAAAAATAAACCTAGCAAAGGAGGAGTTATTCTGTTATGATGGACAAGCTTGTTGCCCAGTATATTCAAGAGGAGCTGGAAAGACAGCAAAATGGCCTGGAGATGATTGCTTCAGAAAACTTTGCCAGTATGGAAGTAATCAAAACCATGGGGAGTATCCTCAATAATAAATATGCTGAAGGTTATCCAGGCAAAAGGTATTATGGAGGCTGTTATGTAGTTGATAAAATCGAACAGCTGGCCATAGATAGAGCGAAAGAGCTTTTTAAGGCTGAACATGCCAATGTTCAGCCCCATAGCGGGGCCAATGCCAACCTGGCAGTTTTTCTGGCCATAATGAATCCCGGGGATACTTTTTTAGGCATGGATCTTACCAATGGCGGACATTTAACCCATGGTTCTCCGGTTAATATATCCGGTAAATATTTTAATGTAGTATCTTATGGCGTAAATGAACAGGGATTTATCGATTATGATGATGTAGAAGAAAAGGCCTTGAAATATAAGCCGAAAATGATCCTGGCAGGGTCTTCGGCCTATCCGCGAATTATAGATTTTAAACGGTTTAAAGAAATAGCCGATAAAGTAGGAGCTTATCTTATGGTAGATATGGCTCATATTGCAGGGCTGGTAGCTGCAGGTTTGCATCCCTCTCCCGTAGAATATGCTGATTTTGTTACTTCAACTACGCATAAGACCTTGAGAGGGCCGCGTGGCGGACTTATCCTGTGCAAAGAAAAGTATGCCAAAGATATAGATAAGGCAGTTTTCCCGGGAACCCAGGGAGGGCCCTTGGAACATGTCATCGCTGCCAAAGCGGTATGTTTCTATGAAGCTCTGCAGCCTTCCTTTGTAGAGTATCAGAAGCAGGTAGTAAAAAATGCATCCGTACTGGCTAATGCGCTGATGGAAAAAGGATTTAAGGTGGTATCCGGGGGAACCGACAACCATCTTATGCTTATAGACCTTACCAATATTGAAGGCATGACAGGCAAGAAAGCAGAACAGCTCTTAGAAGAAGTAGGAATAACGGTTAATAAGAATACGGTTCCGGGAGAAACGAGAAGCCCGTTTGTAACCAGTGGTATAAGAGTAGGAACTCCTGCCCTTACTACCCGGGGCATGAAAGAAGAAGAGATGCTCATTATCGCTGATCTTTTCTATAAAGCTCTGTTTGAAGAAGGCAAGCATATTGATTATATTAAAGAACAGGTACGCATGCTGTGCGAAAAGTTCCCGCTTTATGCTTGATGATTAATAGCGTAATCTACTTTTTAAAAAAGACCAGTATATTTTGTACTGGTCTTTTTTGCTAAAGGATTTTTGCTGATAAGGAGGAGTTTTTAACATGATAAAAATAAATAACACCTCCCAGGACCCTTATTTTAATATGGCCCTGGATGAGTATGCGACCAAAAATTTTTTAAAGGGGACGGTTTTTTATTTTTATCAGAATAAACCCACAGTAGTTATCGGACGACATCAGAACGCTTTTGAAGAAGTAAACCTTGATTTTGTAAGGGAAAGAGGGATTGAAGTAGTAAGGCGTATATCAGGCGGGGGAGCTGTTTATCATGATCTGGGCAATCTGAATTTTACCTTTATTGCTGATGCTGGTTCTTATACCAGTTTTGATTTTGTAAAATTTACGCGGCCGGTAATAAAAGCTCTGGCTAAAATAGGCATTAAGGCTGAACATACCGGGCGCAATGATATAACTATCGCCGGAAAAAAATTTTCCGGCAATGCCCAGTACCGCTATAAGAACCGGGTGATGCACCATGGAACTATTCTTTTTGCTGTTAACATAGAAGACATGGTACAGGCTCTTAATGTAGACCCGGACAAAATAGTTTCCAAAGGGGTAAAATCGGTACGCAGCCGGGTTACTAACATAAGTGAACATCTGACTTCACCTTTGTCCCTAGAGGAATTTAAAGAGATCCTGACCGCAACCATCCTGGAGGAAGAAGATTTTAACCAGGAATACGCATTGACGGAGGAAGATTTAAGAGCTATAAATGAACTCAGGGACAAGAAGTTTAAAACCTGGGAGTGGATTTATGGAACCTCTCCTCATTTTAATGTGCAAAAAAAGATGCGTTTTGACTGGGGAAGCCTGGATATAAGGCTGGATGTAGAAAAAGGGATTATCAAAGGGTGCAAGATATATGGGGATTTTTTTGCTGCCCGGGATATAGAGGAACTGGAAAGGCTGCTTACCGGGACACGTTATGAGGAAGAAGATATAAAAGCCAAACTGGAAGCGGTGAAAGTAGCCGATTATCTGCCGGCTGCTACCGCGGAAGATATTTTAAAGGTTTTGTTCTAAGGAGGCTAAAGGGGTTGAAACTGGAGCAGGTTGCCGGCAACACTTACTATATAAACTTTCCCAGCCTGATCGGGGTTTATGTTTTCCCGGATGGGGGATGTCTGCTTATTGATAGCGGGGCCAGCTCTGCTTTTGCCCAAAAGGCCAAAAAGGTGCTGGATGATGAAGGATTAAGGGTAGAGGCTATATTTAATACCCATGCCCATGCTGACCACAGCGGGGGAAATAGATTCTGGCAGGAAGCATATGGATGCGATATTTATGCTACCCCCTTTGAAGCTGCTTTTATGGAAAATGCCCTTTTAGGGCCTTTTTGCCTTTATACTGCTAGTCCGGTTGATATGCTGCGCAATAAGTTTTTAATGCCGGAGCCCAGCCAGGTTACCCATCGGATAAGGCCGGGAGATCTTATTATTAAAGAGACCGGCTTTAAAGTTTTAGACCTGGCCGGACATGCTATGGAACAGGCAGGACTGGTTACCCCGGATGGAGTTCTTTTCAGCGGGGATGCGATAATAACCGAACATAATTTAGACAAGTTCCCTTTTGTTTATATGGCTGACCTGGAGAAACATATGACCACCTTGCAATATCTGAAGGAAAATATTTATCCCTATACGGTAGTAGGGCACGGAGGAATATTAGAGCAGGTAGAGCAGACTTTAAGTAAAAATGAAGAGATAATAAAACATATATTAGCGGTGATTGAAAAATTTATCCTAAGTCCCCGCAGCCGGGAAGAAATTGTAGCTCATGTCATAAAAGAAATGGCGTTGCCCGATAACCGCAACCAGTACATACTTATTTCCGGCACGATTTCCGCTTATCTTGCTTACCTGTGCAATAATAAAAAGGCCAGGATATTTACGGAAGAAAACAATTTAAAATGGGTATTAGCCAAAAGGTAGCAGAAATTTATACCGGCATAGGCCTTCGCTTCCCGCAGAAGTGAAGGCTTTTTTGTAAGGACAGGAAGGAATAAACAGAGTGCATTTTTAAACCAGTATATGTAGTTAAGGGAAGCCAGGATATAAAAATACAGTGTTTTGTATACTTTTAGCCCAAGGAAAAAGAGATATTGCGAAAAAAATTTTTTTAAAGTATATTTTAGCAGGAAGGTTAGTTGACCTTTACAAAAAAGTAAAAGAGGGATGATCAGGTGACAAGGATACCGGATTATGTTGGGGTTTCTGCTTTTGGCATTAAAATGGGAGTTATTGTACCGGGAACTGATATTGTGGGCATGGTTTGTGAAGCCCTGGCCAGATGTAATGCCGATGGACTTCTCGATGATGGGGATACGGCCTGCATTACCGAATCGGTAGTGGCCAGAGCGCAAAACAATTATGTTACTATACAGGATATTGCTGCTGATGTAAGAAGGAAGCTTAAGCTAGAAGAGGACAGCCGCATCGGTGTGGTATTTCCTATATTGAGCCGCAATCGCTTTTCTTTGATTTTAAAAGGTATAGCCGCTGCGGTTCCTAAAGGAGAGGTTGTGGTTCAGCTTTCCTATCCTGCTGATGAAGTAGGCAATCAGATATTGCCCTATGATTTTGCCGAAAAACGGGGCAAGACTAATGGAGATATAATAACTTTAGAAGAAATAGGCGAGGAAAGATTTCTGCATCCCATAACCAATGTAGATTATATTGCTCTTTATGAAGAAGTAATAAAACAAACCGGGGCCAGGGCCAGGGTATTTTTATGCAATGACCCTTTAAAAATAATGGATTATAAGCCAGATGGGGTTATTGTAGCTAATATTCATGCCCGCTATCGTACAGCACAAAAATTCAAGGAAAACGGGTATAACTGCATAACTCTGCAGGATATATGCAATGAAGGCGAAGCCTGGTCCGAATGGGGACTCTTGGGCAGCAACCTTTCTTCCGGAGATAGGCTTAAACTTGCACCCCGGGAAGCTGATAAAGTGGCAGATGCGGTACAGGCCTGGGTAAAAAAAGAACTGGGCAAGCATATTGAGGTTATAGTTTATGGTGATGGTGCCTATAAAGACCCTTCAACCGGCATATATGAACTGGCAGATCCCCAGCCGGCTTTTGGTATGACTAAAGGCTTAAGGGGAAGGTACAGAGAGGGGCTTAAATACAAGTATCTGGTAGACAAGATGCTGGAAGAAGGTATAGAACAGGAACGAATTGAAGAAGAACTTAAGGCTATGAAACGGGACAGTTATGAAAAGGATTGCTTCGAAACTGAAGGTACGACCCCCCGTAAGGTAGAAGACCTTATGGCCAGCCTGGCTGACCTGGTAAGCGGTTCAGCTGATGCCGGGACGCCGTTAATTTTGATTAAGGGATTTTTAGGCTAGTTAAGATATATTAAAATAAAGCCAGGGATAAGTTAGTCCCTGGTTTTTTGCTATTTTTCTTTAAAATCCGTTATTTTAAAATTATAAGGGAAGGAAATAAAAAAATACTGTCGAAAGTTAATAAAGTATCCTGTTGGGCTAAAGGGGAATATAAATATGAGGGAATATCTGCTTTATACTTCACTTGTTTTTTTGCCGATTGCTGCGGTTATATTTTACATTTTGAAGAGCTACCGGCTTTCTTATTCTGCTATCTGGGCTATACTGGTTTTAACCTTTGTGATAATAATAACTTTTCCTTTCAGCATAATTAAAATAGGATCTATATTTACTTTGGTTGTTTATATTATAGTTCTGGGGGGAATAACTCTATACTTGCTGCAGTATGATGCTGAATATTCATTGGAAACAGATAAGAACAGGAAAGAAAAAATAGAAATTTATGGTTGTGAAATTGTGGAGTCGCAATTTCCTGAACCGGGAAAAATACAAATGCTTCTTGCTGGAAAAAATGAGTTTTCTGGAGCTGAGATAGGGAGTGAAAAACCTGAGTTTGAAGCCTTAAAAAACGAGGTAGAAAGAGTTAACGATGATAATGTCATGGGGATAGATGAAGAGAGAAAAGTAGAGGAGGAATATGCCATAGTTGAAAATGAAAAGATATGTGTTTATGAGGAAACAAAGGAAGCAGCGATGATAGCAGAGCCTACAAAACAGATTAATGGAGATACTACCTGGTTTTCTGAAGAAAAAGGGACAGAAGCTGGATATTGCGAAAGGGAGATAGCAAGTGAGAAGGACCGGGGGGGAGAAAAAGAGATAGAGAAAGAGGACGAAAAAACAGGGATAACAGATGCTGAATCAGAAGAAAGCGGGTATATTGAGAAAGAGAAAGATATGGTTTATTCCCAGGTAGTAAGGTTTTTGGATTTGGCTTTTAAAGCCAAGATGAACGAAGATTTTGAAGAGGCTTTTGTCTATTTTCGCAAAGCCTGGGAACTTACCGGGGATATAGATTTAAAATATATGCTGACTCTGGAGATGGCGGATATAAGCATAATATTAGGCTGGTATAGTCAGGGAGAAGAAATTATTGTAAAATGTATGAATGAATATGTTTTAAATGAAACGATGCGGAGAGAACTAGCCAGAAAACTTGCTTTTATCCAGCTTATAAGGCGGGAAATAAGGTATTTAAAACTGGAGGAAGTGCCTTTTGCCAGGCTGCCCAGGCTGTTAAAGGTAAAAGTGGAGGATGAACTGCGAAGGCTTTACACATAAAGGAAGGGAGCAAGTGAGATGAAGAAAAGCCAGGAAATTATTGGTCTGCCTGTTTTTTCTATCATTGATGGGGCCAAGATTGGACAGGTCAAAGACCTGGTAATTAATCCTGATGAGGGCAAGGTTGATTTTATTATGGTGGCTAACAGCAGCTGGTATGAGGGGGCCAGGGTTTTACCCTTCAAAAATGTAGTAGGGATTGGAGAACATGCCGTAACTACGGAAAGTCAGGCTATGCTGCTGGGGATTGATGCCTCAGAAGAGGCTAAGAGACTTTTGGAACGCAATATTCAGATTAAAGGCACCCGGGTTTTGACGAATAAAGGGAACCTCATCGGGGTTATAAGCGAATTTGAAATTGATACGGAAACGGGGGTTTTATCCCGTTTAGAATATAAAACGGCCCAGGATGAAATGAAGACCGAGATCATTGAAGCTGAAGATGTTTTAACCTATGGGACGGAAGTGGTGGTAGTAAGGGAAAAAGGGTCTTCGTATGTAAAGAAAGATGTACCCAGGGCTGAAACGGAAGGGGAAGTAAAGGAAACACCCATGAGCGAAGGAGCCTTATTTTTCCGGGAGAGACAGAAGGCTTTTCTGCTAGGGAAAAAAGTAATTCAAGATATTAAGGACAGTCAGGGAGAAGTATTAATTCCAGCGGGAACGGTAGTAAATGAAGAGATTATTGCTTTAGCTGAAGCCCACAATAAATTTGTAGAATTGTCACAGTGTGTAAAATAGCCGAGCACTAAATCCCGGGGAGAATGGCCAGTAATGAAATCTTATAACCAGAAAATGCTGATAATATTAGGGTTGCCGTTAATAGCTATAATTTTAAATTTATATGTAGTCGAAAGCCTTTTAGCCTGGCATGATCAAAAATTTTACCCTTCTTCTCTGGTCCTAGGTGGAGTACCCTTAGCTGGGATGACCAGGGAAGAAGCGGAGAGGATATGGCCGGATAAGGTAAAAAAAGCCTGGGGAGATAGTTTGACTTTGCAAGGGCCGGAAAAAAATTTTACCATACCTCTGGAGGAGTGGAATATAGCCTATGATACCCAGGCCAGTCTGCAAAAAGCAGTTGAAGTGATGCAGGAGGAGAGAGAAAAAAGCCTTTTGCCCCATATAACCATACGGGGAGAAAAAAGGGAACTTTTCCCGGTATTCACCTGGCAGGAAAAAGATTTGCAGCTTAAGGTAATGGCTTTAGCTTTAAAGGAGATTAAGGCAAAGGACCCGGAAAATGCCAGGTTGTACTGGGATGATAAGCAAGGTCTGCGGTTTATGGAGGAAAGATATGGATATGAAGTAGATCCTGTAGCTACATATAAAAATCTGACAGCTAACCTTGAGAAGGGGATTATAAAAGATATAGATATAAAAACAGTTCCCCTTACTCCGGAGATAACGCGAGAAAAGATAAAAGAGATTAAAGCTCTTTTAAACATAGAAGCTTTTAAAGCAGAAGCTTCTTACCCTTCCTGGCAGGAAATGCTGGATAGGTTGAACGGAAGGGTAATTTTAACTGGTGAAAGCTGGGACCTGGACAAGGAAATGGAGAATATAAGGGCAGCCCGGTATGTATTAAAGAGCGATCGGGAGATACTTCTTAAAAGTTTGCAAAAGGCATGGGAAGGAGCCGGGCTTATAAGGGATGGATACCAGCTGGTAAATAACAGCAGTGGTCCGGTAGGGATCACTTTGCATAGCGAAAAAGGAAATGTTGTGGTAGTAAGGGTTTGGGGGATAGATGACCATAAAAAAAAAGTGATTTTTAAAAAAGAGCAGAAGCCCCTTGAACCTCCAGTAGTAATAAAGGTTGATGAGAGGCTGGCACCTGGTGAGAAGAGGGAACAGGCAGGAACTAGAGGAGAAATGGTTTATAATTATAAATTGGTACTGATAGATGGAGAAGTTAAAGAGAAGATTTTACTCTGGCAGGAGAAGAAAGAGCCTAGAGCAAAGGTTATATACTATGGAAGGGGAACCTTTATAAATAAATGAGGTTGCCAACTGGGGGGAGATAAAGGTGAGTACTGAACTCCTGATTAAGCAGATTTTTCTTTATCCGCGTCCCTTTATACTGACCGGAGCCGGGGTATCGACCGAAAGCGGGATTCCGGATTTTCGAGGAAGTGGCGGTTTATGGGAAAGAATTGATCCGATGGAGGTTTTTTCCGCCTGGGCTTTTAAACACCATCCGGAAAAGCTTTATCAGCACAGCAAGGAAGTTTTTGGAACTATTCTGGAGGCTTTGCCCAATGCTGCCCATAATGTGCTGGGAGAATGGCAGCAAAAGAGGATTATCGGACCTATTGTTACCCAGAATATAGATAACCTGCATCAAAAGGGAGGAGCCTTCTGGGTATATGAAGTGCATGGGCATATAAGGACGGCTACCTGCAGCCGTTGTGGGAAGACGGTGCAGGATATGCAGGAAATAATAAAGGAGCAGGAAACGGGGGTTGTGGTTCCCCGTTGTGCTGATTGTGGCGGGGTATTGAAGCCGGATGTAATACTTTTTGGGGATGCTATGCCTGAGGACTACATGTATGCCGTCAAGATGGCAGAAATCTTTAACCATTTCCCCCAGGTGGTGCTAGTGGTAGGTTCCAGCCTGGCAGTTTCTCCTATCAACAGTTTTCCTTTATCCTTTGAGGAGCTGGATATTATCAACAATGCGCCTACTCTGCTTGACCAGGAGGCTTATATAATAATAAACGGCCTGGCCGGCAAGATCCTTATGGAAATGCATAAAATGCTTATTGATTTTAACGGGGGAAAAGATATTCAGGTTTTGCCGGCTGGCTTTATACCGGGAAGGTTGATAAGCATAGTAGAAGGTTTTTATAAAAAGATTTGGCGCGAACAGGAAGATCATAAAAAACCTTTAACTAAATGGGCTATTTTACAGGGGGATATTGAACTTATTAAAAATCTTTTCGCTTTTTATAAAGAAAAAGGGCGCCAGCAGAGGCTGGAATATTATCTGCTTGAACAGATGGAAGAAAAATTGCAGCTTATGGAACAAGGCTTAAAACAGGTGCTGCAGAAACGAAAATTTAACTTGCAAACAACTGAAGAAAGCTATCTTCTTTCTTCTCTCTACAGGCTGGTAGATATTTATAACCAGGCTTTGCATATTTATGCTAAACAGCATAATGCTGAAAGCCGGGTTATAAAGGAATTGGCCCTGCAGTATCTGGGGATAGCTGGGCTTTATAATAAGCTGTGGGAGCTTAAAGGAATAAAGAGCAAAGGGGATTTGGCTTCAGATATTGACCGGGTAGAAAAACTGATGATGGCTAAAGGACTGTCAATCAATACGACGCAAGCTTTGGCCGATTTTTAAGGATGGAAATACTAGCTGGCAAGGAGGAATTTTGATGGAAGAACTGGTAAAACAGGTTAAAATGGAAATGCTGCGCACTTTAATATGGCTTATAATTGCCTGTGGAGCAGGAGCTCTGGTTTATTATACTCTTCTGGTTAAATAAGAGGTGCTCTAGAAAGGGGATAAGGCTTTATAGCTTATCCCCTTAAATTTTAGAAATCTTTATAGGAAATGAAGTTTTAAAAAAGATTAAAAAACGCAAAATTTTGCTTTGCTGTATTTGACATATGAAGGAAATAGGTATATACTGAAACATATACGGTATAGGGGTATAGAGAGGTGAGGCAGACTATGGATGAGGTAAGACAGAGGCTTTTAACCCGGCTCAGGAAGATTGAAGGACAGGTAAGAGGAGTACAGAGAATGGTGGAAGCAGGCGATGATTGTGGCGAAATACTGAACCAGATTGCAGCTATAAAATCAGCTTTGAGCAGTGTCGGACTGCTTATTTTTGAAAACCATGCTTATGAATGTATTTGCCGGGCTATAGAAGAAGAAAATAAAGAAGCAGGGCTTAAAGAAGTGGTAAAGGTTCTGGAAAAGCTTATGCGTCATGAAATTTATGTTATAAAGGAGGAGATATGATGTCAGCTGTATTGACTCTTAATGGGGGAAATTTTGAAAATCAGGTCTTAAACGCAGAAAAACCGGTGCTGGTAGATTTCTGGGCAGCCTGGTGTGGTCCCTGCAAGATGTTAGGGCCGATTGTTGATGCCGTAGCAGAAGAGAATGTGGGTAAGATAGTAGTCGGCAAGGTAAATGTAGATGAAAACCGGGAACTGGCTATTAAGTACGGCATAAGAGGAGTACCTACCCTTATATTTTTCAAGGATGGACAGGAGGTAAAAAGGGTGGTAGGAGTGCAGAGCAAAGCCCAGCTACAAAAGCTCATAGATGAAGTGGCTGCCATGTAAATAGAATTTTTTAAAAAGAGCGCATCTTTTATGAACGCGCTCTTTTTTCTATAAATTCAGCAATTTTAGCTTCCAGGCCATTAGAGGAAGGGTTATAAAACTTGTGTTCTTTTAGTTCCTCAGGCAGATATTGCTGTTTTACATACCCTCCGTAGTCATGGGGGTATTTGTAGCCCTGCCCCTTGCCAAGAAGCTTGGATGCTTGACTGTGTTCGGCCGAGGCTAAATGAGGAGGTATTTTTATTTGGGCAAGTTCTCTTACGGTTTTGATGGCCTGGTTTATAGCCACATAGCTGCTGTTGCTTTTAGGAGCAGCAGCCAGATAAATGGTAGCTTCTGCCAGAGGAATTCTGGCTTCCGGCATACCAACATATTCCACGGCCTGAAAGGCAGCTACGGCGATGGAAAGGGCATAAGGATCAGCAAGGCCAATATCTTCGGCAGCATGGACTATAAGCCGGCGGGCAATAAATTTAGGATCTTCTCCGCCTTCCAGCATAAGGGCTAGATAAAATACGGCGGCATCTGGGTCAGATCCGCGGATACTTTTTATAAAAGCGGAAATAGTGTCATAATGGTAATCTCCCGAGCGGTCATATTTTATAAGAGGGATAGTGGTTATTTTTTTTATAATTTCGGGAGTGATGGTTTCCCCTGGTTTTAAATAGGAATTTACGGCGGTTTCTAATATATTTAATGCCATGCGGGCATCGCCTTTGGCTATACTGGCTATAAGATGCAGGGCTTCTTTTTCTATTTTCAGATTTAGTTCTCCCAATCCCTTTTCTTTATCGGTCAGTGCTCTTATAATAAGCTTGTGTATATCTTCTTCTTTAAGAGCTTCTAATACATAAAGCTTGAGGCGGGATAATAAGGCATTGTTCAGTTCATAAAGCGGATTTTCGGTGGTAGCGCCGATAAGTATAAGGGTGCCGTCTTCTACAAAGGGCAGGAGCACATCCTGCTGGCTTTTGTTAAAGCGATGGATTTCATCGACAAAAAGTACAGTTTTTTGGCCATAATATTTATAGCGGTCCCTGGCATCAGAAGCGATTTTGCGTATATCATTTACCCCGGCGGTTACAGCTTGTAGCTGTTCAAAATGAGCCCGGGTAGTTTGGGCAATAATACGGGCAATAGTCGTTTTGCCACTACCGGGAGGGCCGTAGAGCACAAACGAGTGCAGCTCATCTTTTTCAATCATGTTTCTTAATACCGAATCCTTGCCTATTATGTGTTCCTGGCCGGCTATTTCATCTAAGGTTTGGGGACGCATGCGATAGGCCAGGGGTAAATTTTTTAAGTTTTTCTCTGCCTGGAAAGAAAAGAGATCCATATTTCCCCCTCCTTTAAGGGTTTTTTAAAACTGGAGTAATTATAAAATAAATCAGGCAGAATAGCCAGTTGAAGTTAGGAGAGAAGTGGATATGAAGGTAGCAGTTCTGATGAGTGGCGGTGTTGACAGTACCGTGGCAGCTTGTCTTTTAAAAGAAAAAGGATATGAAGTTATAGGCCTTACTATGGTCAACTGGGATACGGGAGTAGGGGAAAAA
Source organism: Thermosyntropha lipolytica DSM 11003 (assembly GCF_900129805.1). GTDB lineage: Bacteria > Bacillota > Syntrophomonadia > Syntrophomonadales > Syntrophomonadaceae > Thermosyntropha > Thermosyntropha lipolytica. The sequence continues at coordinate 36,957 of NZ_FQWY01000013.1, forward strand.
GCCCAGAAGGCAGCTTCGGCATTAGGATTAGAACATATTGTTGTAGATATGAAGGAAATCTTTCAGGAAAAAGTAGTCGCTTATTTTTGCCGGTCTTATGAGAAGGGAGAAACACCCAATCCCTGTGTGGAATGCAATAAGTATATAAAGTTCGGGAAGCTTTTGGACATAGCTCTTGATCTGGGATGTGAAAAGGTGGCTACCGGTCATTATGCCCGGGTGGAATATGATGAAGAAAAAAACCGCTATCTTTTGCGCCAGGGGAGAGATAAGAATAAGGACCAGAGTTATTTTCTCTATGGCTTAAAGCAAAGACAGCTGGAACGCATTCTATTCCCTTTAGGGGATTTTACGAAGCCGGAAGTGAGGGAGATGGCCAGGGCTTACGGGTTAGAGGTAGCGGAAAGCAAGGAAAGTCAGGAAGTATGTTTTATTGCTGGTGATTACCGGGATTTTTTGCGGGATAAAGTGAGCCTTAAGCCGGGTGATTTTGTGGATTTAAAAGGCAGGGTCATTGGAACCCATAAAGGTATTCCTTTTTATACGGTGGGACAGAGAAAAGGACTGGGACTTAGTATGGGTAAGCCGGTATATGTTTTAGATCTAGATGTAGAAAATAATCGCATAATAGTTGATGAAGAGGTTCATCTTTTCCGCCGGGTTTTATATGCAGCTGATTATAATTTTATAATGTTTGAGGAATTAGAAGAAGATATAAGGGTTTTAGCCAAGGTGCGCTACCGCTCTGCTTTATCTCCGGCAACCGTTTCTAAAAAAGGAGACAGGTTGAAGGTAGAGTTTGACCAGCCCCAGAGAGCTATTACCCGGGGACAATCGGTAGTTTTTTACCAGGGTGAATATGTGCTAGGAGGCGGGATAATAGCTGATATTGTTTAAAGGTGAGTTTATATTAAAAGCAGCAGCCTTTTCTATGAACAGGTCATATGAAAAGGCTGTTTTTTTATTGGTATATATTTTTTAAAGCAAAGCAAAATATATAAAGGAGCCAAGGAAGGGAAGTTATTATGCTGAAAGTCAAGCATATATGCGGGATGCCGGTTTTTTACCGTAAGAATGCCAGGGTATTAGGTTATGTAGAAAAAGTAGCGATTGGGGATGATTACGAGATTGCTTATATTGTCTGGCAGAGTGAAAAAGGAAGACTGTATATGGTTAGAAAAGGAGATTTTATTCTGACGGAAAAATCGGTTCTGGTTGAAAACTTAAAAGGTATTAAATCTTATGCTGGTGGGGAAGAATTATCTATATATGAGAAGAAAATAGGCGATAAGGTTTTTGATGAGAAAGGTGAAGAATTAGGGGTAGTAAGTGATTTTTTAATTTCAGCAGCTGATGGTAAAGTATGGGGAGTAGAAGTTGCAGCGGGAGTTTTGCCAGATATTCTAAAAGGCCGTTTTCAAATGCCTCTTACGCAGATAAGGTGGCAGAATAAATCAAGTCTTTTTGTCAAAGAAGGGAGTAAAGATTAGTGGTAATCAAATGTCCGGTTTGTAAAGGTTTACAGGTGGGAAAAGTGGGAAGCGACCAGTATTATTGCTGGAACTGTTTTCTGGAATTTAATTACAATAAGGGACGGGTCAATCTTTATCAGGTAGAAGAAGATGGAAGCCTTTTGGCTATCGACAGCAGTGAGCTTTTATAAAGGAGGGACAGGGCTTTTGCGGAGTTATCTTAATGCTGTATTGATAGGAGCTATGCTGGGAGCAGCAGCAGCTATATACTGGCAGGATAGGAAAGCGGAAAGCACTACCCCTTTTGTTAAGCCGGAACGCAACAGGCGGCGGGTTTTGAATATAATATGATTTAACGGGATCGAAGGCAGGGATGAAGGTGGATTTGACTGTCAGGGTATGGCAGAGGTGGCTGTTTTTTATCGTGGTGGCTTTAGCCACTATTTATTTTTTATACCTGGTAAGAAGTGTTCTTTTTAGCTTTGCTTTAGGGTTCCTTTTGGCTTATCTTCTTTTTCGGCCGGTCAGGTATATTGAAAGGCGGGGGATAAGAAGGCTATGGGCGATTTTATTAGTCTATGCTTCGGTTTTGGCTTTATCCTTTTTATTTCTGTATTTTGCCCTTCCCGGGATAATAAAGGAAATGACTGCTCTTGCTCATCTCCTACCTCGGTATGCCGACCAAACCGAGGAAATTATGAGTAAGATTGACCATATAGATATGCCGCATAAGTTGAAAGAAGTATTCTGGAAAAATGTAAGAGATATAGAGGAGTTTATCTATAAAGGTTTGAACAGTTTGGTAAAAGGGATTTATGATGTGCTGGAAACAGCTCTTTTTTTGATATTTGCTCCGATTTTAGCTTTTTATGTTATGATGGACTGGGAAAAGATAGGAGATGGTTTTCTCCATTTATTTTCTCCTCCGGTTCGCCTGGAAATTAAACAGCTTTTTAAAGATATAGATGAGGTATTGATAAGTTTTATAAAAGGTTATTTTCTGGTGGCGTGTATAGTAGGCGGGTTAACGGGTGTCACGGCTTATTTTATAGGTGTTAAGTTCCCTTTATTATTAGGAATTTTAGCGGGAATAACTAATCTGATACCTTTTCTGGGAGCTTTTTTGGGGGGGATACCTGCAGTTTTACTGGCTTTGACCGATTCCTGGCGGCTGGCTTTGTATATGGCACTGGGGATAGTCATAATCCAGCAGCTGGAGAGCAATTTTATAACCCCCAGAATAATAGGAAATAGATTAGGGCTGCATCCTCTGGTGATAGTTTTTGCTCTTTTAGCCGGCGGCAATTTATTAGGCATATGGGGTATGCTGATAGGGGTGCCTCTGGCGGCAGTTTTGCGCGTAATTTTCTCCTGGTTTTATGGTAAAATTATAGCATGATGAGGGATCAAGGTGATTTGTTGACATAATTCTCAATATAAAAGAAAATAGATTAGTAAAGTTTTTGCACGCAAAGGGAGGCTTAAGGTGTGTTAAAAAGCAGCGAAATACGCAAGATGTTTCTGGATTATTTTAAAGAAAATGGACATACAGTAGTAGCCAGTTCTTCTCTGGTACCAGCCGATGACCCTACTCTGCTTTTTTCTAATGCCGGCATGAATCAGTTTAAGGATGTTTTTTTGGGTTTGGATAAAAGACCCTATACCCGGGCAACTACGGCTCAGAAGTGTGTACGGGCAGGAGGCAAACATAATGATTTAGATACTGTAGGAAGAACTCCCAGGCACCATACTTTTTTTGAAATGCTGGGCAATTTTTCTTTTGGCGATTATTTTAAAAGGGAGGCTATTGGCTATGCCTGGGAATTTTTGACCGGAAGATTGGGACTTGAGGAAGAGAAACTATGGATTACCATATATAAAGATGATGAAGAAGCTTTTTCTTTATGGCAGGAAGTGGCAGGAGTAAAGCCGGAACGCATAATAAGGCTGGGGGAAAAAGATAATTTCTGGAGTATGGGAGATACAGGACCCTGCGGACCCTGCAGTGAAATTATATATGACCGGGGAGAAAGGTATGCCTGCGGAGATGATTGCCGTATAGGGGGATGTGATTGTGATCGCTGGCTTGAAATATGGAACCTGGTATTTATGCAGTATAACCGGGATGAAGAAGGCAATATGACTCCCCTCCCGCGTCCCAGTATCGATACGGGTATGGGCTTAGAGCGGATTACGGCTGTTATGCAGGGGGTAGAAAGCAATTATGATACTGACCTTTTTGTGCCCCTTATAAAAAAGGTAGAAGAACTGACGGGGAAAAAATATGCTTGGGATGAACAGGGTTTTCCTTTCCGCGTCATTGCCGATCACAGCCGGGCCTGCACCTTCCTTATTGCTGATGGAGTTTTGCCAAGCAACGAGGGGAGAGGCTATGTTTTAAGGCGTATACTGCGCCGGGCAGTTCGCTTTGGACGTTTTTTGGGTATTGAAGAACCTTTCCTTTATAAAATGGTGCCGATTGTAGTTGATATAATGAAAGATGCCTATCCTGAGCTTGAGGAAAGGAAAGGTTTTGTCGAAGAAGTTATTAAAAGGGAAGAAGAAAGATTTTTTGTCACCCTCAATGAGGGTATAAGAAAAGTAGAGGAGATTATTGCTAAAGCTAAGCAGGAAGGAAGGAATATTATTACCGGGGAAGAAGCTTTTATGCTTTATGATACATATGGTTTCCCCATGGACCTTACCGAAGATATGGCGGAAGAAAACGGCTTTACAGTAGACCGGGCTGGATTTAACAGGATGATGGAAGAACAGAAAGAACGGGCAAGACAGGCTAATAAAGGAGAAGATGCTTTTAAAAAAGAACTCTTGCTTACCGAGCTTTTAGGCGATTTGCCTGCCACCGTCTTTACCGGATACGAAAGGTTACTTGATAAGTCAGAGATAATAGCTCTTATCAAAGATGAAACTCTTAAAGAGCGGGTAGAAGATAGTGAGGCTATGCTGGTTGTCAGACAAACTCCTTTTTATGCCGAAAGTGGTGGGCAGGTAGCTGATACCGGGATTATAGAAGGCAAGAATGGCTATATGGAAGTAAGAGATGTGCGTAAAATAGGACCTTTTATAATCCATGCCGGGATAGTTAAGGGACTTTTAACGCAGGGTGAAGAAGTAGAGCTTAAGGTAGACGAGGAAAAAAGAATGGCTACTGCTCGCAACCATACAGCTACTCATCTTTTACACCGGGCCTTGCGGCAGGTTTTGGGAGAACATGCCCAGCAAAAAGGTTCGCTGGTGGAGCCAGACAGGCTGCGTTTTGACTTTTCCCATCTATCTTCTTTAAGCGGGGAAGAAATTGCTAAAGTAGAAAAGATAGTAAATGAGGCTATATGGCACATGTATCCGGTTTCCACAGAAGAAACGAGCCTGGATAAGGCTAGAGAAATGGGAGCGATTGCGCTGTTTGGCGAAAAATACGGTGCAACTGTAAGGGTAGTGAAGGCCGGAGATTTTAGTATGGAACTTTGTGGGGGGACCCATGTAAGGAATACAGGGGAGATTGGAATATTTAAGATAATAAGTGAAGGCAGTATTGGGTCAGGTTTGCGACGTATTGAGGCTATTACCGGACATGCCGTATTAGATTATATAAATAAGATGGAAAGAGAAATGGAGATGACAGCTGCTGTTTTGAAAACCAGCCCACACAATATAGCGGAAAAGGTAGAAACATTAAGCCGGACTTTGAAGGAAAAAGAACGGGAGATAGAACAGCTTAAGGCCAGAATATCCAGATCCTCAACTGAAGACTTGCTGAAGACAGCTTATCAGGTAAATGGGGTAAATATACTGGTTGCCCGCGTGGAGAGTGAAGATATTAATCTTTTAAGGCAAAATGCCGAAACTTTACGAGATAAACTGGGAAGCAGTGTAGTTCTTCTGGGAGCAGTAGTAGGGGATAAGGTGGCTTTTGTCTGTTTTGTAAGCAAGGATTTAGTAGCCAAAGGGCTTCATGCCGGTAAGATTGTAGGCGAAGCGGCTCGGGTAGCCGGTGGAGGTGGTGGCGGACGTCCGGATATGGCTCAGGCAGGTGGCAAGGAAGTAAGCAAACTTGATGAGGCCCTGACAGTAGCTAAAAGTGTTATAGAGTCTGCTTTATGATGTTTACGGTTGTCCTGGCCAAGGGGAGGAGAGAAGTATGGGGAGATTTGATCAGACGGTAAATTTTAGCCTGCATAAAGATGGTGAAGATAAGGTAAGAATTATTTTGCAAACTGTTTATGAAGCTCTGGAAGAGAAAGGATATAATCCTATAAATCAGCTTATAGGCTATATGATATCCGGTGATCCTGCTTATATAACCAGCCATAATAATGCCCGCAGCCTTATATGTAAAATTGAACGGGATGAGATACTGGAGGTTCTTTTGCGCCATTACTTAAATGAAAAATAAGGAGTAAAAAGCCTCATGCCCAGGGCATGAGGCTTTTGGCCAGGAAGGGATAGGGATAAATTATATGCGGATTATGGGATTAGATGTAGGCGAAAAGAGGATTGGAATTGCTTTGAGTGACCCGATGGGCTGGACAGCACAAGGATATTCTGTGCTTACCCGCAAAGATCTGGGACATGATCTGGCAGAGATTAAAAAAATATGTGAAGAAAAAGAAGTAGAGGAGATTGTGATAGGACTTCCCCGTAATATGAATGGCACTTTAGGCCCTAAGGCAGAAGAGGTGCAAAAATTTGGAAGCAAGGTGATGGAGCATACCGGAATTAAAGTTACCTACTGGGATGAGCGTTTATCTACCGTAAGTGCGGAAAAGGTTTTGCTTGCGGCTGATGTCTCCCGCCGCCGCCGCAAGGAAGTAATAGATAAACTGGCAGCTGTAAATATCTTGCAGAATTATCTTGATTATATTAATCGGGCATAAAAAATATTTTTGATGGTTAAGTTTGACAAAGTGAAGAGAAAATAATACAATGACTTTAGTTTTAGGAAAAAGAGGTGACTTGATGAGCCACGAAGAATTTTTTGAAGAAGAAATTCCCGTTCTGGTATTAGTTGATGAAGAAGGAGTCGAACACGAATTTGAGCTTTTAGCTGAGCTGGAAATTGATGATGCTACTTACCGTGTATTAGTACCTTTACTGGCTGAAGAAGATGAGGAATCTGATGAGCTGGAGGTAATAATACTGAAAGTAGTTTATGATGAAGAGGGCAATGAATTCTTAAGCGACATTGAAGATGATGAGGAATGGGAAAAAGTAGCCGATGCCTGGCAGGAGCTGATGGAAAGCGAAGAGTTTTAATTTCTCGACATTTACCCGGGAGATTTCCCGGGTTTTTGCATTATTTTGGTTTAATATTCTATAAATATAGGCCGATATTATAATATAATAATGAAAGCTGATATTTTGATGTTAAATATATAAGTCGGTTGGGGGATAAGGGAGTTGGGAAGCAGAGTAAAAGGTGTTTTACTGGTTGCTTTAGCCATATTTTTAGGTATAGTGGCGGCGGTTTTTTTGTATTTTTATAATGTTTTTTATCATAGTGAGGTATTTTTGCCTGGAGTGCATGTTGCCGGCCTTCCCGTAGCAGGTCTTACAACTGCCGATGCCAGTTATAAAATGGATGAATACATAAAAAGAGCCATGGAAAAAAATATAGTGTTTTCCTATAAGGATTACCAGTATGTTTATCGCTTGAAGGATCTAGTTTATCCTTTAGATAGCCACAAGATAGTGGAGGAAATATGGGAAAAAGAGAAAAAAAGGAGCCTTAAGTCGAAAATATTGAATATGGATGGTAGCCAGAAAATAGATTATCCTGTCCTTCTGGCGTATAATCCTGATATCTGGGAAAAAATAACGGAAGAATGGAGACGGGATATAGATATATACCCCAGAGATGCCAGGTTAGAAATAAAGCCGCTCCGGGGACTAGTTATAGTACCGGATGAAGAAGGAAGAAAAGTTGATGAGGAAAAGACTAAGACGGGGCTGCCGCGCAGGCTGGAGGAAATTGCTGAGGAAAAGTATAATGTACCGTTAGTAGTCAACAAGGTTTCTCCCCGGGTTAAAGCCGAAGATTTTAAAAATATCGGGCTTTTATCTTCTTATACTACCTGGTATGATGTTTCTCTGCTTGACCGTTCCCACAATTTAGCTATGGCGGCTAAAGCTATAGATGGGAAGGTAATCCTGGCAGGTGAAGTTTTTTCTTTTAATGAGGTGGTAGGGGAAAGAACTTTTGCCAATGGCTATCGCGATGCTCTGGTAATAATAGGAGGAAAATTTATGCCGGGAACAGGAGGGGGAGTATGCCAGGTTTCTTCCACCCTCTATAATGCTGTTTTGCTGGCAGGATTACCGGTAGTAGAGAGGCATAATCATACCCTGGCAGTAGCCTATGTTCCTTTAGGGTTTGATGCTACGGTCGCGTATGGACTGCAGGATTTTAAGTTTAAAAACAGCACTCCTGATCCCCTTTATATAAGATCGGAAATAGGAAATGGCAGCCTGACGGTTTATATTTATGGGAATATGGATTATAAATGTAATGTAAAAACGAGCCATGTTATAGATAAAGTAATGGATTTTAAGGAGATAAGGGAGTTTAAGCCTGATTTGAAGGCCGGAGAGGAAAAGATAGAAACTAAAGGGAATCCCGGGTATATAGTGCGCAGTTTTCGGCATTTCTATGATAACAGTGGCAAGCTTATAAAAACCGAAATGCTGGCCCGTGATGTTTATAATCCGCTTAACCGGCTGGTTTATGTGGGACCGAAGAAAAATATTGCCCCTCCTGGGGATAAGAAGGGAGCAACTGCTGATGAAGAGAATAATGCCGATAGTGGAGCAAACCCTCCGGAAATGAATAATAACCAGGATATATTTCCGGAAGACCAGCTATAATGACGAGATGACAGAAAAGGTGAGGAAATGAGTGAAATTGTAAGGATGATGAAAGTTAAAAAGGAACTTTTGCTTCTGTTATTTTTAGTCCTGGTTGGCGGGCTTATCCTGGGCCGCTTTTACTGGCTTCATCTGCAGTATATGCCGGTAGATCCCCATGATAAGAACTATATAGATGTTTTTATACCTGAAAACAGCACGGCGCGTGATATAGCCGGGATTTTATATGAGGAAAAGCTTATTCGGAGCCGTGAAGCTTTTCTTTATTACTGCAAGAAAACAGGCTATGATAGCAGGTTAAAGGCCGGACATTTCCGCTTCAGCCGCAGCCAGTCCCTCAAGGAAATAGCCCGGGATATTGCGGAAGGAAAAGTGGTGATGATTACTTTTACCATACCGGAAGGATATACTGTTGAGCAGATTGGCGATATAGTAGTAAAAAAAGGCCTTTGTAGCCGGGAAGAATGGGAAGAAGCTTTGCGTAAGGATTATGATTATCCTTTTCTGGCTGAGGTACCATCAGGGGTAAAAAACCGCCTGGAAGGGTTTCTTTTTCCTGATACTTATGTAGTAGGGGAAGGGATAACAGCTTCTGAACTTGTTGCCATGATGCTGCAAAATTTTGCCAATATCTGGGAGAGAGATTTTGCCAGGGAAGCGGAAGGAAAGAGCATTTACCAGATAGTTACTATAGCTTCCATGGTAGAAAGGGAAGCGGTAGTCCCTTCGGAGAGGGCCAGAATTGCCGGGGTAATTTTTAACCGGATGCGAGCTGGCATGCCGCTGCAGATAGATGCTACGGTTTTGTATGCTCTGGGCAAACACAAGGAAATAGTTACTTATGATGATTTAAAAGTGGATTCTCCTTATAATACCTATCAAATAACAGGACTTCCTTTAGGGCCTATTGCCTGTCCGGGCAGGGAGGCCATAAAGGCGGTGCTTAATCCGGAAAAACATGATTATCTTTATTATGTAGCGCGCGGGGATGGAAGCCATCATTTTTCCCGGACTTATGCCGAACATTTAGCAGCTATTGCCAGGTATCAAAAGAGGTAGAAAAGGTTGGTGTATATGTTGAAAAGACCGGAGCTGGTACTTCCCGCTGGAGATTTGGAAAAGCTAAAAACCGCGATAATTTTTGGAGCTGATGCTGTTTATATCGGGGGCAAAGAATTCAGCCTGCGGGCCTACGCAGGTAATTTTTCCCTGGAAGAGATGAGGAAAGGCCTGAATTTTGCCCGGTTGCATGGTAGAAAGGTATATGTTACCGTAAATATACTTGCCCATAACCGTGATCTAACCAAAATGCCGTCTTATCTGGAAAAGCTAGAAGAGATGAAGGTGGATGGCATAATAGTTTCTGATCCGGGCGTATTAAGGATGGCTAACAGGTATGCTCCCTCTATCCCGAAAACTATAAGTACCCAGGCCAATGTAACTAATACCGAGACTGCTTTTTTATATAAAGAACTGGGGGCCAAACGGATTGTACTGGCACGAGAACTTACTCTGGAGGAGATAGGGGAGATAAAAAGGGATACAGGGCTGGAAATTGAAGTTTTCGTACATGGGGCTATGTGTGTAGCCTATTCCGGTCGGTGTCTGCTCTCCCATTATATGACAGGACGCAGTGCCAACCGGGGAGAATGTGCCCATCCCTGCCGATATAGGTATGTTTTGGAAGAAGAAAAAAGGCCGGGGCAGTATTTCCCTATTGAGGAAGACGAAAGGGGAAGTTATATTTTAAATTCTAAAGATCTATGCCTTATCGAGTATATTCCCCGGCTTATAGACATAGGGGTGGATGCTTTTAAGGTAGAAGGGAGAATGAAAAGCCCCCTTTATATAGCAAGTGTGGCATCTGTTTATCGCCAAGCTATTGAAGAATATATTGCAACAGGAGAAGCTTATAAAGAGGAAGAACTGGCAAGGTGGCTAAAGGAACTTTCCAGGACAGCCAGCAGGCCTTTTACCAATGGCTTTATTGAAGGGGAATCCCCTTTTATCCAGGATATAAATAAAACTGTCTTAAAAGACCGGGTTGCTTTCTGTGGCATGGTGATAGATTATGATGAGAAAAAACAGATGGTTAAGGTGGAGCAGCGAGCTAATTTCGGTGTAGGAGATGAAATGGAAATACTCTTGCCGGCAGGTGATGTTTACCAGTTTACTTTAACTGAACTTTATGACGAAGAAGGTCAAGCTATTGACCGGGCCCGCCATGCTAAACAGAAGGTGTTTTTTAAGGTGGATGTTCCTGTACCTCCTTATTCTATTTTGCGCAAGGGGGAGAACTTGAGTGCTTAAAGGTGATATATATGCTAAAATTGCTCCGGAAAATATTGACCGCATAACTAGGATTATCGAAGCTTATGAAAATGTAGGGATAGTTTCTACTGCTGACCGGAAGAATGGACTGGTAATTATAAGAGGAACAGCGGATACTTATGAGGAATTAAAAAGGATACTGCTTAATATGCCGTTTCGGGTAGAGATTGTAGAAGAAAAATAGAATAAGTCCCTCCTTTAAAGCGAATTATAGAGATAGTAAAGCTTTAGAGGAGGGTTTTTGTGTGTATGAGAATTCACCGCATCTATATGCTTATGTTTTTCTTTTTGTTTGTTTTTTCTGCTTTGACCGTAAAGATTGCTTACTATCAGCTGGTTAAAGGTTATACCTTGGCCTTAGAAGCCAGCTATATGCGGCAAAGGAGTATAGAATTGAAGGAATATGCCCGGGGAGAGATATTTGACCGCCATATGCTCCCTCTTACCAGTATTTCTACCGGTAAAGCTTTATACTGTTTGCCGCGAGAAATAATCAGCAATTCACCTTATTCTGACCAGGAACGTGCAGTAGGGTCGGCAGCCAGAATTTTAGCCCATATACTTAAAGACAGGAGTTATGATGACATATACAATAAACTGGAAAAGGGAATTAAACGCCAGGATACTTTTATACGCCTATTTGATGATTTATCGGAAGCTGAAAGGGAAAAGATAAACCGTTCTGCTCCAGCAGGGATGGTGGTAGCTCCGGTAATCAAAAGGTATAGAAGTGATGGCTTTTGCTGTCATGTTTTGGGGTATATAAATGGCAGTGAAAATAGAGGGGTAAGCGGGATAGAATATTTTTATAATGATGTGCTAAGCGAGTATCCGAATTCCGAAGAGCTTACTTCCGTGCTCGATGCTAGAGGAAAGGTCATAACCGGCCTTATGTTTAGGGTGCGTAAAAAAGAGAATGAAAATCGAGCAGGCGTAGTTTTGACTATTGATAAAAGGGTGCAGGAAATAGCGGAAGAGGCAGCCGATAAGTACATAAAAAAAGGAGCGGTGGTAGTTCTAGACGTACACAGCAAAGAGATATTGGCTATGGTTAGCCGCCCTAAATATGATCCCTATCAGATAGGAAAAATAAAAGATGATGAAAGCAGCCCTCTCATTAACCGAGCTCTGACTCCTTATCATCCTGGTTCGCTTTTTAAAATATTGCTGGCAGCTGCTTTTTTAGAATATGATGTGGCCTCTAAAGAGGAGGAGTATTATTGTGAGGGGGGATACCGATTCAATAATGGTAGGACTATTTCCTGCTGGAAAAAAGAAGGGCATGGATGGTTGGATCTGAGAGAGGCTTTTGCTTATTCCTGTAATCCTTTTTTTATAAACCTGGCCTTAAGGTTAGTAAGAGATAAAATAATGGAAATGGCTGAAAGGATGCATATTGATGAAGGGAAAATAATAGGCTATCAGCCTGTAAAAGATGCTTATGTGAAGATAGAAAAAGCTGATATGGCAGTAGCTAATGCGGCTTTAGGGCAGCAAGGGATTATGCTGTCACCCCTTAATATAGCTTCTCTTGTGGCTACAATTGCTGATGATGGCTATTTTGCACCGCCGGTTTTGGTAAAATACTGGATAGATAAAGAAGGAAGAAAAAATATTGTTTATCCTGAACCCAGGAAGAAGGTTATAAGCCAGGAAACAGCTAAAGAAATAAGGAAGATGATGAGGCTTGCTGTGACTGAAGGTACCGGGAAAAATGCGGAATTAATGGCGGTCAATGCAGCAGGCAAAACTGCAACCAGCCAGACAGGAAGATTTAATGAAGAGGAGGAGGAAATATTAAATGCCTGGTTTGGAGGTTTTTTCCCGGCTGACCATCCTCGTTTTGCCGTAGTAGTCCTGGTGGAGGAAGGGAAAACCGGGGGTACATCGGCAGCCCCTGTTTTTAAAGAGATAGGGGATGAAATGTGCAGATATTTTGATTTTAAATAAGATGGAACCAAAATTATTAAAAAAGATGAAAAATAAAGGAGAATCTAATTTGCTGTCGAATTAAAATAAAGTTTGGGCTTGAGAGTAAAAAAGGAGGCGGAAAAATGGAACATGTAACGGTTTTAAATAATCCCATAGCGGGGAACTGCATTAAGGCCTTAAGGGATAAGGAAACTAAAACTTCTGATTTTCGCCGGGCTTTGCGCACTTTAGGTTATCTTTTGGCGGTGGAAGCCTGTCAAAAGCTTAAGACCAAAGAAGATAAGGTAATTACGCCTTTAGAGGTGGAAGCAGTTTGCAGTTATGTTGATGACAGCCGGATACTTCTGGTTCCGGTTTTGCGAGCCGGATTGGGGCTGGTAGAGAGCTTTCTTACCTTTCTTCCTTCAGCACGGGTAGCGCATGTGGGTATGTACAGGGATCACGAAACCCTGGAAGCTAAACCTTATCTTAATAATGTTCCCCCTAATAAAGGAGGAATTGATCAGGTAATTGTTCTGGATCCTATGCTGGCAACCGGCAACAGTGGGGTTAAAGCCCTTGAATTTGTAGTGGAAAAAGGGTATAAGCCTGAACAGATAATATATGTTTGTGCCTTTGCGGCTGAACCGGGTATTAAGCAGGTTCTGAACAAGTTTCCCGGGGTAGAGATAATAACGGCCGTAATAGATCCTATATTGAATGACAAAGGCTATATTGTGCCGGGATTAGGGGATGCAGGAGACAGATTATATCTGTATTAGTATTACCGGCTATAAGCTAATATTTATTTGGAGGGATAAAAATTGGCCAAAAGGGAAATAGGGGTACAGGAAAGGCTGCCGTTTCTGCACACACTGCCTTTAAGTCTGCAGCATCTTTTTGCTATGTTTGGGGCTACGGTTTTAGTTCCTATAATATTTGGGGTAGATCCGGCTACGGTGCTTTTGTTTAACGGTATTGGCACTCTGCTTTATATTTTTATATGTAAAGGAAAGATACCTGCTTATCTCGGTTCAAGTTTTGCTTTTATTTCCCCGGTGCTAATAGTGCTTCCTAAGTATGGTTATGGTGCAGCTTTAAGTGGTTTTATTGCGGTAGGGTTAGTATTTATCCTGGTAGGGCTTATAATAAAAATAATGGGTACTAAATGGATTGATATAGTTTTTCCCCCTGCAGCTATGGGTGCTATTGTAGCGGTAATTGGTTTGGAGCTGGCTCCGGTCGCAGCTCAGATGGCAGGTTTTATTCCTCCCTCCGGATTTGAGGGGACCTGGGTTCCTGATCCTAAGATGATTACAGTTTCAGTTTTTACCCTGGCGGTTACCGTTTTTAGTTCTGTACTGTTCAGGGGTTTTTTAGCTATAATTCCGGTTTTGCTAGGTATATTGGCTGGTTATGTCTTATCACTGTTTATGGGGATAGTTGATATAAAACCTATTTTAGATGCCCCCTGGTTTAGTCTGCCCACTATTTATAGGCCAGAATTTAATCCTGCTGCTATAGCTATCATCTTACCTGCTGCCTTAGTAGTGATTGCTGAACATATCGGACATCTCTTTGTTACCCAGAATATTGTAGGGACTAATATGATAGAGGATCCTGGTTTGCACCGTTCCATCATAGGTAATGGTTTATCTACTATGATTTCCGGGTTTTTTGGCTCTACGCCTAATACAACTTACGGGGAAAATATCGGGGTTTTAGCTATAACTAAGGTTTACAGTACCTGGGTGATTGGAGGAGCAGCGGTTATTGCTATTCTACTTTCCTTTATAGGTAAACTGGCCATGGCTATAAGGGTTATACCTAGTCCGGTTATGGGGGGAGTATCACTTCTGCTTTTTGGGATTATTGCTGCTTCGGGTATAAGAATGCTGGTAGAAGCAAATGTTGATTATGGCAGGCCGCGTAATCTCATCCTGACTTCTATTGTTCTTATTATAGGAATAAGCGGGATAAGTCTGCAGCTAGGAGCAGTAGCCTTAAAAGGAATGGGACTGGCAACAGTTGTAGCTATCATATTAAGCCTCTGTTTTGCTGTACTTGATGTTTTAGGATTAACAGCTGATGAACAATAAAATAGTTTTTTTAAAATAAATCAGGCAGAGAAACTGCTCTCTGCCTGATTTATTTTTTATCTTCATTTAGGCGGTCTATGCTTTCCGAGATGGCATTAAGATTCTGGAAAAAGACTTCTACATCTCCCGGCATGTTGTTCCGCAAATATTTGTTGAATTTGCTTCCTTCAGCCAGTATTTTTTCCCCCAATTCCCTGCCTTTGGGGGTGATATAAAGTTTTACCACCCTTCTGTCTTCGGGATACAGCCTTCTTTCTACCAGGCCTTCTTTTTCCAGCTTATCTACCATAGTAGTCAGGGAAGAATTTTCAATCTGCGCCCGATTGCCGATTTCCGTAAGAGTTGACCCGTCTTTTTCCAGCAGGGTGAAAAGGATGAAAGATTGAGCCATATTAAGGCCAAATTGGCTCATCTCCTGGGTTATATATTTTTCTACTTTTTTCATAGTGGCTTTTAACTGGTAGCAAACAAAAGTTGTGAAATCTTCCATATATACCCCTTCCTTAAAGAATTTATTGGTTAACACTTATTAATAATGCGAAAAATACAGGTTAGTTGTCAAGATTAAATAGCTTAAGAAAAATTTTTTAAACTTTTTTCGGATTTTTAGTCAGTAATTAAACAAACAGGTATAGCATTTGTTAACAAACTAGGATATAATTGATGACAACTAATTACGAATCGAATAAAAAAACATAAAAATATACAAATCGTAATTTGTAATATGGAGGTGATGAACGGGATAGATTTTTCTATTTCCTTTTAAATGATACGCTAAAAATATAGCAGATATAAATCCCTTGATTAACTTTTGTCATTAATTTTTATTTTCTAATTATAAAACTAAAGACGCAAATATTCAATCTTATAAAAATAACCAGAATGGTATACAAATTGAAGATGAAAGGAGAATTTGGATTATGAGTGATATTGTCAAATGGCAGTACAAACAAAAGCTGATAACGGCAGACCAGGCAGTGTCGATGGTAAAGTCGGGAGATAAGATATGGTACAGCGAATTTGCTATGTTTCCCGAGACTTTAGATGAAGCCCTGGCCAAAAGGGTAGATGAGCTGGAAAATTTGCGGATTAGAAGTGTATGTTACACAAAGGTGCCGAAAATAGTTGAATTGGACCCGGAACGCAATCATGTTATCATGGAAGACTGGCATTTTAGCCGGATTTCCCGCAGTTTGCATGATAAAGGCCTTTGCAATTATATTCCTATATCTTATCATCAAGGGCCACGCATAGTTAAGAAATATGAGGAAGTAGACTATGCGTTTGTAATGGTAGCTCCTGTTGACCCTAAAGGATTTTTTAATTTAGGGACCTCTAATTCAGTTACGCCTGCTTATTTAAGTAAGGCGAAAAAGATTATTGTGGAAGTTAATAATTCGGTCCCTGTTTGCCTAGGAGGAAATAGTGAATCTATCCACATATCTAATGTTGATTACATAGTGGAAGGGAAAAATTCGCCTCTGTTCGAGCTGCCACCAGTTAAACCTACGGAAAAAGACTATATTATTGCTGAGTATATAATGAAAGAGATCGAGGATGGAGCTACTTTGCAGCTGGGGATCGGCGGACTTCCCAATGTTATAGGTGAGAAGATTGCCAAAAGCGATTTAAAAGATCTAGGTGTGCATACGGAAATGCTGGTAGATTCCTTTGTTGATATGTATAATTCGGGAAGGATTACCGGAGCGCGTAAAAATATTGATAAATATAAGATGGTTTATACTTTTGCTATGGGAACTTCCAAACTGTACAGCTTTTTAGACAATAATCCTATGTGCGCTATTTATCCGGTTAATTATACTAATGACCCTCGCATAATTGCTCTCAATGATAAAGTGATAGCCGTGAATAGTGCGGTAGAAATAGACCTTTTCAGCCAGGTATGTTCGGAAAGCTCAGGAACTAGGCATATTTCAGGTACAGGTGGGCAGCTGGATTTTATTTTTGGAGCTTTTGCTTCCAAAGGAGGCAAAGGATTTATCTGCCTTAATTCCACTTACACCGATAAAAATGGGGTAGTCCATTCCCGGATAAAACCAACTTTATCCCCGGGGTCGATTGTTACTGTACCTCGTTCGCTGGTACATTATGTAGTGACTGAATATGGCATAGTACAGCTTAAAGGCAAGTCTACCTGGGAAAGAGCCGAGGCGCTTATCAGTATAGCCCATCCGGATTTTCGGGATGAACTGGTAAAAGCAGCTAAGGAGATGAATATATGGACGAGGAGTAATAAGATAAATTAATAGGCAGAATAGGCAGCAAGAGGCTTAAGGCTTTGAGCTGCCTTATTTATTACCTAAAAAAAGGTTATAAAGAAAAATGAGTATATAAATATATACAAATACTTCTATCAGCCTAAAAACAAAAGCCCCTAGGGTATAACCGTACAATTGAGTAAAGGTGCGCTCGGGATGGTTTTTGCGCATAGCAGGGTAGGTAGTTATCGTATAGTAAATAAAATAGATAAGAGCACTTAGGGTGATAAAAATAATAAAGCTTTCCAAAACTGCAGCCAGGAGAGCAAGATTTTTGAGACCAGGTATAGAAGCTAAATGAGCTATGGCAGCTGTAGCCAGGATAAAAAATATTATATTTCTGATGGAGGCTTTAATTATTTTCCAAAATACCTGGAATTGATTGGACAAAGGGCATTCTCCTTTTTGGTTTTTGTTTATTATACCTAATAGATTTAATCTTTGTTAAGTTTTTTTTGAGAAAATAACATAATTTACCTGTCAACAAAAGTCACAATTTGTATTCTGCCTTCATATAGTATAAAGCGGTACTATTTATGGAGGTGGAATTATGAGCACTCTAAGTTTGGTTTTAGGATTACTGGCATTGATAAAGGGAGGCATTTTACTTTTTGGCTACCTTACCAGCCAGGTTTTCCCTAGGCCGCTTACGGAAGAAGAAGAAAGAGATTATTTAAGATGTTTTAAGAATGGGGATGAGGAGGCTCGCGACAGGTTAATCGAGCATAATTTGCGGCTGGTAGCTCATGTGGTGCGCAAATATGAAAACAGCGGAGAAGATATGGAGGATTTGATTTCGATTGGAGCTATTGGACTAATAAAGGCTATAAGTACATTTGATGAAGATAAAGGGGTTCGTCTGGCAACTTATGC
>NZ_FQWY01000064.1 GCF_900129805.1 Thermosyntropha lipolytica DSM 11003
GACTTTCGCTATGCCTTTTTTGGTCTGCGGGAAGAAATGGATATAGAAGATATAAATGATATAATGCTGAAAATATTTCTTAAATTATTGTTGTTAAAGAAAGGCCTAGACGAGGGGAGAATAAGGGTAGAGGTAGAAAAGATATTCTGGCAGATGCGGGAGATGGAGAGGGGATATAGCTATCTGCAGGTGAGTATAATAGAATATATACTAGGAGCGGTAGAAAAAATAGATGAGGAAATCCTTATAGAATGTATAGAGAAAATACTGCCTGAGAGGAGGGAGGATTTAATGACCTTAGCGGAGAAGTGGAGAAGAGAGGGTATAGAGGAAGGGATAAGGAAAGGTATAGAGCAAGGTATAGCTAAAGGTATAGAAAAAGGTATAGAAAAAGGGAAAGAAGAAGCGGCATTGAATGCTTTACAAAAAGGATTGGATATAGAAACTATAGCAGAGATTACTGGGCTTTCAGTAGAAAGGATAGAGGAGCTAAAGAAAAAACTGAATTAAAAAGTACAGGGGGACGGTATAAATGTAAGACAGCACATCCCCTTGTGTTTGTGTTGGGGCGTCATACCTCAGAGGCGGCCTCCCACCAGTATGCTTGCATTTATACGCTGTTTCCTTCATGCCCTTCATTACTTCCCGGGCCAGGTTACGGCTATAATATTCAGCCATACCCTCCAGCACGCTTTCCAGGATAATGCTCTCCGGGCTGTCGTCCAGGTTTTCTGTTACAGATACAATCTGCACGCCGTTTTTCTTAAGCTCCCGGCGGTAAAAGGCGCTATCGTAACGATTACGGGCAAAACGGTCCAGCTTGTGAACAATCACCAGGTCAAAACCGCCAAGCTTACTGTCTTGTATCATCTGCAGAAAGCCGGGCCTGTTGTCTATGGTGGCTGACCTGGCTTCGTCCGTGTAAATTTTGACAAGCTGGATATTGTTTTTTAGCAGTATTCACGAATAGCTCTTAACTGGGCCTCGATCGATTCCTCGCGCTGGTTGTCGCTGGAGTAACGGGCATAAGCAACAGCTTTTTTCGTGGCAACAACCTCCTAATAGCAAACATAAGTTCGGTTATGTTAATAAAAAAAATAATACCTCAACCTGTAATAATCCCCGCTTTCTATGAGAGCGCTGGAAAGGGCTTTGCGGTAACATACCAGTTCCTGCTTGACGCCGAAGGCTTCGCCTAGGGCATAATCATTCTCCCCCTGGCCAGATGGGTCTCGAAAATACCGATCGGCATGAGGAAATACGCCGCGAAAGCCCTCGCCTGGGCCTCGTTCTTGTCAGCGGTGATCGGGTCAAGCAGGGTAGTGTTGCTGGCGTGGTACATGTGGGCTGCTTCGTGGACGAGGTACTCCCGCCGGCAGGAGTTTTCCAGGGCCTGTGCGATGTAGATGGTGTTATCACAAAAGAGGGCACGGGTGAGGTATTTAGTGATTTGGATGCTGATGCCCTTACTGTAGATAACACGCTCGATTATGTCCAGAGGAACGGGGAAGTCCCTGATCTGGTATTTATGCAGGAGTTGGTTAGCTTTTTCGGCCATGAGGAGGTGCATGAAGAAACCTCTATAAGCTTCATTTATATTTGGGGTGTGGTCCTATATAGGTAATTGTTATTTCCTTGGTGGCTTCATCAATTTCATAATGTATGCGATAATTGTCCGATAAATCATAATGCCATCCCAAATGTTTTAAATTACCTTTAAAAGGTGAAATTTTGCCTGTGGGATGATAATATGGACTAGTTTCAATTTCTTGAAAAGCATCTTTGAGTTTATTTCTATATGCAGGAGGAAGTTCACGAATAGATTTTTCGATCTTCTTTTTGAGGGGTAGAATCTTATACAAATTACCCTACCCCCTTAAAAACTCTCTCCATGCCACGCCCGGCTCAGGATCATTTTTTATTTCTTCTCTCGTTTCTTCAAGTTCACGCACAAATTTATCATCTGATTTAACCATAGCAGTGTACTCCCAAGCTATCAAAACCTGGCGCAAAGCATCAATATATTCCGATTTACCTGTTTCAACTACCTCGATTGCCCTAAAAAGCAGCTCTTGCAGAAGTTCTTCTTTTTCCTCTGCGGTAAGCACATTCTTAATTAAACCAATAATATCTTTTTGAGGTAACACCTTACCTTGAACCGAGTATCCCATTCCTGTATTCACCTCACTAGCAGTAGAAGCTTGTGCTGACACACTGATTGATATTATATTATGTTTTTGAGAGCTGAAAGGCGAGCCGAACATCTCAAATAAATCAGCCCTACTTATTTTATTATGTTTAGTGCCTGTATGGTATTCCCAACTACTCATTTTTTTCACCACCAGTTTTTTTAGACTCAGAAAAAGCATTTATTGTCACTTCAATAACAGACTTTTTGTTTTCTTGTATCGCTTTATCAAGTAGATCTCTTATACGCACTAAATGAGGCCAAGTAACTGCTATTTGTGATACCAACCGACCTGCGTATTCTTCTTCAGGTAAATCAGCAGGCACCGCACCACCTGGACCAGTTTGGATAAAAGTCAACACCACTCTTTCTGGATTCCAGTTAGCTTGAACTAAATCAACAAATTCTATATTGGCGTCTTCAGGCCTAATAACAATGAATCGTTGTTTTTTCTCCTGCGAAGATTCTGGCTTTTTAATGTCCATTTTATCCCTCCTAAGCTTTTTGAATTTATTCAAGCAAATTTTCTTTTTTCTTCTCCTTCCGCCTCGCCTTCAGCCCCTCCAGGAATATCTTCAGCTGCTCTATGGAATATCAATCCTAATATCAAAATCTTTTCTCCAGTTTTTTGAGGCAAATTCAGCTTCTTCGTCATACGCGTTAAATTTTACTCTTATCCAGTCAATATTAAAAACGTTACCACGCTGAAGTATCCATATCACAAAGCCGTCTTTTATAACGCCTTCATAAATCTTTCCACCGATATGGTCAGATTCCCAAATATCGGGTTCTAATTGTTCCCCCGTTGATGTTATTAAAGTGGCCTGGTCCGGGTAAACAGTAAATACTCCATTTTCCCTAGTATTTTCCAACCTAAATTTTAAAGCCACAACATCTTTGGGTTCATCTTGAAAAATGCTCTCAATTTGTTCTCCAAGCCCCATAGCCAAAATCTCTACTTTTAGCCCCTGCCATTCTTCTACGATATCAAGATCGTAAAAAGCCCACGAATCATCATGGTCTTCCTCTACCAGCGATGCTTCTTCTTTGGTTTTTGTTTCATCAATTTTAGCTTCAGGCTGCTCTGTCATTCTTTCGTCTTTTTTCACTTCATCTTTTACTGTAGGACCACATCCCGCAACCAAGACACTGCTTAAAATTACCACCAGAGCAATACAAGAGTTTTCTTGAGCAACATAATTACTCCTCTTAAATAAAAATTATTCTCGTTTTTCTTTCTGCTGCTCCCTACGTGCTTTTAGCCCCTGCAAAAAAATCTTCAACTGCTCCTTCTCTTCCTCCGTCATCCCCTTGAGGTCATAAAACTGCAGGGTTACATCGGGGCCCAGGTTACGCATGATGGCGTTGAGTTCGTCGTCGAGGGTGGGGGGATCGTTTATAACAACTGAATCAAGATAACCTGCTTTTTCCATTAAAACTTCTAATGGCACACCTAAATACGGTGCTAATTTTTTTAATGTGTCTGGTTCAGCTTTTTGTATCCCTGCTTCAATCCTTGATATAGTAGCAGGACTAACTTTTGCAGCTAAAGCAAGCTTTCTTTGGCTGTCAAAACCTTGTTTTTCACGCAATTTAGCTAAATACAGTCCGAACTTAACTTTATCATCCACGTATTTAACCACCTTTAAACACCGGCCTAATTAATTTAATACTAACTTATATGTTACGCTAACGCAACGGCTTTTAATATTGCGAAGACGAAAATTTTTTTTAAAAAAACTATTACGTGCTCGTAATAGATATGATATAATTTGTGTTGCGAGGACGAAATATAACAAAACAGAACAGTAGGTGCCCTGGCCCCTTATTAATGTAAAAAATCTGTCTAAATCTAAAGCTCTTTGAAAATTACATAAAATTACTGTCATACATAATATAATAATTAATTCTGTGATCATTTGAAACTTATATTAAGCTACCTGGGTTAAAGCAGACTTCTTTTTATGAAGTTCATGATATTCAGCAGGAGTAAGATATCCCAAACTCCCATGTATTCTTCGATGGTTGTAATACTCCAGGTACTGGCTTATTATTTCATATGCTTCTCTAAAATTTATAAATTCATTACAAATATAACATTCTTCTTCCAAAATAGAATGAAATGCCTCTATATGCGCATTCATATTAGGAGTTTTTACGGGTATTCTCTCATGTATCAATTTTAATTCCTGGCACGTTTTTGCAAATTTAGCTGACATAAACTGCGGCCCATTATCAGTTCTTA
>NZ_FQWY01000021.1 GCF_900129805.1 Thermosyntropha lipolytica DSM 11003
GATTGCGGGCCGAGAATCCAAGGGTCGGAGAACCAGTTGCCTTCTGGCTCTCTTCATGGGTCTGGTTCACCATGATAAAGGTCTTCTGGTGGATGGGGTAGAGCGGCATCCCCTGGTAAATAGGCTGTGATAAATCAATGATTTCGTACTGCTGGTTGAAATTGCGGGGGTCGATTTCAATCTTCCGCATGCTGAAAAACACTCCTTTCTTTATCGCTTGCACTTGCCTTGAGGAATTATTCTTTAATCGTCGGTATTACACAGTAGTTGTTGGCATCAATTACTCCCTTGTCGGTTATCTTCCACTTCGGACTGGTAGACAGGGAGAGGAAAGCTAAGTGCATAAACGGTGCATGTACCTTGCAGCCAAGCTCTTCTGCTGCCATCCGGGTCAGGTTGCTCATGATTTCGGTCAGCTCTTCTGCTGTATGCTCATCTGTCATTAAGCCACCTATCCTTAATGGCAGCTCTCCTATTACTTTGCCGTCTTTTACAAGAACCAGTCCTCCCTGCAGTTCTATGATCCGGTTTACGGCCAGGGCCATGTCTTCATAGTTGGTTCCCATTACGATTATGTTGTGGGTGTCATGGGATACGGTCTCGGCTATCGCTCCTGCTTTTAACCCAAATCCTTTGACAAAGGTGGCTCCTATATCAGGTTGTCCATGTCTTCCTACTACGGCTATCGGCAGGAGGTCGTTTTCTATATCCGGTTTTACATAGCCCCCTTCGGCTACCATTTCGGCTTCTACCGCATCAGTTAAGTTCTGGTCGACGATTAATCCTATGCATCTTACCGTTACTTTGCCTTCTTTGTCGCATTTTACTTTGAGTTCTTCTGGTTTTACCGGCGCCCTCTTTACCGAATGTTTTACATAGTCAGGATAGGTGTATCTCGGCAGATCTATTAACAGTTTTCCGTCTTTGGCTACTAACTGCCCTTTCAGAAATACTTCGGATACGTTCATGTCTTCCAGTTTGCCTTCGATTACGGCTATGTCCGCTAATTTGCCCGGAGCCAGTACTCCTATTTCATCCAGCCCATGCCAGGTCGCCGGGTTGATGGTTGCCATCTGGATGGCTTCTACCGGATCTACTCCCTGTTTGATAGTCCTTCTGATGATGTCATTCATGTGCCCGTATTTGGCTATGTCTTCGGCCAGCATGTCATCGGTTGCCAGTATTGCCCGCCGGGAATCCATGCCTTCTTCGGTTATGGCCCTTATGCATTCCGGCATGTTCCTCTGGGTGGAACCTTCACGCATGAGCACATATACACCATAGCGCAGCTTTTCCATCATTTCTTCTTTGGTGGTTGTTTCATGACAGGATACGTCCGTTCCCCCTGCTATGATGTGGGCAGCCAGATGCGGTCCAAACAGCTCCGGAGCATTGCCGTCCACTTTTTTGCCCAGGCTTCTTGCATATACCGTGGATACTATGGTGTCCCTGAATACTGCCGGGTTGTGTTTATATACATCCTTAGCGGCACTTACTCCCTGGGTCTCCCCTATACCGGATACGGTAGGATAGTTCAGCATTTCCGGCAGGTCTTTGGAGGTTATATTATACCCTGCAGTCTCCAGTCCAGGTGAATCAGGGGTTAAGGCCGGTACCCGGGAAAATACATGCTGCGGCATTAAGGCTGCTTCTTCACACATAGCCTTTATTCCCATGGGCCCTAATACGTTTCCTATTTCGTGCGGGTCAGATATTAAACAGGTCGTTCCGGTGGGTATGGATAATCTGGAAAATTCCGTGATGGTGAGCATGGCACTTTCAAAATGCATATGGGAATCGATAAATCCCGGGCATATATATTTGCCCTGCATGTCATACACTTCGGTATTCGGTCCGATAAGGGAAGAGCAGTCCCCTACCATGAGGATGTATTCCCCGTGAATAGCTACATCAGCTTCATAAATCTCCCGGGTGATTACGTTTACTACTTTTCCACCCTTTAACACCTTCTCGGCATACTGGTTGGGGTCCATGAGGACATCTACCAGCTTCTGCCTCTCCGATACCAACTTCAGGTCTTTGATGCTGAGGTTCATCTCACCGGACATATAACACTTTCCTCCTTTACATTTATTACCTGCATAAAACAGAAATCAGTTTTTATACAACAACTGATCTCACATTTATTCTGTCTAAAAAAACCGGTTTTATTCCCACCACTCCAAATTTATGTATGCGCAAGGATAATTGTAAGAATTCAAAGAATTCACTTTACTTTTTGATTTTTTTGCCAAAAGGTTAACATAATTTAATGAGTTATTAACGATTTCTTAACAATTTCTTAATAAAACACCCTTCGCTTTCAGTCTATCCTAGTCACTAATATAATTCAATACTTCCCCAATACTACTTTCCAATAGTCACCATAAATATGTTTTATTGCCTTATAGGTTTAAAACCATCCCACCAAGGCCAAATAAAAAGACAGAGTATAAGGCACCATTTATGCCTTTACTCTGTCTCCGGGGCCTGAGAGATTCGCTTTTAAAAGCTTGCTCCTTCGGCGTCTTTAAGACTTTCCAGAGTTGCATCAGGATAGGTCCTTTCACCTGAGAGTTTCGCTAAACATCAGGCATAATGATGTTCAGCTTGCTCCTTCGGTAGGGGCCAAACCCTTTCTCCCTGTTCCTTCATCTGCAAATATATTTAATTTTTATGTCCAAGCTTGTGATTTTTCTCTCAAAATCTGTTAATAATATACCCTCATTAGTTTCATTATGTCAATAAGATAAAATATTTATAACTATTAATTATCTATATAATAAATTGCAAATATACAAAGCGGCAATAAATCCACTTATATCAGCAGACAAACCTGTAATAATAGAATATTTATATTTTTTAATCCCTACCGATCCAAAATATACAGTCAAAACAAAAAAAGTAGTATCAGTAGTACCCTGCATTACGGAAGCTAAACGTCCAATAAAAGAATCGGGGCCATATATGCGCATAAGTTCAGTTGCCATTCCTAACACCCCGCTTCCCGAAAGAGGCCTCATGATAGCCAAAGGCAAAATCTCCGAAGGAGCCCCTAGTTTTGCAGTAACCGGATTTAAAATATTACTCAAACCTTCCATCGCTCCCGAAGCTCTAAAAACAGAAATAGCAACCATCATACCAACTAAAAAGGGTATTATTTTTACGGCCGTTATAAATCCCTCTTCTGCCCCTTCCACAAATGTTTCGTAAACCGGAACTTTTTTTATAAAGCCGTAAACAGGAATGGTAAGAAGTAAAAAAGGGATAGCCCAGGTAGATATTATATTCATTATTTCCCCAAGCACTCATCTAATCCTCCCCTGTTTTCTCCTCTTCCGGAACCAATAATCAAGAGAAACAGCTACAAACATAGAAAAAGCAGTAGCCAAAATACAAGGCCCTACAATTTCAACCGGGTTGGCAGAGCCAAATGATAAGCGAACGCCAATAATAGTAGCAGGAATTAAAGTTATACAGGAAGTGTTAAGAGCTAAAAATGTACACATAGCTTCGGAAGCTTCTTTAGAATTATTATTTAATTTTTGCAGTTCCTGCATAGCTTTCATACCAAAAGGGGTAGCAGCATTGCCCAGCCCCAACATATTCGCACTCAAATTTAATATTATAGCTCCCATAGCCGGGTGTTCCGGAGGTACACTGGGAAATAGCTTTACCGTCAATGGTTTCATTATTTTAGCTAAACTTTCCACTAGACCAGCCTTTTCCGCGATTTTCATTATTCCCAGCCATAAAGCCATAACTCCAACAAGGTCAAAACATACTTCAACTGCTCCTTTAGCCGCTCCTAAAGCTGCTTCGGTCACTACTGCTATATTACCATGATAAGCAGCCGTAATTATTCCACTTACCAACAGCAAAAGCCATATTACATTAAGCATTTTTCACCCTCCCAGCAAAAATTCTTGCTAGAAGGTTATGAAATTTTTATAAAAAATAGAACAGCCCCAAGTACCCGAACTGTTCGCAAGCAATTTACTGTATCTTATTTTCTTCTCCCTTATTCTTTTTGTTTATAAGATTTTCCATTTTTTCTATAAACTGAGGTGCCAGGTCGACAATCCTTTCGGCCAGAGGATTACCGCTTACCGACATTAACCGCACCTCATTCATTCTAACTACCAGAAAACCTATTGGTTTAACCGATACCCCAGCTCCACTTCCTCCAGCAAAAGGAAGATTATCTCCTTTTTTGCCATCTGTCAGTTCATATTCTCCTCCTCCGGCTACAAAACCTGTAGCTACCTGGGATACGGGAATTATAACTGTACCATCATTAGTTTCTACCGCATCACCTACTACCGTATTTACATCTACCATCTCTTTTATGCTCTGCATCGCCGTTTTCATTAACCCTTCGATAGGATGAGATTTATTGCCATTTTCTTTAAGTTCCATATCTAAACCTCCTGCTTGGCAAGTAGACTACATATTCCTATGAGCATAATATGTACCATTGTCAGCCGGACTATACAAAAAAGTTCTGATTTTTTGCTTTCATGTACGAAATCAGGTTTAATGCTTATATAAATCTTTTTTATCCTCATTTGACTGCGCAAAAAACCCAAAAGTATCCCTTTTATTATCCACCATCCTCCAACAGCCCAGGCGGTATGGGCAGCATCATCTGTTCCCCACATCGTCTCCCAGTCAAGCTTTTCTATAGAGATAAAAGATAGTAAAGGGCGATATAAATTTTTAAAATACCCTGCAGGGAATCTTTTTCTTTTTTTAAAACCCGGGTCAGCAAATATGAATTGATCAATACTATATAAGCTTAACCTATAGGCAAACTCCTTTTTCCACCATATGCCAAGTTTGACCTGTAAGCCTAGCTTAACCTCATCACTTTCCACTTCCAGCTTTATGCTTATATATAATTTAACCGGCATCATCAATAGCAGCAGAAAAACAAGAAAGCTGATGCATACATACCACATAACCAGCCTATTCTCCCGTTTTTCATAATAGTTTCCATATTTTAAAAAGAGTTATGCATCA
The DNA here is from genome assembly GCF_900129805.1 of Thermosyntropha lipolytica DSM 11003. Classification (GTDB taxonomy): domain Bacteria; phylum Bacillota; class Syntrophomonadia; order Syntrophomonadales; family Syntrophomonadaceae; genus Thermosyntropha; species Thermosyntropha lipolytica. The sequence continues at coordinate 5,023 of NZ_FQWY01000021.1, forward strand.
GCTCGGTTTTAAATTTTCAATTTCTTTTTCAATAGCGGTAATTATTTTGTACATTTCATCATCTACATTGATGTTAGCCCGGTTTTCGCGAAAAGTCGGACAGTGCAGATTATAATCAACTATCTTGCGGCTTATGCGTTCTAAAGCCAAACGGCTTTCATAATAAAAATGGGCTTTTTTCTTTTCAAAATTTTTGCAGGCCTTATCATTTCTTTTTTGACTGTAAAACATGCGTACATATTTTTTAAAATATTCAACTTCCTGATCAAGTTTTTTAAAATCAGCATCAATTTCTTTTCCCAATTCAATCCAGTAAGGGGCAAAATTATTATTTTTAAGTATTTTGAAAACCATGCGCAGTTCCGGAGGTTCAAAGGGATTCTCATAAAACTTGATCGGCTTGCCGGCTCCTTCCAGATTATCAAACTCCCCCCTGGCCATGGCCTTTTCTATCTGCATCTCCACCAGATCCTGGGTACTGCTCATATACCGGGCCAGAGGCCTTGCTTTCTCCGCTTTTATTTTTACTTCTTCTTCATAAGACCTTTCTCTCACCCTCTATTCCCCCTCAATATCAGGTAGTTCATCTAAGCTTGATAAGCCAAATATCTTCAGGAAATTATCCGTAGTCACATATAAAACCGGTCGGCCCGGAACATCTTTATAGCCGGCTTCCGCAATAAGCCCTTTTTCTAGAAGATTAGCTATGATTTTATCTGCTTTTACTCCTCTTATCCTCTCGATTTCCGCTCTGGTTATCGGCTGTTTGTAAGCAATTATAGCCAGGGTTTCCATAGCTGCCCCGGAGAGCCTCTTTTTAACGGTACGGTTCATGCGGGCCAGAATATCGGAATATTCTTCCTTGGTACACATGAAAGCCTCATTATCGTCAACAACTATTTGAATACCTCTTTTCCTGTCCTCATTATATTCCTGCACCAGCTCATCTAGTATAGCCTTAACCTCATCTTCCGGTATGTGCATAATGCCTGCCAGCTCTTTTATGTGTACCTTTTCCGCCCGTACAAACAAGATAGCTTCCAGAGCCCCCTTAATCTGATCACGCATCATCATGAGCTTTCTTCCACCTGTAAAAATATTTTTATGGGCATTTCCTGAGCTTCCTGATAAGCCCTAACCTTACCCAGCCGAATAAGCTCAAGTAGAGCCAAAAAAAGAGCCAAAGCTTCTCTCCTCCATTTTATACCATAGAATAATTCCTGAAAAACAACTTCTTTCCCCTCCGCAAGTTTAGCCAGAATTTCCTCCATTTTTTCCGCTACATTTATATCTCCTGTCGGCATAGCATAAACTTCTCTCTTTTCCGGGATACGGTTGACTACCGACTTGTATGCCTTAACTAGTGTTTTTACATCAACTGTCAGCTCTTCCTGAAGAGGCACCTCTTGATAAAAATCCCGGAAAAACACCCGATCAATCTCCCCCTCCTGTCTGGCTTCCAGCCAGAGGGCAACTTTTTTATACCTGCGGTATTCCAGCAGGCTTTTTACCAGATCGGCTCTCGGGTCTTCTTCTTGCTCTTCCTCTGTCCAGGGAGAAGATCCCGGAAGCAGCATTTTCGATTTGAGCTGCAAAAGATAAGAAGCCATAAGCAAAAAAGCTCCCAGATTCTCAATATTTATTTTATCTTCTTTTTGCAAATATTCCATATACTGATCACTTATCTGGGCCACCGGTATATCATATATATCTATTTCATTTTTCTCAATAAGATAAAGCAAAAGGTCTAAAGGTCCATGGAAGACTTCCAGATCAACTACATAATCCATAAAACATCCCTCATTTTCAAAATACCAGGAGAGATAAAAAACCATAAATTATTTTCACCAAAGGCCAGATAAGAGCAGAAGTAGTACCGGTAAAGATAAGCACAAGGAGAATGAGAAACCCATACTGCTCCAGGGCATAAATAGCTCTGGCTCCAGAATCCGGCAAAATACCGGCCAAAATTTTGGCACCATCCAGAGGGGGTACGGGTATTAAATTAAAAGCAGCCAGGATAAGGTTAATCCATATCAGGGGTTCGATAAGCCTTAATGCATATATCCCCCACTCTGCAGTCTGAAAAGGAAGCAAAAATTTATAAGCCAGCATGCCGATAAAAGCCAGCACTATATTCATCCCTGGTCCAGCCAGAGAAACCAGCATCATTCCCCGTTTTACCCCCACATTTTTAAAGTTATAAGGATTAACCAGCACAGGTTTGGCCCAGCCAAACTTAAAAAAGAGCAGCATAAAAAATCCGATCCAGTCAATATGCGGCAAAGGATTAATAGTCAACCGGCCCTGATGATAAGGGGTATCATCTCCTAACCAGTAGGCTACCTGGCCATGGGCATATTCATGAAAAGTTAGAGCAATTAAAATAGCCGGCAGCCAGGTTATCATTTCCATAATCGAAGGCATATTCATATCCAACTCTCCTTTATCCATTTTTTTACCATGTTAATCTCTTCATCCTTATCTTTAACTATCCCATCTAGTTTCAAAAGATAAAGCTCATCCAGTATTTTCTTATAAACAGGGCCAGGTTTAAGCCCTAAAATTCTGAGATCATGGCCATTTATTTCTAATTTGATCTTTTCCTTACGGTCCAGATATTCTACTATTTTTTCCCATATTTTTTCTTCTCTCACCAGCAGGAGTAGATAAATCAAGCTTTCCTTTTCCCAGCCATTTATCAGCTTATCCAGCCAGCTAGATTTTATATCGCGGGCAGCAGCTATCTCCTGCCACACCATCCCGGCTTTTTCTATTTCTTTAACCGCTTTGAGGGCCTGCCTGTCCAAAGGATAACAAGCTAAAAATTTTTCCCGGCTTTCCTGATCAGCCAGAGCTAAAATAGCTCCCAGGTATACCAGCCAGGTTTTTACATAAAGGGCATGATATCTTTCCTTAAACCAGGCAACAACAGAAGGAATGCGCCGCCACAAACCTTCATCAGCCCTATCTAAATCTACATCCGGCAGAACATACTCCCAAACGCCGATCTCCTTCATCCTTATTAAAGCCGGCATAGGGTCAGGCTCACTCAATATGAGAATTAGTTCCTGCAAAATCCTTTTATAGGAAAGCTTCCCCAGCATGCGCCGTTCCACGGCATCCTGGGCCAGACGCAGAGTATCAGGTTCGATAGTAAAACCATATCGCGTTTCAAATCTTATAGCCCGCATTATGCGGGTAGGATCCTCAATGAAACTTAAATTATACAGGATACGGATATATTTTTGTTCTAAATCGCGCCTTCCCCCAAAATAATCAATAAGCTCACCATATCTGTCCGGATTAAGAGCAACCGCCAGGGTATTTATGGTAAAATCTCTCCGGTATAAATCTTCCCGCAGCGAAGATTTTTCCACCTTCGGCAGAGCAGCCGGAAACTCATAATACTCAGTACGGGCCGTTGCCACATCTATTTTGAAATCATCATTTATTATCACTACTGCCGTCCCGAAACGTTTATGAATCCTAACCCTGCCTCCTAACCTTTCCGCCAGGGAAATGGCCAGCTTTTCTCCTTCTCCTTCCACTACCAGGTCGATGTCAAAATTAGGATAAGAAAGCAGCAGATCCCGCACAAAACCTCCTACGCAGTACACCTTATACCCCAGTTCTTCCGCCACTTCCCCTGCGGTCTTAAGTAAATGCAGTATATCATAAGGCATCTTTGCTTCCAATAATTCTTTGACATTAAAATAATCATGTCCTCCCGGCTGATACATGATCATATGATCCTCAGGATACTCATCACCGTGCAAAACGCGAAGAATATCAGTACGGGAAACTATCCCTATCAGCCTTCCATTTTCGATAACCGGCAAACGTCCTATATCATTTTCTACCATTATCTTCTGAACCTGGGCTACCGGAGTATCCGGTGTAACCCACTTTACACCGGTAGTCATAAAAGCTTTAACCGGAGCATGTCCCAGATTATGCATTCTAGCCTTATCAACATCGCGCCGTGATATAACACCTACCATTTTATCCCCATCTACCACCGGCATCCCTGTATGCCCGTAGCGCAACATCACCTTTCCGGCCTCTTCCATAGTAAATGTTAAAGGTATAGTCTTAACCGGACTAGACATTATATCCCTGGCAGTAAGGCCAGGCAGCACACTATCCTTTAGCCTCTGTTCCAGCAAAAGGAGCATTTCTTCAACACTTTTGCCTTTGACCACAGTTGAGGCAGCCTTCTCATGACCTCTACCCCCCCAGGGAGCTAAAACTTCATTTACTTTAACCGTATCGGTACGGCTTCTCCCTACGATATTAACTTTCCCTTCCATTAATACCAGGGTAAAAACAGCCTCACTGTTTTCAACTTCCATAAGCCTGTAGGTTACTACATCCAGCCCGGGGATAAAATCTTCTCTTATCGCCCAGGCTACAGCTATATCTGTATGTCCTATATTAAAATGTTTAACGCTTTGCAAAAGTTCCTGCCAGAGCCCTTTCTGTTCTTCGGAAAAAGACAGCTCCATAAAATTTGCTATGACCGAAAGATTAGCCCCTTTTTGCAAAAGGTAGGCTACTGCATAAGCATCCCGGTAAGTAGTAGATTGAAAAAGCAGGCTTCCCGTATCCTCATATATCCCTAAAGCCAGGATGGTGGCTTCAAAAGGGGTTATTTCCAGATCCTTCTCCATTATTTTTTCTACGAGTATAGTCGTAGCTGCTCCTACTTCCTGCACTTCTTTTATGGTTCCTTTTATATCATCATCCATAACCGGATGGTGATCATAAACATGTATCTCTATATCTTCGCGCCCGGCCAATTCCTTTAACTTTCCCAGACGATGAGCGCTAGCCGTATCAACAATAATAAGCCTTTTTACTTCATCAAAGTCAATCTCTCTAGGATTTTTTATAAACAAGGAATCCTTATAGATAGCCATAAATTTTTTTACATTTTTTGATAGGGTGCCAGCCAAAACCTTAACTCCTGAAGGATAAAGCTTATTGGCAGCAACCATAGCAGCCAACCCATCAAAATCCAGCGCATTATGTGAAGTAATTACATCCACCTTTACTCCCCCATCCTCATGATTATCTGCATTATAACATAAACTATTTTCTCATTTTAAATCTAAGCTGTTAACATTTAAAGCTTAAATTATTTTACCATAATATGTAATAATAAAAACTAAAAATAATGGCAGCATAAATATTGTTTATTTGCCCTCCCGTATATACATTCATATAATAAGCTGATAAAAGCACAAAAAGGAGAGGAAATGATGTACGAAAAATCGGAAAAATACGTCGTCAAAGTCCTACCCCATAAAGGCTATGAAGTCATCGGCTACTGGCAGGATGACATCCATCGTTTAAAAAGCCGCATAGTATTTGAATATAAAACTAATAAAATTATCGCTGCCGAGGTCGAAGCGGAAAAAACCCCCTTTCCCATCTGCACTCAGGGCATCCAGAGCATAAAAAACCTTATCGGCAAACAGGTAAGCCCTGGTTTTTATAATGTGGTGAAAGCTAATGTGATGAATAAAGATGGATGCATACATGTAGGAGAACTAGTTTTAGGTTCCGTCAAAGCAGCTATCCAGGCCGCTTCCCGGGAAATGCCGGAATGGGTGGAAGAAGAAGATTATAAAGCCAGGTGGGCAGTATTCAGTTCCATCTACAAGGATAAATGTATATTCTTCGCCCAGCCAGATGCGGAAACTAAAGCGCTTCAGATGCTGCACGAATGTGGAAAAAACAAAGGTGAATAGCAAAAGGGGATGGCGCCTAGACGAGCCATCCCCTTCTTTACGGTTTTTTTTACTTTCTTAACCGTTCAGGCAAAACATCATTGCGTATAATATCTTCATAAGTTTCCCTTTTTACAATTACCTCAGCCTTACCTTCATTTACCAGTACCATGGCCGGCCGGGGAAGCCGGTTATAGTTGCTGGACATAGCATAATTATAGGCACCGGTAGCAAAGACAGCTAAAATATCTCCCGGTTCTACAGTAGGAAGCTCTATATCCCAAATCAGCATATCTCCTGATTCACAGCACTTACCGGCAATAGATACCTTTTCCCTTACTGGTTTATCTGCCTTGTTGGCCAAAATAGCAGTATATTTTGCACCATACAAGGCCGGACGCGGATTATCTCCCATTCCTCCATCTACCGCCACATATTTCCTTATCCCTTTAACCTCTTTCCTCGACCCGATGGTGTAAAGTGTAATGCCGGCCGGTCCGGATATAGCTCTTCCCGGTTCTACTATTACTCGGGGCATCTTTAAATTATATTCATCCGCCTTTTCCCTAACCGTAAGCATAACTGCTTCTGCCCAATCTTTAGGATCACAGGGTTCATCGCCTTTATAATAGAAAATACCAAAACCCCCGCCCATATCCAGTTCATCTAGTTCTAAGCCCAACTCGTTCTTTACGGTAGCATAAAAATCCATCATAACACCTGTCGCATGACGGAAAGAGGCCATTTCAAAAATCTGCGAGCCAATATGACAGTGCAAACCTTTTAAATTAAGCCATTTACAATCCAGAGCCATTCTTACTCCCTCTAAAGCCTGCCCATCGGGGAGGGTAAAACCAAACTTGGAATCTATCTGCCCGGTTTTTATATATTCATGGGTGTGCGCCTCTACCCCTGGAGTTATGCGTAGCATTATATCCTGTTTCTTGCCCATCTCCGAACATATGTGGTTTAAAAGTTCAAGTTCATAAAAGTTATCGACCACAATCCTGCCTACACCCGTTTCCAATGCCATTACAAGTTCTTCCCGGCTTTTGTTATTCCCGTGGAAAAAAACTTTATCCATCGGAAATCCAGCTTTAAGGGCCGTGAAAATTTCGCCTCCTGATACAACATCCAGCCCCAGTCCTTCCTCTTCGGCAATCTTTACCAGGGCCAAACAGCTCAATGACTTGCTGGCATATATAACTAGAGAATCACCATAAGCAGAAAAAGCTTCTTTAAATCGACGGCAGTTTTCCCGAAAACCCTGCTCATCTATAACCCAGAGGGGGGTTTTAAACTCTGCTGCCAGTTCAACCGCATCTATCCCCCCAATTTCTAAATGCCCTTTTTCATTTATCCGCATCGTACCGGTCAAATACAAACTCTCAGCCTCCTTTATAAACTGAGTAAAATCTTCGTTATTTTAACATTATAAACCGCCAGGGGTCAATTAAAGGGCATAAATATACAGCATACATAAAAAACCAGGGAGCAAATCCCTGGTTGCTTAAAACTTATTGAGGCTTATCTGTATTTTCCGCCGGCTTACTTTCTTTACTACTTTCTCCGGTCAAACTTTTTATCTGTTTTTGTAGTTTGCGGTTCTCGGCGGTTAATTCTTTAATTCTGCGCGCAATCTTGAACTGGCGAAAGCTGTCAATAAGAAAGGTTATAACCGCACCCGACAGAGCAGCAATTAGAACTACTACAGCCAGAGAAACCTTAGGAGAAGTCCAGGAAAGAAAATGAACGGTAACTTCAGATGTATTCTGAAAAACAAAGATGGCTACTCCCAGAATAAAAAGCAGTGCCCCGATCAGATAGCCTTGCATATACCTTCGCCCCCGTTTTTCTTTGCTTTTGGGTTTATTTTAAACCTCATCTATTTTTTTGCCAATATATTTTAAAAACCCGGGGAGGTTTTTCTCTTCCCCCTGGGGTATGGCCTTAAGCTCTAGCTTTAAGTTCATACCAGACAGGGCTGGCAATAAAAATAGAGGAATAAGCCCCGCTTATAAAACCGATAAGCATGGCCAGCACAAACAGCTTTATCGTAGCCCCACCGAAAGCTAATAACGCAATTAAGGCAAAGGCCGAAGTCAAAACGGTATTTATAGAACGGTTAAGGGTTTGCATTATACTCCGGTTTATAAGGGTCATAAGGTCTTCCTTGAGCTTAAAGCTTAAGTTCTCACGGATGCGGTCAAATACAACAATAGTATCATTTATCGAATAACCTATGACCGTAAGTATAGCCGCAATAAAGGAACTATTTACCTCCCACTGGAAGAGCGAGAAAAGTCCTAATACTACCAGTACGTTGTGCATAATACCTACAATAGCAGCAATACCAAAATAAAATTCGAAGCGTACGGTTATATAAATAAGCATCAAAACCCCTGCTATCAGCAAAGCCAAAACCGCATTGCGGGTAAGCTCTTTGCCAATAACCGGCCCTACGCTCTCCGCACTTAAAAACCGAACTTGACCAAATTTCCCTTCCAGGGCTTTTAGCAGCTCTTTCGTCTCTTCCTGGCTCAACTCTCTAGTTCTTATATAAAAATCAGCTCCACTTTTCTGCACCTCTGCTCTTCCCAGGTCAAAACTGCTTAATACCGAACGCACTTCACCAGCAGTTACTTTTTCATCTATCCTTATGTTGAGCACAGATCCTCCGGTAAAATCTATACCCAAATTAAGCCCCTGAACAAAAAGGGATATAAGGCCAGGAATAATCACCAGAAGTGAAATAATATAAAAAATCTTTCTTCTCTGTACTATCTGCATCTTTATCCCCCCTTTTTTAAACGCCATATAATTTGGTGTTTTTAGTTATATTAGCAAAAAGAATAAGCATATAGCGGGTAAATATCAGAGCTACTAACATGCTGGCTACTATCCCAATGGAAAGAGTAACCGCAAAGCCTTTAATAGGCCCGGTGCCAAAATACATGAGAACCAGTGCCGTTATCAAAGTGGTTATATTAGCATCCAGTATAGTGCGGAAAGCGCGTCTGAATCCCGCCTCAATAGCCGCCAGCAAGGTTTTACCCAGCCTTAGTTCTTCTTTTATTCTTTCGTATATGATTATATTAGCATCTACTGCCATACCGATCGAAAGAGCAAAAGCAGCAATACCGGGCAAAGTAAGCACAGCTCCTAAAGCCCACATAGTCCCTAAAACCAGCAAAGCATATAAAATCAGAGAGATATCAGCAATAAGACCAGGCAGCCTGTAGTATCCGAGCATAAAAATCAAAACCGCAATAATTCCGACAATCCCGGCTTTTATGCTTTTTTCCAGGGAATCTGCTCCCAGGGTAGGCCCTATCGACCTTTTTTCCATTACCTTAAATGAAACCGGCAGCGCACCGGAACGCAGAAGAACAGCCAAATCCTGCGCTTCTTTGGCGGTAAAATCACCTTCAATTACAGCCTGCCCGGTAGTTATAACATCTCTTACCACCGGCGCACTTACCACATTATTGTCAATTACTATAGCAATACGACGTCCCAGGTTTTCCTGGGTAGCCTTAGCAAAGAGCTTGGTCCCTTCTTTATCAAATTCCAGTTGCACCATAGCTCCTCTCTGAGGGTCAACTGTAGCCTGCGCATCCTTTAAGTTTTTTCCTGTAAGCAGCACATTCCCCTGTTCATCCCAGAACTCAAGCTGAGAAGTAGTCTTTAAAAGGTCAACTGCTGCTTCGGGATCTTCTTCCCCGGCAATTTCGATTACTATTCTGCGATCCCCTTGCGGGAACAAATTAGTCTCCTTTACGCCCAGGCTATCTACACGATTGCGCAGTATCCCCAGGGCTTTTTGGATAGTATCCGGGGTTACCTCCTGTCCTTCGGTTTCTTCAGCTTCCAGAACTACCCTTAGCCCTCCCCGCAGATCCAAACCTAATTTTATATTCTCTTTTATCGGCTCATACAGGTAATAAGTCAAAAAAGCTAAAGCCGCAATAATAACCGCTATTATTAAAATACTTGAAGTTTTCTTCACCTTTTTTCCTCCTTCCCACATAAAAGCCGGGCACAGATTAAGGCCCTGGCTTTACATTTTTATAAAAGTTTGGCTCCATTGATTATGAGCTCAAACTGACAACCCAGAAAATCAGCAGCCCGCCTGCACATGAGCATACGGCTCAAAAATATTTCAAAATACTCCATAACCGGGCATATACTGGTATCTATGGTAAGCTGCATAGTAATAACCTTTTCCTTTTCCCTGACTATAAGGTTTGATTCTTTTACCGCATAATTTACCCGGTCATGGATGTCAAAAGTTGAAACATCGGTATTGCGTACCCGGTTGCGGTGGACATGCGACTTATCTGCCAGTATAAGGGCTGCTGCCACTTCATTTACGGGATGTCCATTACCCTCATCATGGTTGCCTATAGCGGCACCAATCACAGCTACTTCTGCCGGATCCATGCCCATACGTCGCAGTATCTCCATAGCTATAAGGGCTCCGCTCTGGCTATGACCATTTCTATTTACCACATTGCCCAGATCATGCATGTAACCTGCAATCCCTGCTAATTCTGCTGTGCGTTCATCATAACCCAGTTTTATCATTATTTCCCGGCTTCTATTGGCTACCAGGCTCACATGGATAAAGCCATGATCAGTATAACCCATCTGGCCTAAATGTTCATTTCCTTTCTGGATAAATGTCTTTACCAGAAGATTTTCCTTGACATCCTTCAGAGTCACCATATTAATCCTCTACCTTATAGGCAATAGCTTTCTTCAAAAACTCAATTTCCGTATTATCATTGACCCTTACCAAAAACGTATCATCCTTCACCTTGGCAATCTCGCCTTTTATCCCCCCTATGGTTACTACCTTATCCCCCTTCCTTAACCCGGCCAGCATTTCACTATGCTTTTTCTCCTGTTTTCTACGCGGCCAAATGATAAAAAGATAAAAAATAGCAATAAAAGCCCCAAAATAAACTACCAGAGTTAAAATTTCATTCGTACCCATTTAGCCCATCCTCCTTATTTTTTCAAAACTCAGTTATAATTCGATAAAAAAATCAAAATCCCTCTTATCAAGGTTTATATTGGCGGAAGAAATTATCGTAAAATTCTCCAAACCTTCCCTCAGCTAACGCCTGGCGTATTTTGGCCATCAAGCTGGTCAGGAAATAGATATTATGATAAGAAAGAAGCCTGGAAGCCAGTATTTCTTCTGCTTTTATAAGATGCCTTATATAAGCCCGGCTGTAATTTTTACATACATAGCAATCACACCAAGGATCCACCGGACTAAAGTCCTCAGCAAAACCGGCATTGCGCACCGTAATCCTGCCCTGATGGGTAAAAGCGGTGCCGTGTCTGGCCAAGCGGGTAGGTAAAACACAATCAAACATATCTATACCTCTTTTTACTCCTTCGACCAGATCCTCCGGTGCTCCTACCCCCATTAAATACCGGGGTTTATCTTCCGGCAATAAAGTGTGGGTAAGCTCCAATATCCGATACATTTCCGACTTGGGCTCCCCCACACTCAAGCCTCCCACCGCATAACCGGGAAAATCAAGAGCTACAATATCCTCAGCACTTTTCCGGCGCAGATCATCAAAAATGCTTCCCTGGACAATGCCAAAAAGAGCCTGATCTTCCCTTTTATGATGCTCCCTGCAGATTTTGGCCCACAAGCTGGTTCGCCGCAAAGCCTCTTTCGCATATTCATAGGTACAGGGATAAGGTGCACACTCATCAAAACACATAGCAATATCCGCACCAAGCTTCTGCTCAATCTCCATAACTTTTTGCGGAGTTAAAAAATGGCGCGACCCGTCTATATGGGAATTAAAATAAACTCCCTCATCCGTTATTTTGCGGAGCTTGCTCAAACTGAAAACCTGAAAACCGCCACTGTCAGTAAGTATCCCCCGCTTCCAGTTCATAAACTTGTGCAGGCCTCCTGCCTTCTCGACCAGATCAGCTCCGGGCCTTAAATAAAGGTGATAAGTATTGGACAGTATAATATCAGCACCTATTTCATATAAATCTTCCGGAGTAAGGGTCTTTACTGTAGCCTGGGTTCCTACCGGCATAAATATAGGCGTCTTACACTTCCAGTGGGCAGTTTCCAGCTCCCCCAGCCGCGCACCGGAAGAAGCATCTTTTTTTATAACTTTAAATTTAAGCATAAACTCCTCCCGTAATTTTCTATTTTATAAACATAGCATCTCCATAGCTGAAAAACCGATACCTGTTTTCTACCGCATAGCGATAAGCAGCCATAGTATTTTCATAGCCGGCAAAGGCGGCTACCAGCATGAGGAGTGAAGAACCAGGCAGATGAAAATTGGTGATCAGTTTATCTACCGCCTTAAACTTATAGCCTGGATATATAAATTTCTCTGTTTCCCCACTCTCAGCGCGGAATCCATAATCATCATTATATACTGTTTCCAGGGTTCGTACTACCGTAGTCCCTACAGCCACAATACTCCTTCCTTCCTGGCGGGTATTATTCAAAAGCCGGGCGGTTTCTTCATCTATCCGGTACCATTCGCGATGCATCTTATGTTCTCTTATATTCTCACAGGTCACAGGACGAAAAGTACCGATGCCTACATGCAAAACAATACCCGCAATATTTACCCCTTTCGCTTGCAAATCATAAAGAAGCTTTTCAGTAAAATGAAGCCCGGCAGTAGGAGCTGCTGCTGAACCTGTTTCTTGCGCATAAACTGTCTGATAACGTCTTTTATCGCTTTCTTCTGCACTTCGCCTTATATAAGGCGGCAGAGGCATTTCCCCCATCTCTTCAATAAACTGGTAGTCATCCGGGCAGTTATTAAACCTTATGATCCTGCCCCCTTCTACCTCGCTTACATCAACAATCTCCGCTGTAACCTTGACCCCTTCCCCAAAAAAAACTGTCTCTCCCGGCCTTAACCTTTTAGCAGGTCTTACCAGAGCTTCCCACCCCTCATCCCTCTTCTTAAGCAAAAGGATCTCAACTTTGCCCCCACTCTCCTTATACCCATGCAGACGGGCAGGAATTACCCGGGTTTTATTCACCACCAGGGTATCACCTGGCTTAAGATATTCTATTATATCCCGAAAAATTTTGTCCTCCACCCTTCCTGTCCGGCGGTCAAGCACCAGAAGGCGGGAAGCATCCCTGGGCTCAACCGGAAATTTAGCTATCAAGTCTTCAGGCAGGTAATAGTCATAGCTTTTTAAATGGTAAATATCATAACTTTTGTCGTTCATATCTCATCTCCTTAATATAAGATTGGCAATTAGAGTCAGAAAAAGGCTGAGCAGCAAAAAAGTAGTCAGGGGAAAATAAAAAGCGAAATTTTCTCTTTTTATATATATATCTCCCGGCAGCCTGAACAGGGGAATATTATTACCTAGCTTAGACAAAAATAAAAAAATTACTCCCAGTAAGAGCAGAAAAAAGCCTAAACTTATAAAAATTTTGCCCATGCTCTCCATAAAATTCATGATTTACTTCCCCCTCTAGTCCTCAGATTTATAAACCTCTTGCCAGATATTTCGGGGAGCATATCTTTCCATTTCACTGTAAATACATCCACAGTATTGCTGGCGATAAAGCCCCATCTCTTTCGACATCTCAACCCCTTTAGAAAATCCTTCGCGGAAATCATAATATAAAAAAGGTATCCCATAAATTTCACCAGCTGCTTTTCCTACTTCGGCAATAAGGTCATGTTTTTGATATTTGCTGACTAAAAGGGTGGTAGTAAAATAATCAAATTTACCTTTTTTGGCTATATGGGCAGCCCTGCTTAACCTCATCTCATAACACATAAGACAGCGTCTGCCCTCCCGGTAAGCTGCACGGCGCAAAAAATTAACCATATCATATTTTTCATCATAAATAACCTTTAAATCAGTCCTTCCGGCCAACTTCTCCAGAGCTTCCTTCCTCTTTACATATTCAGTATAAGGTTGAATATTAGGGTTATAAAAATAACCCATAACAGTATGGCCCTGTTCTCTCAATACCTGCAGAGGGTAAATAGCACAAGGACCACAGCATATATGCAGCAAAACTTTAGCCATTGAAAACCACCAGCTTATCATTTATAAATCAAACAAGATTCCACTTCTACCATCTTTAACCGGATAACCTAGATGCCGATAGGCACGCTCAGTTGCAATTCTACCGCGGGGCGTCTTTTGAATCAAGCCTAATTTAAGCAGATAAGGCTCATAAACATCCGTTATGGTATCAGGTTCTTCGGAAACCGCAGCCGATAAAGTTTCCAATCCCACCGGCCCTCCGCCAAATTTTACAATTATGGTTTCCAGGATCAGGCGATCTAAAACATCTAGTCCCCATTCATCTATTTCCAGCTTATCAAGGGCTAGACGCGCAATCTCATAATCGATTACGCCATTTCCTTTCACCATCGCATAATCGCGCACCCTTTTCAAAAGCCGATTAGCAATACGGGGAGTTCCCCGGGCCCTTTTGGCAATTTCATAAGCGCCATCATCTTCAATTTTTATATTTAATATCCCTGCTGCCCGCTTGATTATAGTAACCAGGTCCTCTACCTCATAAAAATCAAGCCGGCATTGAATGCCAAAGCGGTCCCGCAAAGGTGAAGTTAAAAGCCCGGGACGGGTAGTAGCCCCAATCAGAGTAAAAGGAGGCAGATCAATCCTTAAAGTGCGAGCCGCCGGCCCTTTGCCGATAACAATATCCAGGGCAAAATCTTCCATAGCCGGATACATAATTTCCTCCACACTGCGGTTTAAACGGTGTATTTCATCAATAAAAAGTATCTCTCCTGGTTCCAGATTGGTAAGTATAGCCGCCAGGTCTCCCGGCCTCTCTATGGCCGGCCCCGAAGTTTTTCTTATAGGTTTTCCTGTCTCATAAGCAATTATAGTAGCCAGGGTAGTCTTGCCCAATCCCGGCGGACCACTCAAAAGAACATGATCTAAACTTTCTCCTCTCTCACGGGCAGCGGAAATAAATACACTTATGTTTTCTTTTACCTTTTCCTGCCCTATATAATCCTTCAAAGTCAGCGGTCTTATCGATTGGTCAGTTCCTTCATCCTCGGCCAGCAGGTGAGGTGATATAATCCTTTCCTCAGCCAAAACCGCACACACCTCCTTTATTTTAAACTGATGATTGTCGCTGATTTATAAACCGCAAAACCTTTTTAAGGTCTTCCTCCAGGCAGCCTGTAAGCTCCTTCTTTCTCTTCAGCTCATGCAAAAGAGGATAAAACTCACTTCTTTTATAGCCTAAAGCCTCCAGAACCTCCACAAGCTCTGCTGCTCTTTCCCCATTTTCCTCACCAGCGTATACTGAACCTAGTGACCACAATTTTTCTTTCAATTCAAATATCAGCCGCTGGGCAGTTTTCTTGCCTATTCCCGGCAAACTGGTTAAAAACTTTTCATCTCCATTTATTACCGCCTGGTAAAAGGCAGCAGGCTCAGCAGCTCCTAAAATACTCAGAGCGCTTTTAGCCCCCATGCCGGAAACCGTAATCAGCCTCTTAAAAAGCTCCCTTTCTTCTCTATGCAAAAAACCATAGAGTCTGAACTCATTTTCCATAACCTGCATACAGGTATATATAAAAATCTCGTCGCCAGGAGGGGGCATTTCTCTAAAACTGCGTTTATGTACATAAACAGTATAACCTACTCCCCCTACATCTATGACCACCGCATCTTCTTCACAGAAGGCTAATCTTCCCCGTAAAAATGAAACCATCTTTTAAACCCCTTCACGCTAAATATTTATATGGCGTAAATTATGAGCATGGCATATGGCCACAGCCAGGGCATCTGCCGCATCATCTGGCCTGGGAATATGATCAAGCTTGAGGATATACTTAACCATACTCTGCACCTGTTTTTTGTCCGCACCGCCATATCCGACTACTGCCTGTTTTACCTGCAGAGGAGTATATTCAGCTGTTTTGATGCCTGAAGCCGCCAGAGTACAAAGAGCTACCCCCCTGGCCTGGGCCACCGTAATAACCGTTTTGGCATTGCGATGGTAAAAAATATCTTCCACTGCTGCTGCTTCTGGTTTAAATTCATTAATAATAGCACTTAACTCCGATTGAATTTTAAAAAGGCGCAAAGGCATCTCCATTTCCGCTGGAGTAGTAATAACCCCATAGGTAATCAGCACTTCTCTTCCTCTCCGGGTATCAACCAATCCATATCCGGTTATGGCTGTCCCCGGATCTATACCTAAAATAAGCATAAACCTCTTCTCCCCAAAATATATCTATAAGTCGGCCTTTTATTTCGGTTTTCGTTTATTAATAAATCAATTTTAATAATACCGCAAAAATATTTACTTTTCTAATACCTTTTAAGCCCATAAAAAAAGGATAAGGCTTCCTTACTGCCTCATCCTCATGCCAACTTTTGTTCGCTCAAAAATCATATAAACTCATCAAAATTTTCCAGAGCATCCTGCATGGCCTCTTCATCCCTGAACTCGTAGTCGCCCCGCTTTATTTTGGCCTGCTCTTCGGCAGGAAGATTTTCTATCTTTATGTTGGTAACCTTTTCTAAAACCTCTTCTTCCTTTGGCCCCTTAAATATAGCCACATAGCCCTGGTATTCTTTTAATCTCCTTCTTTCATATTCAGCCGGGCAATAACCATCAATAGTATGTCTTATAATTAAGGTTTCTTCCTCTCTCTTAATTTCGTAGCCTGCTTTCTCTTTATAAATATTCTTTATCTCATCTACGGTTTTGCCATTTAAGCTCTCCCGGTAAGGGAAGCTGGATATAATAACATGTCCGCATCTAGTGTAAAATTCTTCATATATTACCTGATTTTCCTCACTTATTAAATCATTTCTTTCCCTATCTTCCATCACCGGCTTTTTGGCCTTATCGACCGCGGAAAAATCCGACCACCAGCCAGCCAGAAAATAACCGGCACCAAAGAAAAGGCCCAGAGTAATAAGAAACAGGATACTTTGCCCCTTTTTAATCACTAAAGATCACCTCATAAAAATTTTTACCCTCCTCCAGGCCGTCTATACTTGCTTTAGCCAACATTTTGTATTTTTCCGGATAAATCGTCACTTAAACCGGTTTAAAATATAAATTTTGGTTAAAATTGTACTTGCATAAAAACCGGAAATATGGTTTAAATTAAGTATAAGAAAGTCAAATTAAAGTCAAATTTGTTTAAGTTTTCTGAAAATTGCGTTCAAATCCGCAAATTTAGGAGGTGGGAAAATGGCAGTCCACAAGCTGGCTGATATCTTTAACGACATAGCTTTAGACTATTCTTTCTTTGATCCCAACTACGCCTGGCGGGATGTAGAGGCAGGTTCTCAGATGGAAGATTTAAGGACAGCCCAAAATGAAAAAACGGAAGATAAATCTTACTGGCAAAATGTATTTCGCTTTATGGAAGCAGCTCTGAGCAATGGCATCATATGGGAAATAGAGCCGGAAGAAATATCTGCCAACAACGCAAGAGAAGCCGAATACTACCAGGCTGCCCTGCAAAGCCTTAATGATGAACTGGAAAAAACCGAACATATTCTTGCTTTATTCGATAACTGGGCAGGTACTCCGGTAGATATTCTTTCTCCCTATGGCGACATAAGCTGGGGCGAAAATATCTTTGCCTCCGCTGAGGATGATTTAACCCTGGAAATACCGGTAAAAGTTTATCGCAAAGATACGGATTATGTAATAAAAGCCAACATGCCCTGGATAAAAATAGGCGAATTTACCGATATGCCTTTAGACCCCAAAATCAACCTGAAAAGCGTTCTGGCTGCACTGCCTTTGCGGATAAACTCCAGAGAGGCTAAAATAAGCTTTGTAAATGGAGAGCTTAAAGTTGAAGTGCCGGAAGCAGCAGAAAAATAGGATTAAAAAAGGTGACTTCGGGAAAACCCAGGGTCACCTTTGCACTTTTTTAAGACAACTTTTCCATCAAATTATCGGGGATGGAAACATTGGTATAGACATTCTGCACGTCATCATGGTCTTCCAATTTTTCGATAAGCTTAATTACTTTAGCTGCTGTTTCCTCATCCGTTATTTCCACTGTATTTTCCGGCAGCATAACTACATCGGCTACCTCTAAAGGGATATTTTCCTTTTCCAGCGCCTCTTTTACTTCCATAAAGTTTTCGGGGGCAGTTACAATTTCCAGCACTTCCCCTTCATCTTTTATATCATCAGCGCCTAAATCCATAACATAAAGCATAAACTCTTCTTCATCCATTTTGAGATTTTCTTTCTTTATCCCAATAAGACCAGCCCGCTTAAACATCCAGGCTACGCAACCGCTTTCCCCCATATTGCCTCCATGCTTGGAGAAAATATGCCTTATTTCCGAAGCGGTACGGTTGCGGTTGTCGGTAGCTATTTCCATCAATATAGCCACCCCCGCCGGTCCATAGCCTTCATATATCATTTCTTCCAGAGCTTCACTTTCTATTTCTCCCGTTCCCTTCTTTATAGCCCTTTGTATATTTTCATTCGGCATATTAACTGCTTTAGCCTTCTGGATAGCCAGCTTAAGCTTGGAATTGGCTTCAGGATCAGCACTGCCGCCGGTACGAACAGCTATCATTATTTCCCGGGCAATTTTGGTAAACTCTTTGCCTTTTCGCTCATCAGAACGGGCCTTTTTATGTTTTATATTCGCCCATTTCGAATGTCCTGCCATCTAAATTCCTCCTTCATCCCGCTTACTAGAATAAATATTACCATATACCAGGAATCATTCTCTTGGTTCTTTTCATATATTCCCTGTACTCATCACCAAAATGCTTGATAAGCAATTCTTCCTCAACCTTTATGCGATAAACAAGAGCAGGAAGGGTTAGCAATATAATGAGCACCAGAGAACCCCAGGAATTAAAAACCAGGGGGATAGAAATAATACTGAGCAGGGTTCCCAAATACAGGGGATGCCTTATCTTCTTATAAGCACCATCGGTTATCAATTTGTGATCTTCATAGATAGCTACGCGGGGATTAAAATATTTACCTATAGAATTAAAGCCCCACCAGCGTACAAAGCAGGAAACTACAAACAGGGCAAAACCAGTATAAATTATAACTGGTTCTAAAGCTTTAATTCTAGTGTAATTTAAATCCACAAAATCGATAGCAGCAAAAAAAAGAGCCAGTAAAAAAGAAAGCTGCACATATAAATAAGACCTGCGGTCATCATCTTCAATCACATAAGTGTCAGGATCTTTATAGATCAAAGATTCGGCTACTACCGTCCATAAAAGATACAGGCCAAAAAATGCTGTAATCACCCTAAAATCAAAAGGCGAAAGCTCCTTATAAGCCATAATAGCTATATAAATAAAAATAGCTACGGCAATTATTATCCTTATAAAAACATTGCGTTTTCTGGTATTGGCCAAAAGCCCTTCCTCCTTTTGCTTTATTTTGCTGTTAAGCTGTTATTTGTATTCCGCGGGGATATAAGCAATAGGAGGCATCCTTCTTTTATGTTCACTTTTCCTGTGCATATCCTGGATTATTTCTACTACTTCCGGCCTACCCTCTCCTGTTTTCAGATAGGTATCTAGTTCTGCATAAGTAATCCCCATTTCTCCTTCATCTGTTTGGCCTTCCCACAAACCAGCGGAAGGGGGTTTATTGATTATCTCTTCTGGTATACCCAGGTAATGAGCCAGCTCATAAACTTCTTCCTTTAACAAATCGCCTAACAGCTGCAAATCTACGGCACTATCCCCATGTTTGGTAGCATATCCTATACTTATCTCACTCTTGTTGCTGGTGCCTACTACCAGATAATCCCTGGCCTGGGCCGAATAATAAAGGGTAATCATGCGCAGCCGGGGTTTGATATTAGCTCTTAAAAGTCTTCCTTTTACCCCTTCTATTTTTAAATATGATTCAAATTTAGTGGTAAGCAGCCGATATACATCGGTTAATTCTACAATCCGGTGGTTGATTTTAAAAGTATCCACCAGAAGCTGAGCATGCATCCTATCTTCTACACTGCTTTCACAAGGCAGAATAAGCCCCAGGCAGTTTTCTCCCCAGGCTTTTTGCGCCAGGACAGCTGCTACCGCCGAGTCAATACCTCCACTTATACCCAGGACTACTCCTTTCGCCCCTGCCTTTTCTACTTCATTTCTCAGCCAGGACACAAGATATTCAGCTACCGCCTTTACATTCACTTTCTAACTCCCCCTTACCCCCTTATTATCCAAACAAAAGGGTCGAAATATATTTTTCTGCCCCATCTGGTGCTATAGCCAGTACCTTTTTATACTTTTTCTTCTCCGCTACTTTAAGAGCAGCAAAAACTGCAGCCCCGGAAGATATGCCGACTGCTATCCCTTCTTTCCTTGCCAGCTGCCGGCAGGTATCTATAGCTTCTCCATCTTTCACGGCAAAAACATAATCTATTAATTCGGTTTTCAGTATAGGAGGTATAAATCCTGCACCAATACCCTGGATTTCATGGGCTCCAGGAGATCCACCGCTTAAAACCGCTGAATTTTTGGGTTCAACAGCTATTATATCAATATCAGGTATTTCCTTTTTTAAAACTTCTGCCACCCCGGTTAAGGTTCCGCCACTTCCTACCCCGATGACAACAGCATCAAGATTATTTCCCATCTGATCCAATATTTCCCTTGCTGTATATAAAGCATGGCTTTCCGCATTATAAGGATTAGAAAACTGCTGAACAAGATAATATTTATCCGGATCGGCCGTGGCAATGCTTTTCGCCTTTTCTACTGCTCCCAGCATACCCTGAATAGGGGGGGTTAAAAGTACCTCGGCTCCATAAAATTCAAGTATTTTGCGTCTTTCTTCACTCATATTAGCCGGCATAACAATAATAAGTTTATAACCCTTAACTGCTGCGGCCATAGCCAGGCCAATACCTGTATTTCCTGTCGTAGCTTCTATAACCGTCATGCCTTTTTTTAACTTTCCCTCAGCTTCTGCCTTTTCCAGCATATAAAAAGCCGCCCGGTCTTTAAGGCTTCCTGCCGGGTTAAAACACTCCAGCTTAACATAAATCTCTGCCTGCATACCTTCTGTCAGCCGGTTAAGCTTGACTACCGGCGTCCCCCCCACTAATTCCAGCATATTGTCTACTACTTTCACTCTTTCGCCCCCTATAAAAATTACTTATACCTTTCCCACCCTGCATAATGCAAGGGATTAGTGAAATTCATCTCTTTTGACCGCTTATATAAAGGTTAACAGTTATAACAAGGCTTTTGTTATATTAAATTTTTATAGGGGGAATAAATATCATGTATGCTATGCTAATTTACCGTACTAAACCCTGCCCTCTGCATTAGTTGCTGAGCCAGGAGCACTGCCGAACGCGCATCTTCAGAATAGCCATCAGCCCCTATGCTGTCAGCATATTCCTGGGTAAGCACCGCTCCTCCCACCATAACCCGGCAGGAAAGCCCCCTTTTTTTTACCTCTTCAATAACCTCTTTCATCCGGGGCATAGTAGTAGTCATAAGGGCACTCAAACCTACTATATCCGCCTTTTCCCGCTGAGCAGCATCGACAATATCTTTAGCTTTAACATCTTTACCCAGATCTATCACCTTGAATCCATAATTCTCCAGCATCACCCCGACAATATTCTTGCCTATATCATGAATATCCCCTTCTACCGTAGCCAAGACTACTACTCCCCTCTGGGCATCACTCTCCTCAGCCAGCATAGGTTTAAGATAGGAAAAGGCTGTTTTCATAGCATCAGCTGCCCGCATAAGCTGAGGCAGAAAATATTCTTTGCGGTCATAAAGCTCTCCCGCCTTTTCTATTCCCGGTATGAGGGCATTATTAATAATAGTCAAAGGTTCAACCTTTTCTTTTTCTAAAGCTTCTTCGAGCAAAGGGATTATACCTTCCACATTTCCCTCCAGGACTGCATTCCGAATCTTTATAAGGCTCCCTTCCTTTTCCTCCGCCGGCAAAGAAGTTTTCCCTTCTTTGGCTCCCTTTTCCGCTTCGCCTTTGGCCATGCGGGCTACCAGATCAGGAATATTGCATTCACGGCACAAGGGGTGCCTTATGGCTGCCACCTCACGGGATGCTTCTGCCCTAGATCCCTTATAGAAACTTATAAATTCCTTACAATCAGCATCACGGTTCAAGAGTACAGCTGCTGCCCTTACCACATCCATCATCCGGCTGTCAAAAGGATTCATTATAGGCAGGTCTAAACCTGCGGCCAGAGCCATAGCCAGAAACGTGGAATTCAATACCTCCCGGCTGGGAAGTCCATGGGACACATTGCTTACTCCTAAAACGGTTCCTACCCCCAGCTCTTCTTTGATAAGGGTTAAGCCTTTTATAGTTTCCATAACCTCTCTTTGTTCGGCACTGGCCGTTTTCACCAGAGAGTCCAGATAAATATCTTCATCGCGCAGGCCATATTTTCTGGCTTCGTTGTAAATTTTATGCCCGATTTTCACCCTTTCTTCCGCGGTAGGGGGAATACCGTTTTCATCCAGGCATAGTCCCAGAACAGCTGCCCCATATTTTTTAGCCAGAGGGAGAATTTTCGCCAGGTTTTTTTCTTCGCCGGTGGTGGAATTTATGAGGGCTCTCCCGACAAAATTTTTCAAACCTTCTTCTATGGCTTCCGGATGGGTGGAATCCAGAGAAAGAGGCACATCTACTACCGCCTGTATAGCTATAACTGCCTTTTTCATAGCTTCCTTCTCATCTATGCCTGGAACCCCCATATTAACATCCAGCATAGGAGCACCGCTTTCTACCTGCTTTTTCGCTTCCTCCACTACCATGGCCATGTGTCCTTCTTTTATATCCTGAGCCAGCTTTTTGCGGGCAGTAGGATTAATCCTCTCCCCAATAAAAGCCAGCGGATAAGGAGGCCCTATTATAACATGGCGGCTGCGGGAAGCAAAAGCAAATATCCTTTTCTTCTCCCGGGGCAAAGGAGAAAGTCCTTTTAAAACCTCGGCTATCGCTTTTATATGTTCAGGAGTAGTTCCACAGCAACCTCCGATTATATTAGCACCGGCATCCCTGAGCAAAAGAGCATATTCTGCCATCTCCTCTGGAGTATCGGGAAAAACAGTCTTGCCATCCACCAGAGCCGGCAAACCTGCATTAGGTTCTACGGACAAAAATACACTGCTATACCTGTTCATCTCCTCGATAACAGGTAAAAGCTGCAAAGCGCCTCCCGAACAATTAGCTCCTATGGCTAAAGGCTGCAGCGCTTCCAGTATAATAAGTGCCGTTACCGGATCAGTTCCCATCATAGTTCTTCCATCTTTTTCAAAAGTCATGTGGGCAATAACCGGAATATCCGTATTATATTTCGCTGCAATCAAAGCGGCCCGCATTTCCCCAATATCAGTCATGGTTTCTATAGATATGAGATCAGCTCCTGCCCGAGCACAGGCTACAATTTGTTCTTTAAAGGCTGCATACAGATCATCAAAAGAAACATCACCTATCGGTTTTAAAAGTTTTCCCGTAGGCCCAATAGAAGCAGCCACCAGTGCTTTCCCTTGCGCCTTTTCTTTGGCAATTCTTACGGCTTCACTGTTTATTTCATAAACCTTGTCTTCCAGTCCGTATTCCATCAATTTAAAACGATTAGCGCCAAAAGTATTGGTCTGGATAATATCGGCTCCTGCTTCTATATATCTATAATGTATTTCTCCCAGCACTTCAGGATTATTAACCCCAAACCACTCCGGACACTCTCCCGGCTTTAAACCATTAGCCTGCAGCATAGTACCCATAGCTCCATCCAGGAGCAAAATTCTTTGTTTGAGCAAGACTTCCAAACTTTCCACTTTGCTGATAACCCCACTTTCGTTATTTTTATAAACAAAAAAACCCTCTATAAAGAGGGCCTTTTATCCCTCTTATCTCCCAGGTTAAAACCTGCAGGATTTGGCACCATACCTTATACGGCGGTTGCCGGGTTTCATCGGGCCCGTCCCTCCACCTCTCTTGATAAGAGTTTTTCAAATTCTATGCGATTTTTAAAGATTAGCTTATACGGGTATCATTTTCCGCAGCTGCTTCTTCTCCCACCTCTTTTAATACCACATCTTCCTCAGCAGCCTCATCTTCCTTCTTTGCTCCTGGTTTCACATTTATATCCGCCGCTGAACTCGGTTTGTCATCTAATCTTATGGCTTCCTCAATTTCCCTTTTCACTCCGCTGGTAGCCTTCTGAAACTGGTTTATGGCCTTTCCTAAAGACCTGGCAACTTCCGGAAGTTTTCCCGGTCCTACTACAATCAGGGCAATGAGCAGTATCAAGACTAATTCCCATGGTCCTATATTCCCTATAAATCCGTACATAAAAAGCCTCCTAAACTGCAACTAGTAAAATATAAAGCAATCTATTGTAATTTTACTTTTAATTTAATATTTCCGCAAATACTTTATAAAAACTGCCCGGGCCAACAAAAAAGAACGGTTCCATTTAGAACCGCTCCCTCCTGGTTTAAATGCCGTATTTTATCTCAATTCCGTCGGCACAAAAGCATCGATTATACCTATTACCAGAGCAGCAATAAGGCTTCCTAGAAGAGATACGGATAAAAAACCTGGAATAATAAACTGAGCCAGATATATAACTACAGCGGAAGTAATAAACCCTACTACACCTCTCGCCTTGGGAGAAACCTTCTCACCCATAATCATTTCTACTACATAACCTAAACCTGCTATAACCAGAGCAGCAATTAAAGCTCCCACAAAGCCATTTACACTTATTCCCGGTATCAAAAAGCTTACCAGCATTAAAACCAGAGCCGATACGATAAAACGTACTACCGCACCAATCATGTCGCTTCTCCTTTCCTTGTGCTTTCTCTTTTCTAGATTGCCAAAAAAGGGGGAATATTATACAACATTTTAAAAACGGAATTAATTTAATAATTTAAATTACCATAATTTATTATTAATGCCGGCCTCTTGCTAACCGGCAAAAACCTTAAACCAGCCAGAGCAATCAGGGCATCATAATCTTCTTCCCCGCCTAACATGATTCCATAATAGGGACTTTTTTGCTCATACCATTCCCTTACCCATAAAGTTAGATCAAAAACAACTTCTCCCTCTCTACCTGCCTTAACGGCTATAGTTAAATTTCTTTTTTTATCAAATAGCGGCTGCTTATTCCATGTAACCTCATTTTCGTCCCAGGGGGCAAGCAGGGGATAAATCAGCAACCTAGCCTTCTTACCAGGTAAAAGATCATTGCGTATTATGTGCATTTGCAAGCAGGCACTTCTTATAACATCACCCGGGGGAATTATCCCATCCAGATAAGAAAGATCGCAATAGAGCAAACTGCGATAAATATCTCCTCTTCCTTTAAATCTTCCCGCAAACAGGACTTCACTGGATCTGAAATTTTGCCAGGCATAGTATTGCGAAATATACAGGCCTTTAGTTAAAGGAATTATAACTTTATTCATATCCCTTTCCTCTCTAATTCTGGTTTTTCCTGTCAGTAGTTAAATTTTTCTCATACCAATCCAGGGTAAGCTTTAATCCATTATAAAGACTGTATCCTGGCTCATATCCCAGCCAGGACCTGGCTTTACTTATATCAGCTACCCGATAAATGGTCTGATCCCATTTCCTTCTTTCCTGGTATTCGACAGAAATGTTCTGGCCTTTTAGCCTGCTTATTATATCAGCAACTTCCCTGATGGTAGTCCCAGTACCTGTTCCTATATTGAAAACTTGGTTTATCCCGTTAGAGGAAAAAGCCGCCAAAATTGTCCCCTTTACTGCATCTTCCACATAAGTAAAATCTCTAACTTCCTCTCCGTTGCCGGTAATAAACAGAGATCCTGCCCTCACCGCTGCCGCTACAAATTTGGCTATAACACCCCGGTACATGCTGTCAGGTTCTTTAGAGCCGTAGACATTGAAATAGCGGATTATGGTAAAAGGTAATCCATAGTTGGCTCCATAAAAAAGAGTATAATATTCACCTGCCAGCTTGGATATACCGTACGGGGTATGAGGCTTTAAAGGTGAATCTTCCTTTAAAGGGTTAAATGACGGCAGATAAACACAGGAAGTAGAAGCATATACAAAGCGCCTTATACTTCTGGTTTTAACTGCCAGCTTGAGCTGCACCAGAGTGCCTTCAGCATTAATCCTTAAATCATAAACTGGTTCCTTTATCGAAAGCTCATTGGCATAATGGGCAGCCAGATGAAAAAGCAAACCAGGCTTATATTTATCATAAATCCGGGCCAGGGTTTCATCTCTTACATCTTTCTGATAAAAATATATCTTGCCGCAACGAGGGAGATTTTCTATACTTCCTGCTGATAAATTGTCAACTACTATTACCTCATAATCTTTTCTTACCAGATAGTCTGTCAGGTGTGATCCTATAAAGCCCGCTCCTCCCGTAACCACCACCGTCTTTTTTTCCATACTTTAACCTTGCCTCCCCTGAACTTAACCTTGCTCCTGCTCACAGGTCCTCAATAAAAGCCATAAGCTTCTTTTCCATGGTCCGCACCCTGTGCATATAGGTATGTCGGGCCAAAATCTCTTCCCGGGCTTTTTTGGCTATCTTTTTCCTTTCTTCTTCGTGCTGCAGGTAATAATCTACTATTTCCAGCGTCTCTTCAGGTGATGTAGACCATACTACATGTTCAAAATTGCGGAAAAAATTGGCATAGGCTGGGGTAAAAGGCGTAAGATGAAAAGCTCCTGTACCCATAATTTCATAAGTGCGGCAGCTGGTTTGCGTCAAGGAATTATTAACTGATTGCAAACCCAGGACAATCTTGGCTGAAGAATAAAGATAAGGAGTTTCCCGATAATCTATATAACCGCCATACATATGCTCAGGAATAATATAATCTGATTGCGGGTTAGTCCAATCCCCTCCCCATACCTTGAGGTTATAATTGCCATCCACCAGAGGTTTCAGTATTATATCTATAGCCTGGCGCCTAAATTTTTTGCCTTCCGCAAACCAGTAATAATTATTAGCAGCCAAAACCAGATCATAGCTGTATCCTTTTCTGGGAGGTAAAGGCTTAAAAATATCCGGATTACAGGCAAAGGTAAGGGTAGAAGAAGGGATTCCCCTTTGGGCATACCATAGATTACATTCTTCAGCTAAAGTAAAGACATAATCACAGTGCGGAGCAAAAAGCAGGGAAACTTCTTCAAAAAAGAGCGGATCTTCCGTAGCCCAATAAAGATGAGGCACTTCATGACTTTTTACTACATCCAGAAAAACTTCAATAGCAAAAAGATTTATAGACCAGCCGGGAGTAAAAACCAAATGAGGTTTAAATTGCTTCAGCCAGTAGCTTAAAATATCCTTCTGCTCATCTTCAGCATATTTAGCAAGGGGCAAAATACAAACAGTATAACCCATTTTCCCCATAGCAGCAAAAAGCCCGAAATTGAGATAATATAAAAGATGATTAACACATAATACCCTTATCCTCTCTCTTTTTTGATAATCTTTATAAAGCTGGAAAAATTTTTCTTTCTTTTTTAAAGTTAAATCCCTATACATATTTCCGTCCTTTTATTCAATATCCATATGCCTTTTAAATATATATGTAAATTTGCCCATTAAAGTTCTTAAAAAAATAGATTTTAACAGATATTGATTTTTTCATTTACAGCAACTGATGAATTTGCTTAACTTATGTTAGAAAAACTTACCTGTACGGGGGAGGAAAATATGCTGGCAGCTGTAAATTCGCTAATAATAACCGGGATTGAAGCTAGGCCGGTAAAAGTAGAAGTTGATATTCAAAATGGCCTTCCGGCCTTTGAAATAGTAGGGCTGGCTTCCACCGCTATCAAAGAAGCCCGGGAAAGGGTAAGAAGTGCCATAAAAAATAGCGGCTTCAAGTTCCCAGGCCGCCGCATAATCGTTAATCTGGCCCCGGCTGATCTAAAAAAAGAAGGCAGCCATCTCGACCTACCTATCGCCCTGGGTATATTGAAAGCATCAGAACAGATCAATAATGATATCCCTTCCGATTATTACTGGGCAGGTGAGCTTTCCCTGGACGGAAATCTGCGCCGGGTTCCCGGAATCATGGCTATGGCTCTGGAACTCGCTTATTCCCAACAAGATAAAGTTCTGGTAATTCCCGAAGAAAACGAAAAAGAAGCAGGATTAGTTCCCGAAATCAGATCTTTTTATGCCACTCATTTGCGACAGGTGGTAGCCTGCATAGAAGGCGAAGAAACGCTTTCCCCGGTAAATCCCACCCAGATAAAATCAAACCCCGAGAAAAAATACGACTTTGCCGAAGTCAAAGGCCAGGAAACTGCTAAAAGGGCTCTGCTCATAGCTGCTGCCGGCATGCATAATGTCCTGCTCATAGGCCCTCCGGGAGGAGGCAAAACTATGCTGGCCCGCCGGCTTCCCGGCATATTACCTCCCATGCAGCGCGAAGAAATCCTGGAAACTACCCGCATATATTCGGTAGCCAATCTCCTAACCCCTAAAAATCCCATAATAACTGAACGTCCTTTTCGCGCACCACATAAAAACGCGTCCAGCTCCAGCATAATCGGAGGAGGCAGAATTCCCAAGCCTGGTGAAATAAGCCTGGCACAAAACGGGGTGCTCTTTTTAGATGAGCTGCCGGAGTTCTCCCGTGATGTACTGGAAGCTATGCGTCAGCCTTTAGAAGACCGTATGGTAACCGTAGCCAGAGCTCATTCCACCCATATATTCCCAGCCAATTTTATGCTCATATGTTCCATGAATCCCTGTCCCTGCGGCAATTTTGGTTCTGATCTGGAATGCCGCTGCAGTCCTTTGCAGATTCAGCGGTATTTGAGCCGTATAAGCGGTCCTCTCCTGGACCGCATAGACCTGCATATAGAAGTGCCGCGCGTAAAATATGAACAGCTAAGTGAAAAAAGAAGTGGAGAAAGTTCTGCCTCTCTGCAGGAAAAAGTTGCTGCTGCCCGGGAAATCCAGCGAAAAAGGTTTTCCTCTCTGCAAATAAAACTTAACTCCCAGATGGGGCCAGCAGAAGTAAAAAAATACTGTCAGCTGGATGAAAAATCAGAACAGCTTTTTAAAACAGCCTTTAATAAACTCAACCTTAATGCCCGGTCCCATGACCGTATCCTGAAAGTAGCCCGCACTATTGCCGATTTAGAAGGTTCAAAATCAATACAGATCCATCATCTGTCCGAAGCTATTCAATACCGCAGCCTGGACCGTAAATACTGGGGCCATAATATATAACCTGAATTTTATATTTGGTATAAATTTTTTTGCTAAATAATGTTATGCTATAATTACAAAAATCTTTTAAAAAAAATTAAGCAAAAAAGGAGGAGACTATAATGAAATCACAGGAAAACCTCAAAGCTTCTTTTGCCGGCGAATCCCAGGCCAACCGCAAGTACACCGCTTTTGCGGAAAAAGCCGAAAAAGAAGGATTTCCTAAAGTAGCCCGCCTTTTCAGAGCTGTAGCCGAAGCTGAAACTATCCATGCCTTAAGACAGCTGCAGGTAATGGGAGGAGTTAAAGACACCAAAGAAAACCTCAAAACTGCTCTGGAGGGCGAAACTTATGAATTTACCGTGATGTACCCTGAATTTATAAAAGAAGCGGAAAAGGAAGATGCTAAAGAAGCTAAAATCGCCTTCCATTTTGCCAATGAAGCGGAAAAAGAACATGGGAAACTTTTTGAAAAAGCACTTAATGCCCTAGAGGAAGGTTCTGATTTTCCCGCTGAAGGTTTTGCCCTGTGCCCGGTATGCGGCTATGTGGCAGAAAATGAAGCTCCTGACAAATGTCCTATATGTAACACACCGGGCGAAAAATTTCGCAAATTTTAAAAAACCAAAGAGGCAGATCCCAAAATCTGCCTCTTTATTCCAACCAAGTAGGTTAAAAACTGGTGGAAGACCGGATTAAAAAGGAAATATTACAAAAAACCAAAACTATCGCCATAGTAGGCCTCTCTGACCGTCCAGAACGTCCCAGCTTCAGAGTCGCTAAATATCTGCAAGAAAAAGGTTACCGCATCATCCCGGTAAATCCCCGGGTAGAAGAAGTACTGGGAGAAAAATCTTTTGCTTCCCTTAACGATATACCTTTTTCTGTTGACCTGGTCGATGTTTTTCGCCGCAGTGAAGAAGTCCCTGCCCTGCTGGAAGAAGCAGCACAGAAAAAAATACCCTGGGTATGGCTTCAACTGGGAGTAACCTGCCCGGAAGAAAGCGAACAAACTGCTCGCCAAAACGGAGTACAGATTATAAAAGACTGCTGTATCATGGTGGAACATAAAAGGCTTATAGGTTAGCAATACCATATTTGATAAAAAATATCGCGAATAAAGTTTGTTTTTTTCATGGTTTTAGGTTATAAACTCAAGTTTCGCACCCAGAAAACCCTGCTCAAACAGCAATAAATCGGGGGTAACTGAGCAAAAAAATTGTTGTTGACAACAAAAAACGCATCCCCGTTTGGTAAAATGGTATTAAGGAAGAAACCAAAACAATCCAAACGGAAAGGATGCGTGATTAAATGATACAACAAATTAATCCGTCTGAAAAGGTCACAACTGAAGTTTCAAAACTATTTAAGGTTTTAAAGATCAACCAGTTACTCCGTGCTGCCAACATTCGCAAAGCAAGCGGGGTAAACGTTCAACAGATTTTTGAGTTTATCTTTTTGCTTGCTTTCTTA
>NZ_FQWY01000004.1 GCF_900129805.1 Thermosyntropha lipolytica DSM 11003
TTATCTGGACAATATACCCGGGGATTATGAGTATTTATTTATTGCGACGACTATATATGTATTTAATAAAATAGATATAGATCTGGAGGAACTGATGGAATACGCAAGAGAATTAAGGCTTGAGAGGAGGGAAGATATAATGACTTTAGCGGAGAGATTGCGGAGAGAAGGAAGAGAAGAGGGAAGAAAAGAGGGGAGAGAAGAGGGAAGAAAAGAGGGAAGAGAGGAAGCAGCCCTGAATGCTTTGCGAGAAGGATTAGATGTAAAACTTATTTCTAGATTGACAGGACTTTCTGTAGAGAGGATAGAGGAGTTAAAGGAGAATTTGAATTAAACAGTACAGGGGATGGCTTAAAGGCTAAACAGCACAAAAGAAACGTCCCTTTTTCTTTTTTTGCTAAAGACATGCTTGAAAATCAAAAAAGTAAAGTAGTTGAGGATACAGCTCATTTCCCAAGGTTAAATTTTTGAGTTCAGGATTTTGTTCCCACACCCTACTTTAGTATGCCTCCTAAATCCTGACACGAACAAGCCAAGTCGAAAAGGGCTTGCTTTTATTTTAGAAGTTTAAAATTAGAGTTTGGTAGTTTAAGATATATTTAAAAAGATTACGGGCATAGAGATTGTATACAACAATACAAATTTAAAATATTTTGCCCTAAAAAAGCTTGCAGGGAGTTGGTTTGTTGGTGGCCTGTACCAGATTTATTATTAAAAGAAATGATTTTTTGTTTCGTGATACTGTAGCTTATTTTCACCAATATTATACCGGTTATGGAGAACCTAATAATCCTAATTTTTTAAACACTTTGAAAAATACTTTTAATAGGGAACCGATAGAGGCACTGATTGAGGCCAGGAATAAAGTTATAGATATTCTAGTATCTGATATACCAGAAATTATACGAGGCCGAGAAGATGAAAACTGGATTATGGTTTGTGTACCCAGGGCTAAAGCTTTAGATACATATAATAAGCAAACACAGCTTATGTTTCAAGAAGCGGTAAGCATAGCAGCCCAAAATATAAAAGGTGTTATTGACGGCACAGGATATATAAGAAGAATAAAAAATACCCGTACTACGCATATTAGAAGTCCTAAGATTCCAAATGACGGCCCTGATCCTTATCCAGGCATAACAATTGCAACCTGTCAAATTAATAGAGATAAAATAAAGGGAAAGAAGATTATACTTGTAGATGACGTCTATACCCAAAATGTTAATGTAGATGAAGACTGCATACAGGCATTATATGATTGTGGAGCTGATGAGATAATATTTTATGCAATCGGTTATACAAGGAGGAATCTATGAAGTATTCTGATATTGCTTTGAAAGTTTTAGCTGCCCGGGAATGTGGGATTATAAAAACGGCAAGCCAGTTTTGGAAAAAATTTTATACTAAAGAGGCTTTTGAAAAAGCAATATTGAATGATGAGCGGCTGCATAGTCAAATAAATACGGTTTCGGAAAAGATAATAGATGAAATTGTCTCTGCGCAAAAAGAAGGGGGCATAATTTGTGCTTATGATGCTGATTTTCCGGTTATTAATAGAATGGTTAGGAATGATTCGGAAAAACCGTTTTTATTGTTTTATAAAGGAGATTTATCATTATTAAATGACTTGAATCGAAATGTAGCTGTGGTAGGATTGGTAGATCCTGCAGCTCAAATTATTGAGAGGGAAAAGAAAGTAGTTAAGATGCTGGTTGAAGATGGTAATGTAATAGTAAGCGGATTAGCCCTGGGTTGTGACACTGTTGCGCATAAAGTTTGCCTGGAAGCAGGTGGTAAAACCATTGCTATTTTGCCTTCTACGCTTTATAAAATATATCCTGCTGCTAACTATAAGCTGGCAGAGGATATTGTTGCCGGAGGAGGATTATTAATATCGGAATATTATCGGGAACCGGCGACAAAACATGAGGCGATTAAGCGTTTTGTGGAGAGAGATAGGTTGCAGGCCATGTTTGCCAAGGCTATTATTCTGATAGCTAGTTACAGAAAAGGGGAAGGAGATAGTGGTTCACGTCATGCCATGGAGGCTGCAATCAGATATGGCATAGATAGGTATGTTATGTATGATGGTAATATAGATGAAAATGATAGCATGTTTGGCTTGAATAAAGATTTATTAAATGCTAATAAGGCAAAAGTTTTGACCCCAAAGGAGATTCACTTTATAAAAACCATAAAAAAATCTGATTTAACTAGAGAAAACTGGAAAACCTTTGGTGACCAGATTACACTATGGTGATTCTTTAAATAGCAACACACAGGGACAGTTCTTTTGTGCTGTAATGAAAAGTCCCTTTAAGACACATAGAAACCTTCCTTCCTGCCCGGGAGGAGGAAAAACTTGCGGTGTATCAGCGCACCCTGTCAGAAGTGGAGGATGCTGTTTTTCTGTCCGTAAAAAGGAGTGATGATCATGCAGATACCCCCGTTGATGCCGAATGTCCCAAATGGAAAGATTGACCTGACCAAACCCAAGCCAAAGGCTTATGTTAGCGTTTACTCTTCTGGCAGGAAAATGGAGATTTTTGCCGAATAACCACAAAGATGGCAGCTAAAATTGGGAAATCCTTATAGAATGTATAGAGAGAATACTGCCTGAGAGGAGGGAAGATATAATGACTTTAGCGGAGAGATTGCGGAGAGAAGGAAGAGAAAAGGGAAGAGAAGAGGGGAGAGAAGAGGGAAGAAAAGAGGGAAGAGAGGAAACAGCTCTAAATGCTTTGCGAGAAGGATTAGATGTAAAGCTTATTTCTAGATTGACAGGACTTTCAGTAGAGAGAATAGAGGAGTTAAAGAAAAATTTGAATTAAACAGTACAGGGGATAACTTAAAGTCTAAACAGCACAAAAGAAACGTCCCCTTGTGCTTGGACAACGGCTTTTATACCCTGTCTACATGGCTATTTTAGTAAAAAGTTTGGGGGGTTAAATTATGGGCCAGTATGTCGAATATAACAAAATGATCGATGAAATAATTTCCCTTTTATCCCTCATCGAAAAAATACTGATGAAGCTAAAAAGAAATTTTTCTATGTTGCCCTATGAGGAAAAGGTAAAAATTATTAATTCTTGTTTTTTGGGCATAACTATCATTAAATTTATACTGCGGTCTATATCAGAAAGGAATTTAAAGGATGTTGTGCTTCCTTTAACTACCAGACTTGAGCTTGCCAACCAAAAAGTGGTGGAAGCCTGTAAAAAAGAAAACCCGGAGCAATTAGAAATCATCTTAAATACTGAAATTCTGCCAGCATTTATAGAATGGAAATCCGAATTAGAAAAAACCTTTTCCCCGTATATTTCATCTTAGAAATACTTTTTCATTTGGGGACGGTTCTTTTTTTAAAAACTGTTACGAATCGTAACGTTGGTCTGAATCTACGCTTATGAGAAGGGCGAAATTCTGAAAGGAGGTGGAAACATGAGCCAGGAAAGACTTAAAGAAAAATTTGCAGAATACAAAAAAGCGGTATACAAACTTAAGGAAGCATTGGAAGAAGACGTATCCAATCCCTTGCTTTATGACGGGGTAATACAGCGTTTCGAGTTTACTTATGAGTTGGCCTGGAAATTAATGAAGCTATACCTTGAATCTGAAGGTATCGTAACTGTAAACTCACCAAGGTCAGCTTTTAAAGAGGCGTTTGCAGTGGGAATTATCACAGAAGGCGAAACCTGGATAGACATGATAAATGCCCGTAATCTGACCGTTCACACATATAACGAGCAGATGGCCAAAGAAATATATGACAGAGTGAAAGATAAATATTATCCCGTGTTTTTTGCTTTTGCTAACAAAATGGGGGAGAAAATCAAATGAATTTTGGGTTGCCGGAACAAATTATCCAGGCGATAAAAAAAGAATTGCAAAAAAGAGAAAATGTGACCAGAGCAATAATTTTCGGCTCCCGGGCCCGGGGGGATTACAGATATAATTCCGACATTGATCTGGCTGTTTACGGTGAAGGTAGAATATCGCCTGATTTATGGCTGGATCTGGACGAAGCAGTGGGCATCTACAAAATCGACGTCATAGACATGAACAGTTCCCTGGACGAAAATCTGCGCCGGGTAATTGAAGAACAAGGTATCGAAGTTTACCGCCGCAACTGAGTAACTAAAACCATAAAAACAGGCGATAACTATTTAACTACCAAAACCATAACAAAAGACGCCGGAAAGATCCTCTGTCTTGGGTTCACCTAAATAAGGATTTTTGAGGATTTCGTCGACAGCTTTTTGGAAGGCCGCTTTGAGGGATTTGTCTTTCAATTTTTTTAAAAAGCGGGCAGCAGGAGGCAGAATAATCAACTTAGGCATTATTTACCCTCCTGACCAAAAACTTCTTTATAGGTGGAAGATTCAGCTTTTCCGGCAGTAGCAAGGCGGGCTTCTTCCAGCAAGCGTTTGACATCAGGACGGACCTGACGCCGCATGGCTTTAAACTTTTCAAGAAGCTCCTGCCTGGAAAAACCTTGGGCTATTAAATCGGCCAGGATTTCTTCATCAAATTCGCCGGAGTTATCGCGGACAGGTCGGATAACCAGGGCATTGTTTTGGAGATAGCACTTCACTTCCTTGTGAATCTCTCCTGCCCCTTTGAAGATAAAGAAAGGCGCCTGGCGGCGGCGTACTTAATCAAACTGACTTAGAAAGACGGCGGGTTCTTTGGCAGGAACTGGCGAGGCTGCAAAGTCGGCGATATTGCGCGTGATGATGCATTCCGCCCTGATACGCCTGGCACACTGCGCGATGAGTGCGTCTTCGAAGTCCTTCATTTCAAGCTCCAGCGCGCCGAGGACATCCGCCTTTCCCACATCGGCGATATCCAGAATGGAGCATAGCGTACGGATGGCTTCTAGCGTTTTTTCTCTTCCGGCTGCTTTCCTGACCACATAGTAGATATCGGTGATGGTGCTGGCGGTAAGAAAGCCTTCGACCTTGCCGCTTCTGCAGAGTTCCAGCACCTGTTCAGCATGATCCGCGAAAGGCATCCGATCGACAAGGTAGTCGATGATGACATTTGTATCAATTAGGATCTTCATTATACTTTGCCAGCCTTTCTTTGCGTATCTCATTCCGGGTGACATCGGTTCCCTTTAAAATGCCGCGCAGGGATTTGAGAGCTTCTTTCTTTTTGCCTTCGACGTTTGTAAGGAGCGCAACGTCTTTGCCGTTGCGAGTGATTATTATGTCCTCAAAAGCGGCGCGCTCGATATACTTACTCATGTTCATCTTAAATTCAGTGGCTGAAACGCGCATATTGTTCACTCCTTTTGCTTGCATTATGGTCAATTACATTATATGCATTTTGTTCGATTTAGTAAATATTATTTTGTTCAATTAGATTCAACTGCCTACGCCCTGAAAATGCTGCAGGAAGAAATAGAAGACGATACAAAGCTGGGCAAAAGAGGTATGGTTTGTGTATCTAGGGCTTTATCATCATACATTTCATCATGAGCCTGTGTACGCGATGCCACTCGGTAATAACAGCGAAAGAAAACAGGCGCGGGAGATAAAGAAAGGCCGCCCGGCAGGCGGACGGCCAAAGCCCTATTTGTTTTTAAGAAAATCATCCAGCAGCACCGCCCTGACCGGCGAACCGCTGAAGTTCTTAACGTTCCGGGTGATGATGCATTCCATCTTGTTGCGCCTGGCACATGCGGCAAGCAGTGCGTCTTCATAATCCGCCATTGGCAGTTCCAGCGCTTTTTTGCAGTCGGAACCGGTAACGTCAAGGATGCCGAAGATTTTTATTAGTTTAAAGATTTCCTGCTTGCACCGCTCATTGTCGTGCAGGTGCCTGTGAAGAAGGTAATAGATGTCCGTAATGGAACTTGCGGTTATATAAGCATTTATTTTTTCTTCAGCGGCCATAATGAAGAGTTTTTGCGCGGCTTCGGCAAAAGGAGAACGCGAAAGCATGGCGTCCAAAACAACGTTTGTGTCAATCAATACGTTCATGGCGGCTTAAACGCTCCTCTCTCGCCTGCTCCAATGAAGCGTTGGCGGGCAGTATGCCGAACAGGGACTTTGCCATTTCGACCTTGTCCTGTTTAATATTTGTAAGCTTGGCGATGGTTTTGCCGTTTTTGGTGATATATATGTCTTCTTTGGACGCAAGGGCAAGATACTTGCCTATGTTTTTCTTAAACTCGGTTGCAGTTATTTGCATGGATGCAACCTCCTTGCACAAATATTAGCATTTTATTTCCTAATATCATTATAGTAAACAGCACGATTATGTCAATATAAATCGCACAATATTGCTTTAGAAATCGTGCGGCAGGAGGCAAAATCTCTGGTGAAGCAGTTTTATGTAACAGGCGGCTCGGCTCCCGGATCTATTCGGGACGGCTTTGTAAGCATCCATGTAGTGGGGAGGGTCTGATATGGTTTTTAGATTGCAGCTAGAGTAATAAGAACTGATAACCGGCCGCAGTTTATGTCAGCTAAATTTGCAAAAACTTGCCAGGAATTAAAATTGATACATGAGAGAATACCCGTAAGAACTCCTAATATGAATGCGTCTATAGAGGCATTTCATTGTTCTAAGCTTAATTTTAGTGATAAAGCGTTGTCGTTTATTGTCAGAAAATTTTTACTTACGGGAAAGAGTAAGATATTGCCAAAAGGATAAAATTGTCATAAAATTAAATTAATAACCATATAATTTTTTTCTATAATTATGTAAAAGAAAGGAAGTGATAGTTTTAATTTGTATAAATTTAAAAAAATGACAAGAATTATATAGGAATAGTGGTGGATGTTTAAGTATGCCCGTATTTTGGTTTTTAAAATGCAGTTTACCTATGTGTGAGTGTTTTTAATCCCGATCTTGAAATAGCACACCCATTTGCCAGTAACTTTCCTTCTTTATCCCATCTTATACGAGTACGAGCTACATATCTGCATCATATGCCTAGCATATGCAATTAATTTTTCCAGCATTAATGGTAATCAGAGGCTTTAAATGTCGGAACAAAAAAGAAAGTCAGTGTATTTTATATTGGTTTTTCAGGGGATGGCTGCAAGGTATTATTTTCAGGCCAAAGGGATCAATTTTGGAGATTGTTAGCTGTTAAACAAAATTAAGTGAAGAGATAGGAATACGAGTATTGCAAGTTTGGGGAGAATGTAATCCTGTGGACATCAAAAGTTGCAGCCTTTGGGCAGTGCTGGTGAGTGAAGCAGGAATTCTGGGGTAGATATTTTTTCTATAAAAGGGAACGGTTAAATAGATAGAGAAAGGGCCTATTACTGGTATATACGGGGAGGGGTTACAATGAATATAGAGCAGCTGGAAATTTTTATGACTATTGCCAAGGTTAAGAGCTTTACCC
This sequence comes from Thermosyntropha lipolytica DSM 11003, assembly GCF_900129805.1. Taxonomy (GTDB): domain Bacteria; phylum Bacillota; class Syntrophomonadia; order Syntrophomonadales; family Syntrophomonadaceae; genus Thermosyntropha; species Thermosyntropha lipolytica. Next base: position 7,367 of record NZ_FQWY01000004.1, read on the forward strand.
GAGCGGCCAAGATACTTAATTTTACTCAGCCAGCTATAAGTTCACAGATTAAGCAGCTGGAAAAGCATTATAATGTCAGGCTTTTTGAGCGGGGAAGCAATGGAGTGACCCTGACGGAAGCGGGAAGAAAGTTTTATGAATATGCGGAGAAGATAATGCATCTATACAGTGAAATGGAAAGCGAAATAGCAAGGGTTAGCGGGCACAAGAAAGAATTGATAAAACTGGGAGCCAGTTTTTCTCCGGGAAATTATTTTTTACCCACGGCGATAAAGAATTTTAAAGGTAACTATCCTCAGGCATATATAAGGGTGAATATTGGCCATTCGGATGAGATTGTAGAAGGTTTACAGGAAAGGGTTTTGGATATTGGAGTAGTAGAGGGAGAGATAAAAGAGGCTCGGGATCTTGAAAGGTATAAGGTTTCCAGCAACCAGCTGATCCTGGTGGCTGATATCCATTCCCGCTGGAGGAATGTAGATGAGATTGCGATTGCCGAACTGGTAAACGAGCCTTTTATTACCCGGGAAGAAGAATGCAGCCTGCGCTATTTTTTAAATTCCTATTTAAAAACTTTAGGTTATGATATGAATGATATGAATATAATCATGGAGCTTACCAACTGGGAGGCGATAAAACAGGCGGTTATGAAGAATTTAGGCCTGGCGGTGATTCCCTATCCGGTAGTCGAAAGAGAACTTAAGGAGAGAAAGCTCAAGAGGATAAGGCTAAAAGACGGAGAATTGAGGTTTACCTGGGATACCGAGGTTCTCATCCGCAGAGATGAAAAACTTACCGGGCTTAAAAAGGTGTTTTTTGACTTTCTCATCTCTCCATATATGGTATGGAAAACGGAAGAAGAGCTGGTGGAAAGGAACAAGATGCTTTTTATATAGATTCTTTGTTAGTAGTTGAGGTAGCAGGTATTAGTGGGGTTAAATACCTGCCACTTTTTTGTACTATCTACCATGTTGTAAATACAATTAGTGAACACTTTGTAAAATGCTTTCCCGAAAGTAAGCGGTGGATATTATATTTTTGCGGCCTGGTTTTGAAACAGGAAAATTAACCTTTGTGTCATTTTGTGCAGGCTGTAATTAATAAGAGTGGAGGAGAAGTAGTATCCTCAAAAAATAAAAAAACAGGGAGGGTTAAGATTGAAAAGAAAAAATCTAGTTTATCTTTTACTGGTTGTTTTTTTTAGTTTTTCTATCATGGTTACAGGTTGTGGGAGTTCTTCCAAAGAAGAGGTAGTCATCTATACCTCGGCTGACCAGGTTTTTGCTGAGGCTATACTTAAGGATTTTGAAAAGGAAACCGGTATAAAGGTTAAAGCTGTTTACGATGTGGAAGCTACTAAGACTACCGGGCTGGTTAATCGCCTGATAGCCGAAAAGAATAAGCCGCAGGCAGATGTTTTTTGGAATTCTGAATTTGCCCAGACTTTACTGCTGAAAGAAAATGGAGTGCTGGCTTCTTACATATCGCCTTCAGCCAGCGATATTCCGGAAAACTTTAAAGATACTGAAGGCATGTGGACTGCTTTTGGAGGCAGGGCCAGGATAATTATAGTAAATACCGAGAAGCTTTCGCCTTCCGAATATCCTTCTTCTATAAAAGACCTTCTGGATCCCCGTTACCCGCCGGATCAGCTGGCTATGGCCTATCCTATGTTCGGAACTACTGCTACGCACGCTGCGGCACTCTATGTTGCCTGGGGCCCGGAAAAGGCGAAAAGTTTCTTTGAACAGGTTAGGGACCGCAGGGTTCAAATTGTAGATGGAAATTCAGTAGTTAAGGATATGGCTGCTGATGGAAGGATCATATGGGGATTAACTGATACTGATGATGCTATCGAAGCTATCAAAAAGGGTGCACCGGTGGACATTATCTATCCGGATCAGGAAGATTTAGGCACTCTTATTATTCCTAATACTGTGGCTATGATAAAAGGAGGTCCCAATCCTGAACAGGCTAAAAAGCTGATAGATTACCTGCTCTCACCTGAAGTAGAGGGGAAACTCCTGGAATCAGGTTTTATTCAGGTTCCCTGCCGTAATCTGGACATAGAGGTGGAGTGGATACCTGAAGAAGGAATACGCAATATGGATGTAGATTTTGAAGAAGTCTATCTAAAGTACACTGATTCCAGAAAGGATATGGAAGCTATTTTTGTCCGCTAATAAGGATGTAAGAGTTAAAAGAGAAAAGAGGAACAGATGATGAATGGGGATGAAAAAAGTTATGATGGGCAGATAGTGCGTACGGAAGCTGAAAAGAGACTTTATATAGCAATAACCATACTGGGGCTGGGTTTGATTTTGATTTCCGTCCTATTTATGATAGGGGAAGCATTTTTTATTAATGCTTCCTTAATAGAAATCTTGTCCTGGCAGAAAAGGATTGTAATATTGCTGGTCCGTACAATAACTCTGGCTATTAGCGCATCAGCAACTGCACTTATATTTGGTTTTATTCTCGCTGCCGCCATGCGCTTCTGGCCTGCAGGACAGAAGGTGCTCTTTTTGCTGCTTCTTTTGGCTTTTCCCATTCCTCCTTATGTACATACCGCCGGATGGAGCCTGGCTTTACAGGCTTTAGGTGCCAGCGGTTATGGCATATTGGTGGCCTGGTGGTGCATGACAGTCAGCCTTTTGTCTTTTTCGGCCCTGATATCTTATGCCATTCTTAATTCTATCGATGAGGAAATTTTAGAAGCTGCTGCTCTGGGGGCTAACGGCCCCCACTGTCTTGTACAGGTAATTCTCCCCCTGGCTATGCCGCTTTTGGTTGCTTCTTTTCTTTTTATTTTTTGTCTTAACCTTATGGACTACACCATACCTTCTCTTTGCCAGGTCAATGTATATTCCCTGCACCTGTTTGCTGATTTTTCTATTTTTGCTCAGGCAGGAAGAACTCTGCTTCTTTCTCTCCCTTTATTCCTGGCAGGGCTTCCTCTTTTATTATTAGCGGGCAGAGGTATGAAAAAATTTGGGGTTACGATAAGAACCGGACAGCGAAGTGAACTGAATCTGGAGTGGCCTGCTAGTTATAAAATAGCTGCCGGATTTTCTTTTCTGGTATTTATATCTGTCCTCGGGATACCGCTGGTGAATCTTATTATACAGGTGTGGACATCGGGAATAACAGTTCATCTGTTTAATTTCGGGACTTCTCTGGCATATTCGCTGATAATAGCAGCTTTTGTTGCTATGTTGTCAGTACTCATTGGTTATCCGGTAGCAGTTTTAATAAGCGAATACCCCAGATGGGGAACGATTTTGTGGCCCTTACTTTTACTGCCCTGGTTAATACCGGCTTCCTTAAACGGAGCCGGCTGGATTGCAGCTGCCCAAACTATTCCTTACTTTTCAGGCACCAGCCTGCTTTTAATCCTGGGAGAGCTGGCGCGCTTTTTATCAGTGGCTGTCCTTTTAATCTGGGGATTTTATTTGCGTCTGGATTATGAAGTTGTCAATGCCGGCCGTCTTTTTTCTCCCTGCTGGCTTTATGCGCTGTGGAAGGTAGAACTGCCTCTTTTGGCTCCTGGTATCCTGGCCGGATCTCTTATCGTTGCGGCTTTAACCCTGGGCGAACTGGGAACAACCATACTGCTGGTTCCTCCAGGTTTTGAAACCCTTACTTTGCGCATATACAACTATATGCATTACGGAGCTCATGATCATGTGGCTGCAGCCTGTCTGGCCATGATGATTTTAACCATGTTTTTAGGCTGGGCTGCGGCCGTTTCTCTTCGCATCTCCCGGGCAGGAAATTAAGTGAGAGGGGGGGACAGATTGCGGGAAATAAAAGTTTTAGAGGTAATTAAACTGGGCAAAAATTTTGGCTTAAAGCCTATACTTAAGGAAATTGATTTGACTGTGGCCCGGGGGGAAAGGGTAGCTATATTAGGAGATTCAGGCTGTGGCAAAACTACCCTTCTCAAAACTATTGCCGGGTTTTATCTTCCCCATACAGGTGAAATCAGAGTAGAAGGGAAAATTATCAGCCGTCCCGGGTGGGCACTTTTCCCCAACCGGCGACATATGTCCATGGTTTTTCAGTCTGCAGCTCTCTTTCCTCATATGACGGTAGAGGAAAATATAGGATTTGGCAACCGAAAGGATGGAAAAGTTAGTGCACGGGTTAAGGAAATAGCCGAAGCTTTTAGGATTGATTCTTTACTTAAATCTTACCCCCATTCCATATCGGGAGGGCAAGCCCGGCGGGTAGCCCTGGCCAGGGCCCTGGCCGCTGAGCCTTCTTATCTTCTTATGGATGAACCTTTTACTAACCTGGATAGGGAATTAAAAAGTGATGTAATGACTTATGTTAAGAATTTTGCTCAGGAACGTAATATCGGAGTAATTATGGTAACCCATCAGGAAGAAGAAGCTCGTTATCTGGCCGACATGGTTTATGTGATGGAGGAGGGGAAACTTGAGGTGGAGAAAAGATGAAAGGGCTAAGGGGCTATCGCTATGTTCTGCTGCTTTTTTTAGTTATAACGCTGTCTTCGCTGGGGGCTCTGGTTCTGCCTTCGATCTGGCAAAAAGAAGAAAAGCTTTTGACTACTGTAATACGTCCTCCGCGCGAGGTTTCAGCCTTAGCTGTGAAGGATGGCAAAATATGGGCCGGGGGAAGCGAAGGTTTATACTGGATAGATATGAATACCTGCCAGGCCAAAAAAATGTCTTTTCCTGGTTATAAAATTTCGGATATAAGAAGCCTTTTGCTGGACCATGAAGGCATTTTATGGATAGGTTCATTTAACGGACTTTACACCTGGGATGGCAATCAGCTTGTCAAAAAGGAAGGACTCCCTGACCAGCGGGTAAACTGTATTTTTAAGGATGATGCAAATAATATCTGGGTAGGTACCTGGCAGGGAGCTGCAGTATACCAGAACGGCGTTTGGAAGGTATATGGAGAAAAAGAAGGATTGATCTCCGATATGGTTAATACAATATTTCAGGATTCCCGGGGCTGGATGTGGTTTGGTTCTTATGCAGTGCGGAAAGGGGGGGTTAGCTGCTGGGATGGTCAAAACTGGCATATTTTTGATTTTCCTCAATTTCTTTCTAACAGCAATGTTTGTGATATTCTGGAAGATCATCAGGGAAGGGTTTGGGTAGCTACCGGTTTTGTTAACAAAGGAGGAGCAAGTTGTTTTGTAGTCCGGGATGGAAAGCCAGTTTTCTCACATTTTCTTACTGTAGAAGATGGTCTGGCCGGAGAAAAGGTGCGGTCTATTTTTATAGATAGCAAAAAACGCCTGTGGTTCTGTTCTGAATTTGATGGAGTTGCTATCTGGGATGGCCGGGAATTTAGAATTATAAGCCGAAAAAACGGACTCAGCGGCAATGAAGTAAAAGATATGTTTGAAGATAGAGAGGGTAATTTCTGGCTGGCTACTGAGAATGGAATAACCAGGATAGAGAAAGGAGGTATATAATCGTGCAGTGTAATAATTGCGGAACTTATTTGCCGGATGCAGCTAAATTCTGCACCCGATGTGGGGCTCCTGCCTCAAATGTGCTTAAATGTTCTGCCTGTGGCCGGAAACTAAATTCTAAGGACCAATTTTGCCCTGGCTGCAAGCAACCAGTTACAGGCGGCAAGATGTCTGATATATCTGGTCAGTCTGAAAATCATTATGGAAATATTCCGGAACCTCCTCCGCTGCCTTCGTTTTCACCACCACCTCCACCACCTCCACCTCCACCAACTCCACCAACTCCACCACCTCCTCCCCTGCCTCCATCCGGAGAACGGATTTCTTCTGCTGGAGAGCAGAAAGACAGAATTTTGCTTACCTGGAGTAGTTTTTTTAAGCTGGTTATCCGGAGGACCGGGCAGGAAATAATACACAGTATTCCTATGATGGTGGGGATTTTTTTGGTCAGCATGCTGCTTCATGCTTTTTTACTGGTATATTATAATGAGGGATTTGCTGGTAGAACCTGGCTGGGGGTTCAAATGCTGGCCATCAGGGGAAATATTATATCAAGTACGCTTCTGTGGATGCTGGTTTCAGGCTTTTTATTTGTGGCTCTGCCCCGGATAAGGCAGATAGGATGGGGAGCATTTTTAGCTGAAACAGCCAAAATCCCTGGAATTATGGCGCAGTATGTAAAAAAGGCAGGAGATAACGGTTTTTTACTCTTGATGTCAGGAATGGGAGTCGCATTAGTTATTTCCAGCATACTAAGCTCTACTACCAGTCTGTTCATGGCTTTAGGGTTGGCCGCTGTTTTTGCCAGTCCACTGGGCCGGGTTTTAGCTATACTTATACAGAGCAGCTGGATAATACTGGTCGCAAGAATTAATCCTGAACAGGCACAAATTCAGGCTTCTTTTGGAATTATTCCTGCTTATGTGACTATGGCAGGGAGTACAGCAGGATTTTTACTGGCCACTGTTCTACCTTTTCCTGGATGGACGGGAATTATTCTTTTAATTGTAGTAGCTCTTATACTTTATAACCAGAATCGCCCTGGTGGGAATACATCAACTGGTATGTTGTTTTGGTTAATAACCTTTTCTGTTATATTTCTTAAGGCTAAAGGAGTTTTGGCTCATGATGGAGGATGGACAGAAGCAGGCAGAGACTTCAATTCCTGGCTCCGAAGCGAAGGTGCCATGAGAGCTTTACTTCATGGATTAGGTCCTTCTATCGGAGCTGCGGTTGGACCGGCTTTGATTAAGGTTTTATCAGGTATTTCTCCTGCCAATTTTGAAATTCCGACTGCACAAGACAGCAAGGCAGATGAGCAGGAAGCACCTGCAGCTGAACCAGCAGAACCAGAAGAATTTGATTTGGAAACATATGAAACTGAGACGGAAGAAATGAAACCCGAAGATAAAGCTGGTGATGATGGTTATGATGAAGAAGGCTATGATAGCAGCGGCTATGACCGCCATGGTTATGATCGTGATGGTTATGACCGTGATGGCTATGACCGCAGTGGCTATAATCGGGAAGGCTATGACCGGGATGGCTATGACCGCAATGGCTATGACCGGGAAGGTTATGACCGCAGGGGATTTAATGCCGAAGGCTATGACCGTGATGGCTATGACCGCAGTGGCTTTGATAGACATGGTTATGACCGCAATGGTTATGATCGTGATGGTTATGACATCAGAGGATTTGACCGCAATGGAATAAACAGAGAGGGAAAAACATTTGACCAGGTTATACAGGAACTGAGAGAAAAGATGGAAAGACTGGAGAAAGAACAGGCAGCAGCCAGCAGATCCTCCTGGCGGTGGGGTATAATAGCCTCTGCTACTGAATGGATACAATACGGGGCGGATAAGTCAATTGATGTTTTAGAGAAAGTCACTGGACCCGCCGGACAAAAGGTAAAATCAGCCTATACCGTATTGAAAGGCACAGCTGAAGGACTCGGAACGGCTATAGCAGAAGGAGGAGACTATATGAAACACATGGCCAGAGGAACCTTAAAAGGGGTCACCGATTTAGGAGTTGATAAGATAAAAGATTGGGGATTTGGCAAGCTTGGAGATATTACAGGTGGTAAATTACCCGGATTTAAGGATTATTCGCCTTTTAACCCTAAGGATGCAGCATGGGCTGAAGCCCGGACAGGTTTTATTAAAGACGCTCTCCTGGGCAAGGGAGTAGATGAAAGCGTAAGTAGTATGGTACGTGATAAATTTACTACTGCCGTTAAAGGTGTTGTTCAGGATACGATTCGGGATAAATTTACGAAAGACCCGGTTATGGATAGGCTTTTTGGAAAGGGGGATTAAATTATGGAAAAATCGACCAGACTGTCATTGCGTCCGGAATGGTTAGCTTATCTTTTAGATAAAACCGGTAAAAAGCAAAGCCTTTTGGCACCAGCCATAAGCAAAAGGGCAGGTGGCTTAACCCGGGAAGAGATCAATCAGCTACAAAAAGAGGAAATTTTAGATGATAAAGGTAATTTAACTTCCAAAACAAGAGATATTTTTGCCTGTCTGGCACGTCCACGTGCGGTAGTAAGATTGCGCCTGACGGACGGTCAGGGTTTTGGGGAAAATAATCTTTATCTGGGAGATAAAGATGAATGGATACTATTGACTAACAGGGGGGAAGATCTGTTTTTAAAGTATCCGGTTACTCCTTATATGGCACTGCAGGAGGTCCGGGAATTGCTGGGGGAAAGTTTTTTTTCCAGCATAATGTGGGAGGAAAATTTAAGTTTAGAAGAATCTGTATTTCTGGCCGCTCTGATAGATGGTGCCCGTAAAAAGATGCTTTTAGCTATGGCGGCTGATTCCCTGGAAACTGATATTTACCTTACTCAGCAAGACCTATTCCGCTGGGCAGCTGATCCTGGGTCTAATGCACAGTGGCTGACCGTAATAATTAAAGGAATTATCCCTGAACATCTGGATTTAAAGCTGGAAAAAGCCTTAATCTCACTTGAGAAAAAAGGTTTTATTAAAATAGACGGCTCCCAGGTAAATTTAGCCCCTGTAACCTCTTTTCTGGCCAGCCGCCTGCTGGTTATAGATAAAGTATTTTCTCTGCGTGCTGTATATCAAACCGGAGAAGGAATAACTCAAATCGGTTTTGTGACAGTCCAGGGCGGAGTAAATGATGTGCTTATGCTGGAGTGCGATGGTCAGTATGTGCACTGGCAGGGAATTTCACCATCTGATCTCCTGGCTATGACGAAAACTATAATTTCTAACCTGCAGGAAATAGCCCAGCTACTTCCCGAAGATGCTGATAAACCTTATTGTCCTTCCTGCCAGCTGGAGGTATTACCGGAAGCCAGATTTTGTTCTTTTTGCGGCACACCGCTTAAAACAGAAGGGTCCTGAGTTTAAAACAGTTTCTTTCTAAGGAGGATTTGATGCAGGATTAGATTATATTGAAAGGCCGGTAAAAGGAATCAATCCGTATGTAGCGAAGGCAGGATTATCAGTAGCCAGTTAGTTTGCCGGTTTGACAGTATGGGCTGCACTCAGGGGATGGTAAGCAGCGGGTGTCTTATGGTAAGTGCAGGTTTGCATGACAATATGCTGTTTATGTTTGATGAAGAGGAGATTCTCATAAATACTGTAACTTGTCGGGTGATGCTGGAGATAATAGAGAAGGTAATGACTTTATAAAACCTGTTTTTTAAAAGTAAAAGCTCCGTGCAAGCATATGACTTCCTGTACGGAGCCTTTTATTTAAGTTTATGGCAAAATCTGAAAATAGATGGTGGGGTTAAGAGTACAAAATGTCCTGTTTTTTAGTTGATTTTATCCTGATCTGTTTTGGCCTCTTTTAAAAGTTCAGAGACAGTTACGAACTGATAGCCCTGTTTTTTAAGTTCCTTTATTATTACAGGCAGGGCTTCGGTAGTCTGTTTGCAGGAATCGCTGGCATGCATGAGTATTATATCACCGGGATGAGCTTTTTTAGTGACTCTTTCGATGATAGTGTTTACTCCTGGATTCATCCAGTCTAAAGAATCAGTTCCCCACTGGATAGCTTCATAGCCGCATTCGTGAATAGCTTCAATTACATGGTTTTTATAGTCCCCGTTAGGGGTGCGTATAAGCCTGGCATCTACTCCGGTCACTTCTTTTATCGCTTTATGAGCCTTTTCGATTTCTTCCTTTATTTCTGATTTGCTGAGCTGGCTTAAGTTTATATGCCGGTATCCGTGGCTGGCAATTTCATGTCCGTCTTCTTTTATGCGGTTGGCAATGTCAGGATATTGCTTTACCCAGGGGCCGGATAAGAAGAAGGTGCATTTGATGTTGTTTTCTTTTAGGATATCCAGCACCGGGATGGGGGTCTGGTTACCCCAGCTGATGTCAAAAGTAAGGGCTAGTATCTTTTTATCTGTGCGGATTTCATAAATGGGCTTTTGCCGGTTATAGGCTTCTACTACCAGAACACTGCCGGTAATAAGGACAAAACTAACCATAAATATTAATGCCAGAAGGGTTTTGGGACGAAAATAATAAAATCCAAAAATTTTAGGCATAATTTGGGCCTCCCCAGGATTTATGTTTTTTTGTAATCTTATGCCGGTTAAAGATTTTTATTACTTTTTTCTGCATTTACCAGCTGGGTCAAAGTTACAAATCGGTATCCTTGCTGTTTAAGTTCCGGTATGAAAATGTCGAGAGATAGAGCTGTCTCTTTCCCATTAGGGCCACCATCGTGCAGGATGATTATCTGGCCTGGTCGGGCATGTTTTATTATGTAATGGGCTATATCTTCGGCTTTTTTTCCCTGCCAGTCCTTAGGGTCCTGAATATAGCTCCAGTAGCCTATAATCATCTTTTCTTCAACTACCAGATCTACCATTTCATAGGAGAGATATCCGCCGGGAGGACGGAAAAAGCGAGGTTTGGTACCCGTCAGGTTATAGACTATCTGGTTAGTTTTTTTTATTTCTTCCTGTATAGAAAATCGGCTTTCCCGGTTAAAATCAGGATGGGAAAAGCTGTGATTGCCGATTTCATGACCTTCTTTGGCCATGCGCTTTATAATCTCCGGGTATTTTTCGGCATATTGTCCCAGCACGAAAAAAGTAGCCTGTGACTGGTGTTTTTGCAGAAGATCTAAAACCAGAGGAGTATTTGCTGGATGGGGGCCATCGTCGAAGGTAAGAGCCAGGATTTTCTGGTCGGTAATTGCTTCTGTAATAATTATTTTTTTCTGTTTCCAGTTTTCCATATTCGGATGTAAGGTTAAACGGTAGGCTCCGATGGAAAAACCAAGTATAAAAAGGCAGGATAGCAGGAGAAGGGCTGGTTTCTTTTTGATATAAATCAGCAAATTTTTATCTCCTTTCAGGAAGTTTTTAAATATATATATGTTTAATTAAAGGCAATATTCATAAAACAAGGAGAAAAATGGAAAAGGGGACTAAATAAAAAGGGCGGATTTTTAAGATTTACCGCCCTTTTTATTTAGTTTTTATGCAGGCTGGGAAGGAGCAGCAGGTGGTTTAGCCAGGAAGGTTACGGCTGCTGCCAGGAGGCAGGCTGCTGCAGCTACCATGAATGCCGATTCAAATCCGATGGCTACTGAAAGCCGGGGGGCAAGGAGGGCAGCAACTCCATAGAAAAGGAATACGGCTCCATAGTTGTTGCCTACATTGGCTGTGCCGAACCACTCAGCAGTTATGGTCGGAAGAACTGATGCTAGTCCTCCGAAGCAAAATCCTACCACACAGGTGGCCAGGAGAAAAGTAGCATAAGTCATAGAAGCGGTGCTCATGAAAAGCATAGCACCAAAGAGCAGAAGATTTATGAAGAGTATAGAGCGTGTACGACCTACTCTGTCCGATACAGCTCCCCAGATAAGGCGCCCGGCAGCATTAAATAGAGAGATAGTTACTACGGCATTGCCGGCAGCGGCTAGACTCAAACCTACCATTTTCATACCTATATCAGTAGCCACACTTATTATCATGAGGCAGGCAGCGGCGCCGAAAAACATCCAGATTACGAGAAAGTAAAACTGCCTGGTCTTAATGGCTTCCCCGGTAGTAAAGTTGTAAGCGGAGACTCCACCTGCAGCAGTAGGAGCAGGAGGTGTCCATCCTTCGGGTTTGTATCCCGGAGGAGGAACTACTAGGAACTGGGCTCCTATCAGGATAAGGATGCCGTATATTATCCCCAGATAGAGAAAAGCGGTGCTTACGCCGAATTTAGCAATGAACATAAGGATTAAAGGTTTAAATACCATACCACCTACACCGAGAGCAGCCAGTATTATGCCGGTTACTAAGCCGCGCTTGTCAGGAAACCATTTTACACAGGTAGCAAGTGGCGTAACATAGGCTGCTCCTATGCCTATTCCGGCTATAAACCCATAAGTTATATACAGCATAAGAGGTGTGTGGGCCAGGCTGGCAAGGGCAACGCCAAGGCCGGTAAGCAGACCCCCGGCAATAGCTACTTTTTTGGGGCCTATTTTATCTTGAATACGGCCGGCGACTATTACGGCCAGGGCAAATGAGGCCAGAGTTACGGAAAAGGTGAAAACCGTAGCTCCAGGATCCCAGCCGAATTTATCAATCAACGGCTTGTTAAAAAGGCTCCAGGTATATATAGCGCCCAGGCTTAGCTGCATGATTATGGAGCCTAAGACGACTAACCAGCGGTTAGCTATTTTTGTATCCATTTTATCCCTCCCTGATTATAGTTAGGTTAAATGTTTTTATTTAACTTGCCTGGAATAAAAAATTCCTCCCCCCCTCTCCACCTATTTATTATCCTAGCATTTTGCTAGGACATTTCTTAATATCTTATCATGCAGATAAGTATTCCGGGCAAGTGTATTTTGTATATTTTTTAAATCGCTAAAATTATGCGGCAGGGAAAATGTAAGCAGGAAAGGAGAAAAGGGATAAGAAGGATAATTTTACTTCTTTTTTTGTTCTTATGCAATTTTTGTATTTTAGCAAAAACTGCCGACCCGGATAAAGGTCGGCAGTTTTAGTTATTGAAAGTTTAGATTTATATCTTCTATTTTGTATTTGCGCAAAAGGAGAATTTCTACTCTCCGGTTCATAGCTCTTCCCTGGACAGTGGCATTATTGGCTATGGGACGGTATTCGCCGTAGCCTACTACCGAAAAGCGGGCAGGATCAAGATCCGGATTTTGCAGCAGGAATTTCATGACATTAAGTGCCCGCTGGGTGCTGAGCTCCCAGTTTGACGGAAACTGGGGGGTGTTGATAGGCAGATTATCTGTATGTCCAGAAACTTCTATATTGTTGTCCAGAGATGCCAGTATAACAGATAAATCCCTTAAAATAGGCATAGCTTCTGGTTTGATATCTGCCTTGCCTGAATCAAACAGGGCTACATCCCTGATAATTATCTGCAGCCCTTTTTCATTTACCGTGGTGGTTACCAGAGCTTCAATTCCCTGTTCTTTAAAGTAGCGGTCCAGAGCCTCTTTATATTGTTCCAGCTTTTGAGTTTCGATAAGGCTTTGGGTAGGAGGATTTTCGGTATTAGGTTTTTCTCCTTCATCGATCAGAGCTTTTCCGGTGGTCATAATACCGGGGCCGCCGGCAAACAGGGACTGCAGCATCCGCTTAAATTCCTCAAACTTTTGCTGGTCAACCTGGCTCATAGCAAACAAGACTATGAATAATGCCAGAAGGAGTGTCAGCATGTCTGCATAAGGTATAAGCCAGGTTTCATCTATATGTCCTTCATGTTTTTTATGCCTTTTGGCCATTTATTCTTCCTCCAGTTTCTTTCTTTCTTCCGGGGTTAAGAAAACCATCATTTTTTCCTTTATCTGTATAGGGTTGTTGCCGCTTTGCAGGGATATTAAGCCTTCAAGGAGCATGGTTTTGATAACTACTTCTTCTTCTGACTTTCTTTTAAGTTTATTGGCAAAAGGGTGCCACATGACATAACCGCTGAATATACCGAAAAGGGTAGCGACGAAAGCAGCTGATATCGAGGCTCCCAGCTTTCTGGTGTCATCCAGGTGGCCCAGTGCTCCTATCAAACCTACAACTGCCCCCATAACCCCCAGGGTGGGAGCATAGGTTCCAGCCTGGGAAAATACCAAGGCCCCCGACTGGTGTCTCTCACTCATGGTGGCAATTTCAGTTTCCAGGTAGTCGCGCAGGAACTGCTCGTCCTGGCCGTCAACTATAAGCTGCAAACCTTTACGGATAAAAGGGTCTTCAATTTCTGTGAGGCGGGCTTCCAGGGATAAGAGCCCTTCTTTACGCGCCTGCTGGGCCAGTTCCACTATGAGCTTTACCAGTTCAGCAGGATCTTCTCTTTTCGGTTCGGTAAATATGATCTTAAACAGAGAAGGAATGCGTTTGATTTCTTTCATGGGAAAAGCGTTGAATATGGCAGCGGTAGTTCCTACGAATATTATTATTATAGCTGCCGGGTTGATAAGTATGGCGATATTGGCCCCCTTGGCGATCATGCCGCCTATAAGGGCGAAAAGACCTAATAATAGACCTATGATTACTGCAAGATCCATAATGTCACCTCGAAAAATTTTTAAGCCTTTTTAATTATAATGTAATTTGTTTTAAAAGGTCAGGATTAAATATTAAACTTTGCGACCGATTCTTAATATATTATCGATAAAATATTATTTTCCTTCAGTATTTTGCAAAAAATTATATAAAGGCTCTGGTAACCCGCCGGGCAGGGGGGGAAGTATTGAATAATGAAAACTTGCCCATCATATAATTATAGAGTAATTTAAACCGGAGGTTTTTTTATGTTCTACTATTATGAAGTAGCAACAGTATTGGAAAATGAAGACTTGGTGCATGAATTTGACCAGAGGCTTTGCTGGATGAGACAGAAAGGCTATTCTACCCAAATCGATATATATAATGGAAAAGGTTATGATTTTATATATCTCATGTTGCAGGGGGAGGAAAAAGATGAGGTTTTTAAAGAAGAAGATATTGTGCATATTTTTCAGCACCAGCTGGCAGAAATACTGGCTGAACACATTATCAAAGATTGGGAAGGCAAGCTGATATGGAAAAAGGTTTTAAAACTATGCCGTCAATATCAGCCTGCAGAGAGGAATGCTATTTTTAAAAAGGCTTATGATTTTTTATCTGGTTTCCATGAAAATGAAAGCCTTAACCTGTTTATAAATTTCAACCGCAAAAACAGGATAATGAGCCGGATTCTAGAGCATATAAAAAGAAGTGATAAGATTATAATTGAGGGGTTTATCCGTTTTGGTTTGCCTGATTACTTGCAGGAGATAGATGGAGCGGTAAAAATAGCTCAGGAAGAGTTTAAAAACGAGAAAGAGTATAACGAATTTATAAGGCTTTTGCAATACTTTGTCAACTCACAGGTTCCCAAAACATATGAGATAAATATCATGCCGGGGCCGCAGGGAAGTTTTTATTTCTGGGATGGAGATAATGCAGTATTAGAAGAGAAGTATGTTGATTATTACCGGGATCTGTGTGCTGATGAGGTAAGTCTGGATGATGTTCTTATAAGTGTACTCATAACTATTGCTCCGCGCCGGATAGTTTTGCATAATATGGAAAAATGTCGCTGCCATCAAGAAGCGCTGGATATAATAAGAAAGGTGTTTGGGGAGCGCATCCAGATTTGTCCAGGCTGCAGGTATTGCTGTCTTTTTAAGGAGGATAAGGATTTTACCTGGTAGATTAAAGGGAGATAAAGGCAGGTTAAAAGGTGCTTGCGGGATACTGCAAAATTTGTTATATTCGATAAGTAAAAATAGCATAAGGTGGTAAACATGCTGCATTTTATAATTATACCCCTTATAAGTGCTTTTATCGGCTACCTTACCAATGTTATAGCCATAAAGCTTTTATTTTGGCCTAAAAAGCCAATAAACCTTATTTTTTTTACTTTACAGGGGTTATTACCGAAGCGGCAGGCAGATATAGCCAACAGTGTAGGGGCTCTGGTAGAAGAACAGCTTCTGTCTATGGACGAGCTTATGGATCGGATAGATAATCCCGATATGCACCTTAAAATTGCGGACAAGCTGGCAGAAATTGCCCGCAATAAGATTGATACCGTACTTCCGGGTATTCTGCCGGGCAAGATCACGCGCTTGATTACGGATAATCTGGAGCGGATGCTAAGACAGGAAGCTCCAGGGCTTATAAGGCAGGTAATGGCTTCCGGACGTGATTATCTTACCGCTGAGGTGGATATAAAGAAGATGGTAGAAGATAAGATAAACAGCTTCGACCTGGATCAGCTGGAAGCTATGATAAAAAATGTATCTTCACCTGAAATAAGGTTTATAGAGATTTTAGGTGGGGTACTGGGGCTTTTGATTGGCCTTATACAGGTATTATTTTTGCTTTTGTTTCCCTTTAGTGTTTAAAATGGTGTAAAAGCAGGAGGTTACATAATATGCTAAAGATTACGCTACCCGATGGAAGTATAAGAGAATATCCCGAAGGGATAACCCTTCTGGCTGTGGCGGAAGATATAAGCGCTAAACTGGCCAAAAATGCAGTAGCCGCCGTCTTCAATGGCGAAGTGGTAGATCTTACCCGGAAAATTTTTGAGGATGGAACCTTAGAAATCATTACTTTTGATGATGAAAGGGGAAAAGAAGTTTACCGCCATACTTCAGCTCATATTATGGCTCAGGCGGTAAAGAGATTGTGGCCGGACACCAAACTGGCTATCGGACCAGCTATTGATAAAGGCTTTTATTATGATTTTGACAGCAGCCATAAGTTTAGTCCGGATGATTTGGAAATAATTGAAAAAGAAATGCAAAAGATTATCGATGCCGATTATCCTATAATAAGAAAAGAGCTTTCCCGGGAAGAAGCCTTGAAGTTTTTTGCGGAAAGAGGAGAAGAATATAAAGTAGAACTCATTAATGACCTGCCGGAAGATGCTGTAATCAGTATTTATGAACAGGGAGAATTTGTTGATCTCTGTGCGGGACCTCATCTTCCTTCTACCGGCCGGGTAAAATCTTTTAAGCTTATGAGTCTGGCTGGTGCTTACTGGCGGGGAAGCGAGAAGAACCCTATGCTGCAGAGGATATATGCTACTTCTTTTCCCAAGAAGTCGATGCTGGATGATTATCTGACCAAGCTGGAAGAAGCCAAAAAACGCGATCATCGTAAGCTGGGAAAAGAACTGGGGCTGTTTGTGCTTCTGGAAGAAGGGCCGGGCTTTCCGTTTTTCCTGCCTAAAGGCATGATTCTGCGCAATGAGCTGGAAAAGTTCTGGCGGGAAGAACATATGAAGGCAGGGTATCAGGAAATAAAAACCCCTATTATTCTTAATCGCGAATTGTGGGAGAGATCAGGACACTGGGACCATTATAAGGAAAATATGTATTTTACCCAGATAGATGGCGAAGATTATGCGATAAAGCCCATGAACTGTCCGGGAGGAATGCTGGTTTACAAGCAAAGCCTGCACAGCTACCGGGATTTGCCCCTGCGCACCTGTGAACTGGGACTTGTACACCGGCATGAACTTTCCGGGGTTTTGCACGGCCTTATGCGGGTAAGGGCTTTTACCCAGGATGATGCCCATATCTTTATGCGGCCCGAGCAGATTATCGATGAAATTAAAGGGGTTATCGATCTGGTAGACCGTTTCTACAGCCTTTTTGGCTTCAGCTACCATGTGGAACTGTCAACTAAACCGGAAAAGGCTATGGGATCTGATGAGATATGGGAACTGGCTACCAATGCCCTTATTCAGGCATTAAATGAAAAAGGGCTGGAATACAAGGTTAATGAAGGGGATGGAGCATTTTACGGACCCAAGATTGATTTCCATCTCAAGGATTCCCTGGATCGCACATGGCAGTGCGGAACTATCCAGCTTGATTTCCAGATGCCGGAAAAATTTGACTTAACTTATATCGGCGAAGATGGTGAAAAACACCGTCCGGTTATGGTACACCGGGTAGTTTACGGCAGTATTGAAAGGTTTATCGGCATCCTGACCGAGCATTTTGCCGGCGCTTTCCCGGCCTGGCTGGCTCCAGTACAGGTACGGGTTATTCCTGTGGCGGAAAGGCATCATGCCTATGCCAACCAGGTGGTGGAAGAGCTTAAGAAGTGGGGTATAAGAGCAGAAGCTGATCTGCGCAGTGAAAAGGTAGGATATAAAATAAGGGAAGGACAGCTGCAAAAAATACCTTACCTGCTCGTAGTAGGCGATAATGAAGTAGAAAAGGGAGAGGTGGCAGTAAGGCATAGAAAGCTGGGCGATATGGGAGCAAAATCAGTTTCTGATTTTAGAGCTCTTTTACTTAAAGAGATCGAAGAAAAAGCTATTGTCTAATTAAGCCTTAAAATGCTTGCGACAAAAATTTATATATGTTATACTTTTATTCGATACTAAGCAGGAGCTTCGCTTCTCACCTTACAACTGCGGTTCGTAAGGTAATGGTCTTATCTTTAAGAAAAGTGCACAGGGGAAGAATGCCTATTTCTGTGCCTTAAGAGGGAAAGAAGCGGGTTCATGCGAACTCGCTTTTATATTTTTAGGAGGTGAACTTCTTATCAGTAAGGATTGGAGAATTAACGAAGAAATACGGGCCAAGGAAGTAAGGCTTATCAGTGAAACCGGAGAACAGATTGGTATTGTATCACTTAAGGAAGCTTTAGATGTAGCTATGGAAAGAGGACTTGATCTGGTGGAAATAGCTCCTCTGGCCAAGCCTCCGGTCTGTCGTTTGATGGACTACGGTAAGTTTAAGTTTGAGCAGAGCAAAAGGGAAAAAGAAGCTCGTAAAAAACAGAAGATTATTGAGGTTAAAGAGATTAAGATGCGTCCTGGTATCGAAGAGCATGATCTTCTGGTTAAAGCTAAAAATGCGCGCAGGTTTTTAAACTCCGGGGACAAGGTGAAGGTTACGATAGTTTTTAAGGGAAGACAGATTACTCATCCCGAACTGGGTGAAAAGCTGTGTCTGCGTTTTGCGGAAGAACTGTCTGATCTTTCCAATGTTGAAAAACCCCCCAAGATGGAGGGTAAAAATATGGTAATGGTTTTGGCACCCAAGCCAGAAAATGAAAAGAAGGAGGAAAAGAATAATGCCTAAGATGAAGACCCACCGGGGTGCAGCCAAAAGATTCAGAAAAACTGCCAGTGGGAAGATAAAAAGAGAAAGAGCATATGGCAGCCATCTTTTAGGTCATAAAACTCCCAAGAGAAAAAGGAGACTGCGTCAGCCTGCTCTGGTAAGCAAGGTTGAGACCAAGAGAATTTCTAAACTTCTGCCTTATAACTAGGAAATAGGAGGTGTTATTAAATGCCCAGAGTAAAAAATGGCATAATCAGACGCAAAAGACATAAAAAAATCTTGAAAATGGCTAAAGGCTACTGGGGCAGCAAATCCAAGCTCTACAAAGTAGCCAAACAGCAGGTTTGGAAATCGGGTAATTATGCTTATGCTCATCGTAAGCTTAAGAAAAGAGAATTCAGAAAGCTCTGGATTGCCCGTATAAATGCTGCAGCTAGAGAAAACGGCACTACCTATAGCCGCATGATGCATGGCTTAAAAATGGCAGGTGTAAATATTGACCGCAAGGTTTTAGCTGATTTAGCCGTAAATGATCCCCAGGGCTTTAAAGAACTGGCAGAGCTTGCCAAACAAAGCGTAAAATAGAGGTATTAAAAAGTATGGCTTTAAGGCCATACTTTTATTATATAGCAGAGGATCAGGGTGAAAAGGTATGAAGGTTATTACTTCGCGGGAAAATCCTCGCATTAAACAGGCGGCCGGGCTTAAAAACAAGAAAAACAGGAGCAGAGAAGGCCTTTTCCTTATCGAAGGCCGCAAAATGATTGCGGAAGCTTTAGATTTTTCACCACCGATTTTGCAAAGTATTTTTATCGTAGATAAACTGGCCCCGGAATATGAAGCCTGGGCGGAAAAATACCCTCATTTAGAATGGTATGTGATAAATGAAAAGCTTATGCAACATATATGTGATACGGAAACCCCCCAGGGGATAGCTGCTACTGCGGTGCTTCCTGCCTTTACCGTAGAGGATTTAATGGCGGAGGACAGACTGCTTATCCTTTTGGACGGGGTTGCTGATCCTGGAAATGTAGGGACTATTATTCGTACCGCCTGGGCTTTTGAGGCAGGAGGGGTTTTGCTGACTAAAGGCTCAGCCGACCCTTTTAGTCCCAAGGTGGTAAGATCGAGTATGGGGGGGATTTTGCACCTGCCGGTAGTTTGCGGGGTGGAGGAAGAAGATTTATATAAGCTTAAAGCTAGAGGCTATATTTTTATGGGGACAGATGCTAGAGGAGATATTTCTTATACTGATGTTGATTATAAAGGGCGCAAGGTGATAGTTATCGGCAGTGAAGCCCACGGCATAAGCCTTACGGTAAAAAATTTATGCCGCGCATTTTTTACTATTCCCATAAATCCTAAGGCGGATTCGTTGAATGCGGCTATTGCCTGTGCTATAATTCTAAGCAGAGCAGCGGCAGCCAGAAATGCCTGATGTGGCTTGTTGGAGATATCACACTATGTTATAATTGTGATGGGGTTTAATTCCACATCAGGTGGAAGGGTGGGGCAAGATGGGCGATCCAGCTCAAAGCTTATGGTTACTTTTTGAAAAAACCGGCTGTATCATTTATTATCTTCTCTATAAGATGATTATGATGCAATAAATCTAAAGGCTGTGAACAGGAGTAGTAGCCTGCAGGTAACCTTACAGGGAGGCTGCATCGTGACTGGAAGTGCGGCTAAGGTGATGGCAGGCGAATTCACCTGGGAGCTGCAGGCTGAAAAGGGAGTAGGCCTGGCCGGTAAGCCGCCGTTATCGGAGAAGAGTGAGCTGTGCCTTGGTATGGAAAAAGGCAGGCTAACTAGGGTGGTACCGCGGAAAAACTTTCGTCCCTTGGGGAAGAAAGTTTTTTTATTTTTTATGTCGATTTTAAGGAATAATCAATTGCGTTTTTTAAAGGACGCATTTTTTTATGACAAGGAGGCCAAAGAGGATGATAAATGAACTTAAGGAAATTAAAATGCGGGCAGAAGAGAGGCTTAAAGAGATAACTAGTCTGGATGAACTGAATGAGCTTAAAGTCAAAATTTTAGGACGGAAAGGTGAAATAACCCTGCTCCTTAAAAAGTTGAAGGATATTCCTCCGGCGGAAAGAGCGGAAGTAGGGAAAATGGCCAATGAGATTAAAAGCGCGTTAGAAAGCAGGCTGGAGGAAAAAGAAAAAGAGCTTAGGCAAAAAGAGCTGGAGCTGCGCTTGAGCCGCGAAGCTGTCGATATTACCCTGCCGGGACTTCCCCTGATAAAAGGGCGCAAACATCCTTTAACTCAGGTAATGGACGAGATAAGGACTATTTTTACCGGCATGGGCTTTACAGTAGCTGAAGGACCGGAAGTAGAAAAGGATTATTATAATTTCGAAGCTTTAAACATTCCCAAAGATCATCCGGCCCGGGATATGCAGGATTCTTTCTATATAACCGAAGAAATCCTTTTAAGAACCCATACTTCGCCGGTACAGGTACGGACCATGGAAAAAATGGCTCCCCAGATCCCGGTGAAGATTATTGTGCCCGGCCGGGTTTACAGAAGAGATGATGATGCTACCCATTCACCTATGTTTCACCAGATTGAAGGCCTGGTGATAGATGAGAGGATAACCTTTGCTCATCTTAAAGGCACTTTAATGCTTTTTGCTAAGAAGGTGTTTGGCGAAGGAGTAAGGGTGCGCTATCGTCCCAGCTTTTTCCCGTTTACCGAACCGAGTGCGGAAATGGACATTTCCTGTGTTATCTGTGGAGGTGAAGGATGCCGGGTTTGTTCCTATACCGGATGGCTGGAGATACTGGGAGCAGGCATGGTACATCCCCGGGTATTAGAATATGGTGGTTATGATCCGGAAAAGGTTACGGGATTTGCTTTTGGTATGGGAGTAGAACGGATTGCCATGCTCAAATATGGCATAAATGATTTAAGACTCTTTTTTGAAAATGACAAACGGTTTTTAACTCAGTTTTAGGAGGTTAATAGCATGGGAGTAGCGATAAAATGGCTTAAGGAATATGTGGATTTTAACCTGACAGCAGAAGACCTGGCCCATAAGCTTACTATGGCCGGCATCGCGGTAGAAGGTCTGGAAAAGACTGAGGATGATGCCATCCTGGAACTGGAGCTTACCCCTAACCGGGGAGACTGCCTGGGTATGATAAATTTGGCGCGGGAAGTTGCGGCATTAACCGGAAGCCAGGTTAGGATACCGAAGATAGATATCAGGGAAAACGAGGAAGATGTTAATGACTACATAAAAGTCAATATCGAAGAACCCCATCTTTGCCTGCGCTATGCAGCCCGGGTGATAAAAAATGTGAAGATTGAGCCTTCCCCGGCCTGGATGCAGAAAAGGCTTATGCAGGCAGGGATAAGGCCAATAAATAATGTGGTAGATATAACTAATTATGTGCTTCTGGAAACGAATCAGCCCCTGCATGCTTTTGATTATGACCTTTTTACGGCCCGGGAAATCAATGTGCGCCGGGCCAGGCCCGGGGAAAGATTTACTACCCTGGATGGAGTAGAGCGGGAACTGGATGAAGAAATGCTTTTAATCTGTGACGGGGATCGGGGCGTAGCCTTAGCTGGCATAATGGGAGGACTTAATACCGAGATAAATGAAAAAACAACTACGGTAATGCTGGAAGCAGCCTATTTTGCACCGGGTAATATAAGAAAAACTTCCCGTAAGCTGGCTTTACGCAGTGATTCTTCCATTCGTTTTGAAAAAGGGGCTGACCCGAATGGGATCATCTATGCTATAAACCGGGCAGCCATGCTTATACAGGAGCTGGCAGGAGGAGAAGTAGTAAAAGGAGTAGTTGATGTATATCCTCATCCGGTAGCCAGTAAAAAAATCGAACTCCGCCCCGAGCGGGTAAATTATCTTTTAGGCACCGAGTTAACCCCGGATGTTGTAAAAAGTTATATGGAAAGATTAGGCTGGACCTGGGAAGAAAAGGGGGATTGTCTGCTGGTAGAGATCCCTACCTACCGGCCGGATATAACCCGGGAAGTAGACCTTATTGAAGAGGTAGCCCGGCTTTACGGGTATGAAAATATTCCTTCGGCACTGCCTTATGGGGATACTACCGTAGGCGGACTTACACCTTATCAGGAAATCAGGGAGAATATACGTACGATTATGGCAGAGAGCCTGTATGAAGTAGTAAATTACAGTTTTATCAATCCGGTTCTTTTTGATAAGCTTATGCTTCCTCCCGATAGCAATTGGAGGAATGTAGTGAAGATAGCTAATCCTTTATCAGAAGAGCAGAGCGTAATGCGTACTTTGCTCTTACCTGGTCTTTTAGAAAACTTAAGCCGCAATTTTGCCCGGCAGAACAGCAATCTGGCCTTTTTTGAGATGGGAGCTGTATTTTATCCCCGGGGGGAAGAACTGCCCGAAGAAAAGCTTAAAGTGGGGGCTGCGGTTGCCGGCATGTCCGACCTGAACTGGCTCAAACATCAGGTAGTGCTGGATTTCTTCTTCCTTAAAGGGATTGTCGAAGATCTGCTGCGGCGCCTGGGGATAAGGGACTACCAGTTTAAAAAAGCCTGTTATCCTTTCCTGCACCCGGGAAGAACAGCTGAGGTGTGGGCCGAAGGGGAGGTTATCGGCTTTATAGGCGAGGTGCATCCCGAGGTAGGAGCTAACTTTGATTTGCGCGACCGCGCCTGTGTCTTTGAGTTTGATGTTGACACTTTATTTAAATTAAGCCAGAAAAAACGCATGATGGAAAACATAGCCCGATATCCCTCGGTAGAAAGGGATATTGCCGTACTGCTCAAGGATGAAATAACGGCAGGTGAAGCCGTAGACGTAATCCGCAAGAGTGATGACCGCATATTAAGAGAAGTAATCGTCTTTGACCTTTATAAAGGGGAACAGATTACTCCCGGTTATAAGAGTATGGCATTCCGATTAAAGTTCCAGTCTAATGAACGTACCCTTACGGAAAATGAAGTAAATGATGTGGTTAAGAAGATATTAGATAACCTGGAAAGAGAACTGGAAGCAAAGCTGAGATAGTGCTAAAGGCCTGCAGCAACTTTTACTGCAGGCTTTTTTGCGTTATTTGCCTGTGCGCAGATTTGCTTTACATTTGGTATGGTGTTTGAATATAAAATATAGTTAAAGGTATTTTGGCTAATACATAGATAAGGAGAAATGCTGATGCTGGCGTGGTTTATTTATTTTGTTGTTGTAGTAAGCTTTATAGATACAATGGCCCAGCTGCCGATACTTTCACCTTTTGCCTACAGCCTGGGAGCTTCTTCTATCATGGTGGGCTTAATAATGGGAGCTTATTCGTTTTTTAATATGGCAGGGAATTTAGGGGCTGGTTTTATAATTGACAGGTATGGACGCAAAAAAGCTATTACCTTCGGTATGTTGCTGGCAGGTATGGCAGTTTTTCTCTATGGATGGGTTAACTTTCCCTATCAACTTCTGGGATTAAGAATTTTCCATGGATTAGGAGGGGCTATACTGGTACCGGCTGCCTTTGCCTACCTGGGAGACAGGGCTAAAACAGGTTCTACCGGCAGAGCGATGGGATATTCAGGAGCAGCAGTAGGGCTGGCTGCTTTATTGGGTCCTATGCTGGGAGGAATAGGAAAAGATGTTTATGGTTACAGTGCCGTTTTTATCAGTTTAGGATTACTGCTTATGATTACTTCGGTTTTAGCATGGTTTTTACTGCCGGAAACTTACCAGATAGATAAAAAAGGCCGCGAGGTTTTTACCCGAAAGATACTACTTAGCCTTATAAAAAACCATCAGCTGCAGATAGCTTACCTCAGTTCATTTGGTTTGATGTTTGCTATGGGTTTGCTGGCCTATGCTTTTCCAATAACCCTTGAGGCTTTGGGTTTTACCAGCAAACATACCGGTATACTTTTCAGTATTTTTTCTATTGTAGCTATAATAGTCTTTATTTTGCCGATAAGCGGCTGGTCAGACAGGGTAGGAAGGTATCTGCCTATAAGTATTGGTATGATTTTGATTACAATAGCTTTTAGTATGCTTCCTTTAGGCAGGACTTTAGAACAGTTTGCTTTTATGATGGTCCTATACGGTTTTGGCTACGGGCTTATCTTTCCGGCTATGAATTCCCTGGTAGTTGATCAGACAGAAGAATACTTTAGGGGAACAGCTTTCGGCATTTTTTATGCTGTTTTTTCACTGGGAGGTGTACTTGGGCCTATTGCAGGCGGTATGGCCAATCAGGCAGGATACCAGCCGTTTTGGATAGGCAGTTTGGTTTTGATAATAGTACAGATCGTTTTATCTGGTATTAATATAAAGGGAAAAAGTGGAGTGGAATAAAGAAAAACCAGGTGTTAATAATCAAAATGTTTTTTACATCAGGAGAGGAGGAAGTTAAGGTTATGCAGAATACGGAACAGAAAAGGGATATAAAGCTCTGGATAAAGGATATAGGAGAATATACGGTGCCGGCAGGTACGACTATTTTAGATTTAACCGCACGCCTTAAAGATAGACTTCCTTATCTGGTAACGGCTGCTATTGTCAATTATGAAGCTCAGGGATTAGATTATGTTCTGCAAGAGGATGACTGGGTAGAACTTTTAGATCTTACCTGTGAATACGGGCTCAGGGTTTACCGGCGAACGGCAGTTTTTTTGATGCTTAAGGCTTTTAATGATTTATTTCCTGAAAAGAGAATGGTAGTAAGGCATTCCCTTTCCAACGGGCTTTTATGTGAAACTGTTGATGAGGAGTTGGGTGCTGAAGAAGTTGCGCTTTTAGAAACGCGGATGCAGGAGATAGTAGAGGCTGATCTGCCTATTAACCGGCTTATAATGCCCCGTATGAAAGCAGCAGAGATTTTTGCCAAACAAAACCAGCCGGATAAGGCTGATATGCTCGATTTTGTCGAGCATGATGAAGTATGGGTATATGAGCTGGGAGGTTTTTTTGATTATTTCTTTGGCTTTATGCTTCCTCGAACAGGCATGGTAAATCTTTTTAAACTTCTTCCTTATGAAGGCGGGCTTATACTGCAGACTCCTGAGATGGATGCACCAGACCGGATTAAGCCTTATATTGAGCAGAAAAAACTGGCTTATATCTTCAAAGAATCGAAAAGATGGGCGGAAATGCTGGAAACTCCTCATGCAGCAGCTTTGAATAAGCTGATTGCGGAAGGAAGGATAGATGAGATTATAAGGATAAATGAAGCCCTGCATGAGAAAAAGGTAGCTTTGATTGCCGAGGAAATATGCAAAAATAAAGATGTCAGGCTGGTTTTGATATCCGGGCCTTCTTCGTCCGGCAAGACGACTTTTGCCCAGAGGCTTTATATCCAGCTTAGAGCCAGTGGCAGAAGACCGGTTACGATATCCCTGGATGATTATTTTGTTGACCGGGAAAATACGCCGCGGGATGAGAAAGGTGAATATGATTTTGAAGCCTTAGAAGCTTTAAAGCTTGACCTTTTTAATGAGCATTTAACCAGGCTGATAAAGGGAGAAGAAGTAGAAGTCCCTATATTTAATTTTATTACCGGACGCGCCGAGCCCCGAGGGAAAAACGTTAAAGTTCCCCCGGGGGAAGTTATCATCATTGAAGGGATACATGCCCTCAATGATAAGCTTACTTTCCGCATACCGCAAAAGCAGAAGTTTAAGATTTATGTGAGTGCTTTAACCCAGCTTAATCTGGATAATACCAACCGCATACCAACAACCGATTCCCGCCTTATAAGGCGGATGGTAAGGGACAGCCGCACCCGGGGATATTCAGCCCGGGATACGATAAGGATATGGCCATCAGTCAGGAGGGGGGAAGAAAAAAATATCTTTCCTTTCCAGGAAAGTGCTGATGTGATGTTTAATACTTCACTGGTTTATGAATTTTCTGTTTTGCGGCCTTTTGCCGAACCTCTGCTTAGGGAAATAACCCCGGACTGTCCTGAGTATCACGAAGCAAGAAGGCTTTTAAGGTTTTTATCGCACTTTACCCCTGTAGCTCCTGACGGGGTACCGTTTAACTCCATTTTGCGCGAATTTATAGGGGGCAGCCCATATAAGGCTTAGTTGATAGTGCCGGCATAAAGCCGGCTTTTTGCGTTGTTTTTCTAATTAAGCCTTTTCTTTAACTCCTCTATCCTCTCTATCGAAAGCCCGGTGATCTCAGCTATTGTTTCTATATCCAGCCCTTTTTGCAAAGCCTTCAATGCTGTTTCTTCTCTTCCTTCTTCTTTTCCTTCTTTTTTTCCTTTTTTTATACCTTCTTCTATACCTTCTTTTATCCCTCTCCTTATCCCTTCCTCCATCCCTCTCCTTATCCCTTCCTCTAATCCTTCTCTTCTCAATCTTTCCGCTAAGGTCATAAGATCTTCCCTCCTCTCTGGTTTTAACTCTCTTATGTATTCTATTAGCCTCTCCGGCTCTATATCTACTTTATGAAATACAAATATGATCGTTGCTTTGAATAAATATTCATAATCCTCCGGCAGGCTGTCTAAATACCGGAGCACCATCTTTATAAGTGATTCTGGATTTTTTAATTCTCTGGCGAGAAAAAGGCTTAAAAGAAAGGTTTTTAACCCCGGGTTTTCTATCCCTTCTATCTCTTTTAAATCTTCTGGTTCATAAAGTATATATCTAAATACAGGCAGGTATTCTTTTAGTTTCGGATATTCTTTTATCCCCTTTGTTATGTCAGCTATGCTTTTAATTATCTCCCATTTCCTTTCTCCATGATAGAATACAATGGGGATTATCGGGGTTAGCTCTTTTTTATTCTCCTTGCGAAGATCTCTTTCCCATATGTTTACCATGTATTTTAAGAGCTGCAAAATGGTATACCTGTCCGGATAGCTTTTATGTTCTATCAAGAGGTAGATGTATATTTCTTCTTCTCCTTTTAGCCCGGTTTGGAAAAGAAGGTCAGAATAAGCTTCTTTAAGCTCCCCGCTTATGAAGCTGTCTTTTTCCAGTTTTAAGCTCTCTAAATCTATTATTTCTCTTATTTCTTCCGGCAGTATGATTTCCATAAGGCTTGCTGCTATTTTAGGGTTTTCTATTACTTCTTTGAAATATTTATCATCGATATTTCTGATTTCTGACATCAGGAAGAATTCCTTTCTTCAGTTAATTAAGCTTGCTTTAATGAGCATTTTCTTCCTTTATTGTACCATAAAAAGTAAATTTTAAAAGAGAGCAGGGCTTTTACTTTTGTTCCCCCCAGGGATCGGAATTTTATCCGGTTAATAAGCATTGAGGAATGAACCTGCCAGTAATGGTGCGTTGAGATTGGGCACCATTATTTTTTTTGCTTATGCACATTAAACATGTCAGGTTAACAGTCGATATACTTCTCTATTTAATAAGTAATAAGGGATACTTAAGAAATATTTACCTATACGTTGATAATTTTATAATGCTGTGGCGGAAAGCAGGTGATGCTGGAAAAAACCAGGCGGATGTCTGCGAAAATAGCTTGAAAAATTATATTAATGAAAAAAAGATTTTAAAGATTAAATTTACCGCTTGGACAGGCTGGGATGAAGCAGTAAATATACTTCTCAATTTATTGTGGGATACTTCAGAAATAATTGCCTATATATTGGTGATTTTATGATACTGTGGCGGAAAAGGGGTGATGCTGGAAAAAACCAGACGGATGTCTGTAAAAATAGCTTGAAAAAATATATAAAATGAAAAAACTTTTAAAGAATGTCATGGCGTGGAGGTGAAGAATATGAAAAGGGAATGTTAAAATCGGCAAACATGACGATGAAGTTAATGGAAATTTTGATTAATAAGTTAAGGAGGTTTGAAAAAAATGATTCAAAAAATAAGAAATGAACTAAAATGGGTTGCAATTTGTGATAATTATCCTTTTAGTTATAGCGATTATCTTCAGAAAGTCCATTTTATAAAATCCAGTGATGCTGCTGATCCGTATGTATATATGAAGTGCTGGCTGGCAGAAAGGGTACATCCAATATTCAATGCCGAGCCAGCAGAATTTGAGATTATAAAAAAGGTCCTACCGAAAGAAAGGGCTTATGCAGTTTTGAAGGTTATTGAAATTTGCATCGACTGGACTGTTTTTCTGTTTCTTAACCGGGAAAACAGCATTATAGCCTGGGAAACCATGTACAGAAAACATTTTTCCGGGATAAATAAGAAAGGTGAAAAAGAAGAGGTATTGAAAATAGGATCCAGAGAATGGTTTTTTGTAAATCATGTAAAAAGCAGCTTCCATGAAGTGGTGGATCTGGTTTATCATAAAAATTTCCAGGGTGTCAGTAGTATTAATGAAATAATGATGGATTTTATCAATTTTGATCTGGAACTTATCGCTGATTACCGGTATATCGGCAATTTGATTAATAACATTCTGGCCAGGGAATACGGCGATGATCTGGTTATTGTGCTCAATAGCAGGAAAAAAGCTATAGCGGATTCTCGACTATTCGATATAAAGAAAGTAAACCGTGCAGCAGTGGAATATGTTAACAGTTATATTAACAGTCTGGAATTTGATGATGAATCGGAGGAACTGGAATTTTTGCTCAATCATTTTGACGAGGATTATTTTTACACAGATATTGAGGATGGTGAATATGAGGTGGGAGATTATTATGATGAGGATGAAGAGGAAGAATTTTACATTGAAATAGAATTTGAAATAGAGGATGAAGAAGATGATGTTTATGAAATAGATTTTGAGGAAGATGGGGATGAGGATTATGAGTTTTATATCGAAATAGAGCTGGATGAAGATGATGACGGGGATGATGAAATTTTAATTTATGAAGAAGACAACGAGCTAAACGATTTTGAAATTGAGATTGATCTGGGAGATGATGAGGAAGAGGACTAGGAGAGGAAGAGGAAAGCATTTGAGGCAGGAAAATTCCTGCCTCTGGATAAACTGAGAAATTTTTATATGGAAAGGGAAGGATTTGCGGCGGGTGGGGATAAAAATATTTTAAAATGGGGGTGATATGTGAGAGAAGGGAAGATTAGTTACAGGGATTAAGATGATTTTAAAAAACCTGAAGGATATTAAATGTTTTTAAAATGGTGAGTTTTTGATTGGCTGTAGTTTCTGTTTTGTGTTTGACTGTTTTTAATTAATTAGAGGAGGTTGAAATACCATGGCCGAAAGAGTGGAGTTATTTTTAAATGCTGATGATGAAACGATAAAAAATTTAGCTTACACGGAAAATTTTAAGATATATTTTAAAGACCAGCCTGATCCTGTTGCGGAGGGAAAAAAGGTAACACATGCAGTTAAAAGTTTTTTGCAATATTTAGATGAAACTTATGGATTAGCCGAACATAAGGAGAAAATCAAAGAAAAAGCATTCACAAATTATGGTCCTGAGAAAAATGTAGTTGCAGTTATTGAATTAAAAAATGGCGATAAATTGGAGATTGGTTTAAAATATGGGATACCGGGTTTTATTAAAGAGATTAATAAAGTTTTAGGTATTATGGGTCTTGATCCCGCTGATTTCAAAGTGGTTGCGGAAAAGAGAGATAGAGGTGATTTAAGGGATATTGTTGAAGAAGATGAAAACTAAGAAAAAATAAATAGTGTAATTCAGTTTTATCAGAATTATAATAAACAGAGTGTCAAGATAAGTTTTGGCACTCTGCTTATATTTAATTTTATGAGTTCAAAAATGTATCAAATATTTACTGAAATAAAGGGGTTTAATATCATGGCCGAAAGAGTGGAGTTATTTTTAAATGCTGATGATGAAACGATAAAGAATTTAACTGATACGGAAAATTTAAAGATATATTTTAAAGACCAGCCTGATCCTGCTGCGGAGGGAAAAAAGGCGGCACATGCAGTTAAAAGTTTTTTGCAATATTTAGATAAAACTTATGGATTATCCGAACATAAGGAGAAAATCAAAGAGGAAGCATTCACATATTATGGTAGTAAAAGAGAGAGAGTTGGAGTTATTAAATTAAAAAATGGCGATAAATTGGAGATTGGTTTAAAATATGGGATACCGGCTTTTATTAAAGAGATTAATAAATTGTTACGTATTATGGGTCTTAATCCCGCTGATTTCAAAGTGGTTGCGGAAAAGAAAGCGAAAAGCCAGGATAATGAAGAGGATGTTAATCCTGAAGATACAACTGAACAAGGAGATGAAAATGACATGTCATCTGAAGAAAAATTCTCTAAAATAAAAAATGAAATAAAACAAATTTTAGAAGAAAACAAGCAGATAGTTCTGACCGGGGCTCCCGGGGTAGGGAAAACATATATGGCGATAGAGATATGCCAGGAGATTATAAAGAAAGAAAACGGGGTTGATGAAAAAAATATAGGGGAGTATTGGTTTTTTATCCAGTTTCATCCCTCCTATGACTATACCGATTTTGTAGAAGGGTTAAGGCCGGAAGAAAAGGGAGACAGCATAGGCTTTGAAAGAAAAGATGGCTTGTTTATGGAGATATGCCGAAAGGCAGCTAAAGAGGAAAAAAGTGGAAAGAAATATTTTCTCATCATAGATGAGATAAACAGAGCTGATTTATCGAAAGTGTTCGGTGAATTGATGTACTGTCTGGAATACCGGGGAAAAAAGTACAGAATAAAGACCCAGTACAGTAACCTGATGAAAATGGAAAAAAAGGAACATGTTTTTAAATACGGTTTTTATATACCAGAAAATGTTTATATTATAGGTACCATGAATGATATAGACAGAAGTGTGGAAACTTTTGACTTTGCCTTGCGGAGAAGGTTTTTCTGGTATGAAATAAAGGCCAATGATGTTATGGAGCATTTGATTGGGGAAATGATGAATGAACTGTTAGATAAACTGTTAGAGGATAAGAAATATAAATCAAATGGTAACTCAACAGAAACATCCTCTGGTGGGAATGAGCAAACAGCAAGCCAAAATGATGAAGAAGAATTAAAAAATAAATTAAAAAATAAATTATATAAATTATTAAATATAAATAAATTAACTAAGGAATTAAGTGAAAGTGCTAAAAACTTGAACCAGGCAATAGATGAGAGGGGAAGCAAGTTCGGACTGGATGCCAGATACCATGTAGGGCCGGCATATTTTAAGCTTACTAAGCTGCCTGAAAAGGTTGATAACGAAAGCATACAACAGATCAAAGAAAAAATCTGGCGTTATCGGATTGAACCCCTGTTAAGGGAATATGTACGGGGTTATGATGCTGGCGAGGTAGAAGATTTTATAAAAAATTTGCGAGAAGCCTATGAAAAGAGTAATTCCGGAAAGAATTCTGAGCCAGGTAGTAAAGCTGCTGAAGGCCAGGGTGAATGAAGCATGAGTTCTAATAACAATGTTTAAAAAATGATATGATATAAAGAATGCGTGGGGAAGCGAGATGAAAAAGATAGTATTCAGGTTTTCAGATTACAGCCACCAGGATTATGAGGGTTTGGAAAATATCGAAGAAAACGGAAAACTTATTGTAATTAGAGAAAAATATAAATATAACCTGGAAAAAGAAGGCAGGTATTTTTATTTACTATGCCGGTTTATAGAAAAATTGAATCAGGAATCTAAAACTGGCGGATTGATAATTATTGATGGCAAAGATAAAAATGATGCTGCTAGTGAACGGGAAGAGGAAGAAATAGAAGAGGATTCAATTTCATATGGCGAAAAAATTAATTCTCCAGTTATGAGTATAAAAGTAGATGAGGGAAAGGTTTACACCAAAGGATATATAGGTGTTTTAAGAGGGCTCATAAAATATGAAGATGAGGATGAAAAAGAGGAATATGATGTTACAGTTGAGATAGGCTCCCGATTTGACAGATATAATGACAGCCAGTATTTCCTGAGATACATGATATTGAGGGGTTATTTGTACCGGGTTCCGGTATATGAAAAACTCAATCCTCAGGCCAGTGAGGATGATTATTTATGGGATTGGCTTTTGATTCTGGCTTTCAAGTATTATCTGGAGAAAGCATACAGAAATGGGCTTTTTAAAAAATACCGGCAGTTTGCCTATAATGATGCCAAATTTAAAGGGGTGCTGGATGTCAACCGGCATATAAAGTATAATATACCTTTTATAGGCAATATTGCCTACAATAAGAGAGAATTGACGCACAATAATGAAATTATGCATTTAATTCTGCATGCCTATGATGTTTTAAAGAGAAGATTTAAAACAGATACAGACAGGTTTATAGAAAGGGAGTCCAAAGCTTATGAAGCCATAACGGCAATTAAAGAGGTAGCCTTTGATTACCAGAATCAGAATATAAGATCCCTGCTCAACAAATGTTCCAAAAGGATAACTCATCCTTATTACTACAATTACGAACCTTTGCGGAGGATATGTTTGCGGATATTGCGAAACAGGGGATTATCCTTTTTTGATGGCAATTCCGCAGATGTATTCGGCATTATAGTAGATATAAGCAAATTATGGGAGCTGTTTTTAGAAAAAGCTGTTTTGAATGATATTAAAAACGAGACCTTATATTTTGCGACACAGTATGAAATCAAGCTGAATATAAAGGGAAAAGAAGGCTTAAGGGAGATTTGCTTAAGGCCGGATTATGTTTTGGAAGATAAAAAAGAAAAGAAGCGTTATGTGCTGGATGCTAAGTATAGAAAAGGATGGGAGAATTTTGTTGTGAACCTTCATTCTGAAGATTCCCGGAAGTTGTTTGAAAATATAAGAGAAGACTATTACCAGATCAGCACTTATGTGTATTTATTATCAGCCGTTTGGGGTGGAGCCATATTTCCTTACAGCAAAGAGGAGATAAAAGATCCCGGTGATATCTGCCTGGAGGGGGAGGGTAAAATTTTTTACCTGTTTCCTCTGATGATTCCCCGGGAGAAAGATGTAATCAGGTGGAAGGAGCACATGGAAAAAGAAATAAATAATACCAGGAGTTGTATAAGCCAAAAGTTATAGAAAAAATACGGTATATAAACAGGAACAATAAAAAGTCCGATTTTATTATTATGTTCAAGGTTATCCGGCTTATTTTCCTTTACTCTTTTTTTCCGCTATGTATGCCAGTATAGTGCCTTGCTTTATGAAAGGTTTCAGTTTTTCATAATCGATGGTGAAGGCCAGCCAGCCGCCGCCCGGAGCCGGTCCGGTGTAGGCGGCAAAAAATATATTAAGTCCGTCAGGGCTTATCATGAAACCGCCGATTTCATCTGCGAAATGGCATTCGGCATCGGAAGTGAAGCCGTAGAAGGGATCCTGGGCTATGATATGGTTGACCAGGTTTTTAAAACCTTCGTTCTGTATGATCATTTCTTCAGGGTGAATTTCTTCTCCGGTAGCGAGATGGAAGTGATAGATGCTAAAACCGGTAGAAGAATGAGCTGCACCACAGGTATAGTAAGATTCATCGGCAAGTATGGCCAGTATTTCGTCAATCCTTTCTGCATAAAAGGTTATACGGTTATGACAGGCCAGGCCTGAAGTGAAGGATTCCTGCAGGGTTGTTTTATCTGCCTTAAACAGGTGCTGGAGTTTTTTATTGATCTTTTTTTCTATTTTTCGGTTTGCAGGATAATGGATGACAGGATATTCTACTTTTGTTATAAAGCCGTGGTAATCCGGGTTATACGGGAGCAGGCGATGATTGGGGGGGATAACTGCATGCAGCCCCCTTTTTTCAATTATACCGGCTGATGTTATTGTTATTTTCTCATCCTGGTAGCATATTTTTTCCGCAAGTTTTTCCTGATAGGTGAGCGAGAAAAGGTAGAGCAATAGAAGAACTGGCATTATTAAGATTGATGTGATTAAAAGTATTTTGCCTGGGACTCTTTCAGACATAAAAAACTCCTTTTTGGTTGCGGTTATTGTTATTTATTTTAACATAATAATCCAGCTTTTCCTCTCCTTATCCCTTCCTCTAATCCTTCTCTCCTCAATCTTTCCGCTAAGGTCATAAGATCTTCCCTCCTCTCTGGTTTTAACTCTCTTGTGTTGAAACTGGAATATTTGTGTTAATTTTAAGCATATTTAGAAAATTGCTTTTATATTTTACTAATTTTTGCTAAAATTTTAGTATGACCTGAAGATATTCTATTGCGGATTTTACATATATACCCGGGCTAAATATATGATATACAGCATAAGCTGGATAGAGAGTAATTTGCCAGAGGCTAAATTTTTAAAACCTTGAGAAAGGAAGTGGAGAAAATAATGGAAGAATATTTACAATCTGATTACTGCGTGAACTATGACCATCCCTTAATACAAAACTTTATCAAAGATAATAACATTATGCAATTAAGTCCGGTGGAAAGAGCTGTCAAGCTATTTTATATAGTTCGCGATGACATTGCATATAATATGTATGCTGCTTTTGAAAGGGATGGACATGCTTATCAAGCTTCTACAATATTGAAAAAAGCTAATGGCTGGTGCCTGCAAAAGGCGATTTTATTATGTGCGTTGGCTCGTGCAGCGGAAATACCTACCAGGTTTGTCATGGTTACCATGAAAAATCATAAAGCCCAGGAAGAGGTATTTAAAACGCTGGGAACAAATATTTTTACCCCTCATACATTCAATGAATTTTATCTTAATGGTAAATGGGTTAAGGCGGATGCTACTTTTGACAAAAATCTGTGTCAGAAAGCTGGAGATCCTGCAGTAGAATTCGATGGGGTAAACGATGCTTTATTGCCTCCCTATGATTTAAATGGCAACAGGCTTATTGAATATATAGAATACCTGGGGACTTATTCCAGCATTCCCTGGCAGCTTGTTATAGATAAAAGTCGCGAGGTTTACGGGGATTATCTAAAAAAACAGCAGGCGTAAGCCGGGATAAGCATATATTTATCACTTACAGACAGGCTTATATCAACTGTATCCGGGATTGATAATATAAGAGGCCTTGTCCTCCTTTTTTAGGTAGCTTTTATTGTCAGCTGCCTGGGGAGGTTTTGGCGCGAGGTTTCTTTTCCTCATCCTTAAGCTTTTTCCTCCTTTCTTCTCTGTACTTTCCTTTCCCTGCTAAAATTTCCCGCACTTGTTTTTGCTTAAATGGGGTTAAATGCTATTGCGCAGCGATTTCGTTCTTCTTTTGTGTAGTTTTAAAACGACACAAAAGAACCGTCCCTTTGTGCCCTTTATGTAAAGAATTTGTAAGTTTAAGGTAAAAATAGAGTAGGAGTATTTATTTAATCTTTTTTACCGGCTAACATAGAAGTGAAGGATAAGTTTGGGATTTGGGGTGAAATATGTGAAAGGTAAAATACTGGTAGTAGATGATGAAGAATCTCTGGTAAGGCTTATTACCTATAACCTTAATAAAGAAGGTTTTACAACTTTGAGTGCCTATGATGGGCTGACTGCTTATAATCTGGCCAGAGAGGAAAAACCTGACCTTATTATCCTTGATCTGATGCTGCCGGAAAAGGATGGGCTGGAGGTTTGCCGGCAGCTGAGAAGTGAAGGGATAAATATTCCTATTATCATGCTTACAGCTAAGGATGAGGAAATTGACAAGGTTTTAGGTCTGGAGCTGGGAGCTGATGATTATGTAACCAAGCCTTTCAGCGTGCGGGAGCTTATAGCCCGGGTAAAGGCGGTTTTAAGGAGAAAAGGGGAGCGCGAAGATCTGCCGGCAGGAGAGGAAAAAGCTCTGGTAATTGGAAGTTTTACGATTAAGCCTGAACGGTATGAGATTTACCACCATGATAAATTGCTGGATTTAACTTTAAAAGAATATGAACTTCTGGAGATTTTTCTGCGCAACCGGGGAAGGGTTTTGAAAAGAGATTATCTTTTGGAAGTGTTGTGGGATTATGCTGATGGAGCCAATACCCGGGTTCTAGATGTGCATGTAAGCAAGCTCAGGGACAAGATTGAAAAAGACCCGAAAAATCCGCAGTATATTAAGACGGTGAGGGGCCTGGGATATAAGTTTGAGGTGGAAAAAGATGTTTAGTTCGGTGCGTTCCAGGCTTACTATTACTTATCTTATCATCATTGCTGCCATCATTTTGATAAGCAGCCTTATTCTTTCCTATTTTTTAAAAGAGTATTACCTTAATGATGTAAAAAACAGCCTGGTATATGAAGCTGTACTGGTAAGTGATATGCTGGGCTTATATAAGCCCCAGGATGGCGGTTTGGCTCAGTTTGCGGACCAGGTTGTCAGGCAGGTGGCGCAGGATATGAAGGTAAGGGTTACAGTTATAGATGGAGAGGGAAAGGTGCTGGCTGATTCGCATTTTGAGGCTGATAGCATGGAGTCCCATGCGGGAAGGCCAGAGGTTTATAAAGCTTTAAAGGGGCAGGTGGGGAAAGAGATAAGATTCAGTACGACAGCCGGCATTAATATGCTCTATGTGGCCGTACCTTTTAAAGCTGGCGAGGAAAAAGGGGTTATAAGGCTTTCTAAGCCTTTGACCGAGGTAGAAAACCTTTATAAAAGGCTTTTTTCGGTGTTGTTTTTCAGTATTATTTTTACCGGGCTAGCAGCTTTTATTATCAGTATATTTATTGCCCGCAATTTTTCCCGGCCGATAAGTGATATAACCGAAGCTGTGCGGGATATTGCCCGGGGAAATCTTAAACGCCGGGTACACTACCGTTCAGCTGATGAGCTGGGGATGCTGGCCGGAGCCGTTGATGATATGGCCGACCATCTGGAAAATACTATTATGGCGATATCGGAAGTAAAAAACCGCTTTGAAGCTGTTTTAAATAATACGGTAAATGCGATAATCATGCTGGATGCGGAAAAAAGGTTGATCTATGCCAATCCGGTAGCGGAGAGGATTTTTAATCTGCATGATGAGTATATGGGAAGAAAAAGCGCAGAAGTGGTAGCTAATTATGAGCTGCTGCGGGCTATTGATGAAGCGAAAGCCAGATTAGTCCCGGTGCGCCGCGATATAAACCTCTATGAGCGGGAAGAAAGGATTATTGAAGCTAATGTAATACCGGTGATGGAAAAAGAAAGAGGATTTTTAAACAGTATATTGATAGTTATGAATGATATAACCGAGTTGAAAAGGTTAGAAAGGATAAGACGCGATTTTGTGGCTAATGTTTCCCATGAGCTTAAGACACCGGTGGCAGCCATCAGCGGCTTTGCCGAGACTTTAATGGAGGAAAAAGGGGATAATCCCGAAAATATAAGGGAGTTCAGCCGTATTATATATAATGAAGCTCAGCGCTTGAAAAACCTGATAGATGAGCTTTTGGAGCTTTCCCGCATCGAAGCAGGCAAAATGCCGACGAATATGGTAGAGGTAGATGTGGACAAATTAGCTCAGGAAGCGGCAGATATTATTAAAATGCGTTTTCCAGAACGCCAGGATGATATTGCTGTTAAAGGGGAAAAAGGTTTAGTAATCAAGGCTGATAGGGAACAGCTTATGCGTATAATGCTCAATCTTTTAGAAAATGCGGTTCACTACAGTCCACCGGGAAGCAGGATAGGAGTAGAGGTTATGAGGGAAGGGGAAAAGGTTTTACTAAAGGTGAGTGATGAAGGAGAGGGGATACCGGAAAATGAGATTCCCCGGGTTTTTGAAAGATTTTACCGGGTAGATAAGGCTAGATCGCGGAAAACGGGAGGAACTGGGTTGGGGCTGGCTATTGTAAAACACCTGGTAGAAAACCATAAAGGAGAGATAAGAGTAGAAAGCAAGCCAGGCAAAGGGTCGGTTTTTACCGTAGTTTTACCTGTTAAACCAGAGTGATTTTGCCCGTAACTTAAATATTATTAGCTGGATGGCTGCCTGGGGCAGCTTAAATTTTTTTTAATATTTTGAAGTTTCTGCTCTCCTGTGCATTTGGTATTATGATAAAATGTAATTACAGTTTTAAAATTTTACCGGGGGGAGATATATGGTTAAAAGAGAGCATATGCGGGTTTGTACAGTTCCTCAGATGTTTAATGAGTCAGTCATAAAATATGGCGAAAGGCGGTGCCAGTGGTTCAAGACCGGGCCTAATACTACTTCTTCACTTACTTATTCTGAAGTAGGCATGATAGTGCGTGATCTTACCGGCGGACTTTTGGCTTTAGGGATGCAAAAAGGCGATCGGGCAGCTATTATGTCTTATAACTGTCCCCAGTGGCTGTGGTCAGATTTTGCCATTCTCTGCAGTGGAGGGATTACAGTTACTATTTATCCTACCCTTTCGCCCGGCGAGATGAAGTTTATAGTCAATAATTCCGGTTCCCGCTTTTTATTTATCAGGGATGAAGCTACCCTGGAAAAAGTCTGCCAGGTGCTGGAGGGGATGCCCCTTCTGGAAAAAGTAATAGTTATGGATGATAATGTGAAACTGCCTCCCGATAACAAGTTTATGCATTTAAGTGTTTTGAAGGAAATAGGGATGCGGTATCTGCATAAACATCCTTATGCCTATGAAAAGGCATGGCATGATATAAAAGTGTGGGATCCAGCTACTATAATCTATACCTCGGGAACTACCGGCCAGCCTAAAGGGGCTGTGCATACCCATCAAACTATAATGACGGCTATTCAGGCTGATAATAACAATTTTGCCCATGCGGGCTATATGATTGACGAAAATGATATTAACCTTTCTTTCCTGCCTTTATCGCATTCCTATGAAAGACAGTGTGGACAGATGGTATCGATAAATGCCGGCTGTACCATTGCCTATGCGGAAAAACCGCAAACTATAATGGCTGATTTGCAGATTTTTAAGCCTACCTGGTTCTGTTGCGTTCCCCGCATTTTTGAAAGGATATATATGGCCATAAGGGATGCAGCCAGCAGCACCCCGGAAGGGAAGGCGGCTTTTGAAAGGGCGGTAAGTATTGGGCTTAAAGTTATTGAAGCCCGTATGGATGAGCATGGATGTGTGGATATGGGATTTGATGTGGATTTGCTGGAAGGACTGCCAGAAGATCTAAAAGAAGAGTATAGGTGGGCTGATCAAGCTGTTTTCAGCAAGGTAAGGCAGCTTCTGGGCGGTAATTTCCGCATAGCATTTTCAGCATCGGCAGCTTTATCGGCTGAACTTTGCAAGCTTTATATGGCCATGGGCATAAGGATATGTGAAGGCTATGGGCTTACCGAGACTATGAATGCTATCAATTTTAACAGCCTGCGTGCGGTAATGCCGGGTTCGGTTGGGCCTACCCTTTATTTCAGTGAAGAAAAGATCGCGGAAGATGGCGAACTGCTGGTAAGAGGAAAGACAGTATTTTTAGGTTATTACAAAAACCCGGAAGCTACCGCGGAAGCTTTTACCGAAGATGGCTTTTTCAAAACCGGGGATATAGCAGTAAAGCTTCCCAACGGCTATTATAAGATTGTCGACCGCAAAAAGAGCATAATAGTTCTGGATACCGGCAAAAATGTAGCCCGTGCCAAGGTGGAAAGCAAGTTTGCCACAGCCCGTTATATAGAACAGATATGCGTTTTGGGAGATGACCGCAAATTCATAAGTGCGATTGTAGTTCCCAAGTTCGACTATATTATGAACCTCCTTAAAGCTAAAGGCATAGAGTTTGACCAATCAGCGATAGTCTATGAAGGAGAAGGGGTTGAAAGGATATGTGTGAAAGTAGGGGATGATTTTGTAAACCACGAAGAGGTGAGAAAACTTATTGAGGAAGATATTGCCGAAGCTAACAAAGAGCTGGAGGATTATGAACGGATTAAAAAATATCACATTTCTAACCGGCGTTTCTTAGAGAGCATGGAAGAGCTTACTCCT
This sequence comes from Thermosyntropha lipolytica DSM 11003, assembly GCF_900129805.1. Lineage (GTDB taxonomy): Bacteria > Bacillota > Syntrophomonadia > Syntrophomonadales > Syntrophomonadaceae > Thermosyntropha > Thermosyntropha lipolytica. The sequence goes on from NZ_FQWY01000004.1 coordinate 47,614, forward strand.
ACTTTGAAGACTAAACACCGCAATATAATAAAGAATTTCCAGAAAGAAATTGAAGCCATGTACAGCTAAAAAAAAGAAAAACCCCGTTTTAGGCTGAAAGCTTAGAACGGGTTTTTTTACACATATTTTACATTTGCGAGAGACAAAATTTATAAAGGAAAGGCTTAGTATTTACATCAGTAATTTATCGTTAATTACAGATGAGAATTTAAAAATTTTTAGGAGGTAAAGAAATGCGGGGAAGAAAAAAATGGATGGTTTTGGTAGTCTTAAGTATGTTTATGGTTTCTGCTCTTCTGATAGGAGGATGCGGGAAAAAGGAGGAAGGGGATAAAGCAGGAGATGAAGCAGGCCTTACCGGTACTATAACTATTGCCGGGTCGACTTCGGTTCAGCCTTTTAGTGAAGTGCTGGCAGAAAAGTTTATGCAGGATAATCCCCGTGTACAGATTAATGTGCAGGGTGGAGGTTCCAGCCAGGGAATAACAGCTGCCGTAAGCGGAGCAGCCGATATTGGTGCCAGTTCCCGGGAATTGAAGGCAGAAGAGAAGGGACAAGGTTTAGTAGAGACGGTTATTGCTTATGATGGTATTGCTATTATTGTAAATCCTGCCAATAAGATCGACAATTTAACTAGAGAACAGATAAGGGATATTTACCTGGGTAATATCACCAACTGGAAAGAAGTAGGAGGCGAAGATGCCCCTATAACTGTAGTATGCCGGGAAGCAGGCTCTGGAACCCGGGGAGCTTTTGAAGAAATAGTTATGGAAAAACAGGATATTTCCAATAAGGTTATTATCCAGAATTCTACCGGTGCTGTAGCCTCTGCCGTAGCTGGAGATAAGAATGCCATAGGGTTTGTTTCACTCCATGCGCTGAACGATAAGGTAAAAGCGGTTAAAGTAGATGGAGTAGAAGCCAAGGAGGAAAATATAAAAAATGGCAGTTATAAAATCTCCCGGCCTTTTATCTACCTTACCAAAGGAGAACCGACAGGTGTAGTCAAAGCTTTCATCGATTTTGTGTTAAGTGAAGAAGGGCAGAAGATTATGCAGGATGAAGGGGCAGTGCCTGTAAAATAACCAGGCCAACATCTACGGGCACAGACAGCTGCTGTGACCCAAAATCCCTCTTGCTAGAAGACCCCCCTTAAGGTGGGCTTTAAGGCAAAATAAGAAAAAGCTTGTAAAACCTGTTTTATGCCGGATGTGGTATAAGGCAGGTTTTACATTGTGTTTACAATAAAAAAACATGTACTTAAAGTTGTAATTTATATCCCTTTACAGTGGAATATTAAAATGAGGATAGAATACGGCACAGGCTGGTGAAAAGATGGCTAATTATCCAATAGTGCAAAATAAAGAAAAAGCCCGGGGTAATGTTTTTTCCGCGGGAGGCTTTTATGGGAGGAAGACTCCGGTAAGGGGAAAAGAATTATGGGTGGAAAAAGTCCTGATGTTAAGTGCCAGCTTATTTATCCTGGCTATACTGCTTATAACTCTTTTTATTTTTGCCAAAGGTATTCCCTTAATAGCTAAAACCGGCTTAACTGATTTTATTTTTAATACTGAATGGAATCCTACTAAAAATAAATTCGGCATTGGAACTATGCTGGTAGGTTCTCTGGCGGTTACCCTGGGTGCTCTGTTATGGGCGGTGCCTTTAGGGCTTATTACCGCAATTTTTATGGCGGAAATAGCCCCCGTTAAAGTGAGAGATGTACTGGGGAGCTTTATCGAGCTTTTAGCCGGCATACCTTCAGTAGTTTATGGCTTTTTTGGGCTTATTGTAGTTGTACCTTTTATAAGGGATAACCTGGGAGGAAGCGGCATGAGCATTTTAGCCGGGGCGGTTATTTTAGGGATTATGATCCTTCCTACCATAATAAATATATCGCGGGATGCCATAAGGGCTGTACCCGAAGAGTACAAGATCAATTCCCTGGCTTTGGGGGCTACCCATTACCAGAGTATCTGGCGGATTATAGTGCCGGCCGCGCGTTCGGGGATAATTACTGCTGTTGTTCTGGGGATGGGCAGGGCCATTGGCGAAACGATGGCTGTGGTCATGGTAACCGGAAATGCAACGATTATTCCCGACAGCATATTATCTCCCGTAAGGACTATGACCAGCAACATAGTCCTGGAGATGGGTTATGCAGCCGGTGATCATCAAGCTGCTTTGTTTGCTACAGGAACAGTCCTTTTTGTGTTTATCGTGCTGCTTAACCTTATAATCAATATTTCAGCAAAGGCAGGTATTAAAAATGCCCACCGCTAATTATGGAGAAAAGGTGATGACTCTGGTTTTCTGGCTGGCTGCTTTTCTTATTACAGCGATACTGGCAGTTATTATCGGTTATATTGTGGTCAAGGGCTTTTCCGTACTGAGCCTGGATTTCATCTTTACTCCTCCCTCCCGGGCCGGCAAGGAAGGCGGAATATCGACTACCATCGTAAGCACCCTTTATCTGGTTTTAGGTTCACTGCTTATTGCCGTACCGGTAGGAGTAGCCAGTGCAGTCTATCTAGAAGAATATGCCCGAAAAAACAGCCGCTTTGCCTATATAGTAAATCTGACAGCTGAGACCTTAGCTGGCATTCCTTCCATCGTATTTGGGCTTTTTGGCTTTGTTTTCTTTGTGATCTTTTTAGGCTGGGGATGGTCGATTCTATCAGGAGCTATGACTATGGCTATTATGATACTCCCTACGATTACGAGAACTTCCCAGGAGGCTATTCTGGCTGTCCCCCGGGAGTACAGGGAAAACAGCCTGGCTCTGGGAGCCAGCAAGTGGCAGACAATAAGAAAGATTGTTCTGCCTTCAGCCCTTCCCGGCATAGCTACCGGCATTATCTTATCGATAGGAAGGGCGGTAGGCGAAACAGCTGCTCTTCTTCTTACGGCAGGAAGCTCTCTGGGAATGCCTATGAGTATAACCGATCCTGCTCGTACCATGGCAGTACATCTGTATATACTGGCTATGGAAGGAATATCTTTAGAAAGGGCATTCGGTACGGCATTTGTTATCATTGTTCTTATATTGATTATAAACTACGCAGCTCATTATGGTATGAGGCGATTATCAGCATTAGGCAGATAGAGGTGAAAAATATGAACAGTATCAAAATACGCAGCCATAATTTGAATGTTTTCTACGGCCCTTTTCAGGCTCTCTATGATATTAACATGGATATAGAAAGCAATAAGGTAACTGCTCTGATTGGGCCTTCAGGCTGCGGAAAATCTACTTTTTTACGCAGTATAAACCGGCTTAATGAATTGATTGATGGGGTGAGGATAGAAGGCCAGATATATATAGATGAAAAACCTATTTATGCCAGAGATGTGGATGTAGTAGCCCTGCGCAAAAAGGTGGGCATGGTTTTTCAAAAACCTTCAGCTTTTCCCATGTCCATCTATGAGAATGTCGCCTACGGCCCCCGCATTCATGGCATAAAGGATAGAAGGGTTTTGGACGAAATTGTAGAAAAAAGCCTTAAAGCAGCCAATCTGTGGAATGAAGTAAAAGACCGGCTTAAAGCTCCAGCTACCGGTTTATCAGGTGGGCAGCAGCAGCGATTGGTTATTGCCCGGGTTCTGGCTGTTAATCCCGAAGTTATACTTATGGATGAGCCAGCTTCCGCTTTAGACCCTATTTCCACAGCCAAGCTGGAAGAATTGATTGCTGAACTTCGCTGCAATTATACTATTGTCATCGTTACGCATAACATGCAGCAGGCAGCTAGGGTTTCTGATTATACCGGTTTTTTCTTAAACGGCAGGCTTATTGAATATAACCGCACCGAGGAGCTTTTTGTTAACCCGCGCGATAAGAGGACGGAAGATTATATAACCGGAAGGTTTGGTTAAAAAGGAGGAGTTATGATGGTAAATGACAGCCTGCACAGTGAACTTGGTCGTTTAAAAGAAGAAATCCTGAAAATGGGAAGGCTTTTAGAAGAGCAGGTATATAAGTCGGTAAAATCTCTGGTGGAAAAAGATGTCGTTTTGGCCCGGGAAGTTATTGCCAATGATGATGTTATAGATGAAATGGAATTTGCTATCGAAAAGAAAACCCTGGGTTTGATTGCCTTAAAACAGCCTATGGCCAAGGATTTGCGGCTTATCGCTACTATTTTGCGCATGATAATTGACATGGAGAGAATGGCTGATCATGCTGAAGATATAGCCCGTATTACGATTGAGCTTTATGAACAGCCTTATATAAAAAGGTTGATTGATATTCCGCGCATGGCTGAAATCGGCAAAGAGATGATCAGCATAGCCCTGGATGCGTTTATATATGAAAATATGGATAAAGCCATGAGCCTTATTCCTATGGAAGAACAGATGGATGCTTTATATGAGCAGATATTCCGGGAACTTCTTTCCTATATGATGCAGGATCCCCGGACTATTGCTCAGGCTACGGAGCTTTTGCTGGTGGCAGGCCATCTGGAAAGGATAGGAGATCATGCTACTAATATCGGGGAAATGGTGATCTATGTTGTTGAAGGACGCCGGGTAGATTTTAATGAACTGGCCCGGAAAAAGGAAGATAATAAATAGGAGGATTACTGGCTTATTTTATGGGTTATCAGCATAAGGGGGATACTTATGCTGATTTTTTTGTTTTAATGGAAAGTATTTATTTTTTCCTGAGGTATCTCTGCTTTTACCTTGGTAATAGAGGAAGGAAAAGATATAATGTTATTATAAAATAGAGATAAACTGCTTATATGAATGGGGAGGCATCTATTTTGGATAAGGATAAAAAAACGGTCAACAAGGTGAGTGTAGAGATTTTTGGGGAAAACTATGTGGTAAAAGGGGAGGAAAGCCCGGAATACATAGAAATGCTGGCTGCTTATATCGACAAGCGCATGAGGCTTATCCAGCAGCGCAACCCCAATCTTTCTACTGCCAAAATTGCCGTTCTTACTGCTCTTAATCTGGCCGATGAGCTGAACAAATTGCAGGATGATTATGATAAGCTTTTAAAAGCTCTGGAAGAAGAAAGAAAAAACAGGATGGGATAACAGGATGACTAATCGTCAGGTAGCTGATATTTTAAACCGTATAGCTGACATATTGCTTATAAAAGATGAAAACCCTTTTAAGATAAAGGCTTACCGCAATGCTGCCCAGGCTATATATTATCTGGATGAAGATGTGCGCCTGCTTTATGAGAAAGGTAAGCTGGAGGAGATACCGGGAGTAGGCAAAGCAGTAAGGGAAAAAATAGAAGAAATGCTCTTAACCGGCCAGCTTGCTTATTATGAAAACCTGCTCCAGGAAGTTCCGACCGGTGTGCTTGATATGCTGGCCATACCTGGTATAGGACATAAAACAGTTAAACTTATCTATGAAAAAACCGGGATTGCAAGCATTGATGACCTGTTAAAGGCAGCCGAGGAAGGACGTTTAAGAAGTATTCCCGGTATAGGAGAAAAAACCGAAGATAATATTAAAAAAGGCATAGCTATGCTTAAGCAGAACAGCGGCAAGGTTAATTTAGGGATAGCTTTGCCTCTGGCTGAAAAATTCAGGGATTTTTTGCTGGCTGATGAAAAAATACTTAATGCCTCCATCGTCGGAAGTTTGCGCCGGGGAAAGCCTCTGGTGCGTGATATAGATATACTGGTAGCTGCTTATGACTATAAGGCAGTACATAAAAGAGCGGAAAAGTTTGAAGAAGTAAAGAAGATTGCGAGGAAAAACCGGGAAAATGTACAGGGAAAGCTAATTTACGACATTGATTTTGAAATCATAATCGTTCCTCCGGAAGATTATTATCATAGTCTGATATGGACTACAGGTTCCAAAGCTCATCGCCAGGTGCTGCTAGCCGGGGTAGATAGGAAGAGCTTAAGAGGCCTTAACCGTGAAGAGGAAGTCTATGCCCAACTGGGTATACAGTATATTCCACCGGAATTGCGGGAAAATCGAGGGGAAATTGAAAAAGCCCGTCTTAACCTGCTGCCTCCCCTGGTAGAATTTGGGGATATAAAAGGAGATTTGCATGTCCATTCGGATTGGAGTGATGGCGGGCATGATATTGAAGAGATGGTAAGTAAGGCAAGGAAAAAAGGTTATAACTACCTGGCCATAACTGATCATTCCAAATCGCTTCCCATAAGCGGAGGGCTTTCGGAAGAAAGGCTCAAGGCCCAGGGAAAGGTTATTGATGAGCTAAACCAGAAGCTTAATGGGTTTAAGGTTTTAAAAGGGATTGAAGTTGATATACTAAAAGATGGTTCTCTGGATTACGGTGATGAAATTCTGGAAAATCTGGATATAGTAGTTGCTTCTATTCATTCTCATTTTAAGCTGGATAAGGAAGAGCAGACCAGAAGGATTATAAATGCGATAAAGAGCAATAAGGTAAATATAATAGGTCATCTGACAGGAAGGCTCTTAAACCGGAGAAATGGCTATGAACTGGATATTGACAGCATACTAAAGGCAGCAGCCGCCCATAAGGTAGCTCTGGAGATAAACTCCCATCCAGAGAGGCTGGATATTGACGAGGAAACAGCGATGAAGGCTAAGGAATACGGGGTAAAAATAGCTGTAAGCAGCGATGCTCACCATCGGGAAGATTTAGATCTTATACGCTATGGAGTTATCAATGCCCGTCGGGGATGGCTTACTCCTGATGATATAATAAATACCTGGCCACTTGATAAATTAATTTCTTTTCTGAACCGGGACTAAAAAACGCATAAAGGGTTCTCACCTCACCCCATAATAAGTAGTAGAAGATGGCAAAGGGGTGGGAAGCTGATGTGCTGAGTTTTGTTTTAAAAGCTGCCATTATGTATTTTATGGCTCTCATAATGATACGGCTTTTAGGCAAAAGGGCTTTAGGCGAACTGGGCCCTTTTGATTTTGTGGTTATGACCGGCGTAGGACATACTGTGGTATCGGTAGCTCTTGATAAAAGCATACCTTTTTATGAAGGAGTGGTAATACTTTTTACTCTGGCTTTGCTGGAATATATGGTAGGGTATGCAGCCCTTAAAAACCAAAAACTGTCCCATATTATCACCGGAAAACCGGTTATATTGATCGATAATGGCCGCATTATCAAGGAAAATCTGCGCCGGGAAAAATTTAATATTGATGATCTTATGCAGGAACTCCGCAAACAGGGCATAAAAAATATAGATGAGGTAGAGAAAGGAATACTTGAACCTTGTGGAGGTTTCAGCGTGCTTCTAAAAGATGAGGATGAACCTGTAAGCAGGCGCGATCTGGGGATAAAAGAAGCTAGAAGGCGTGATATACCTACTTTTGGCGAATTTTCCCGGGGAGAGCTTTTTGCTCTGCTTGAGGAAGAAGAGAAAGAAGTAAGGCCGGAAATAAAACTCCATGAGTTTTTGGATAAAATTTTGCTTAAACTGGAAAATATTGAAGAAAGGTTATATCGCTTAGAAAGTAAGAGCGAAGATGGTAAAAATAGAATAGATGCCGTTATAAAAACAAATGATAAGGGGAGGATTGAGGATGAAACTGCGCCAGATATATGAACTGGCAGTAGAACTGGGAAAGAAGTATGATGTAAGGGGAGATTACCTTTACCGGATACTGGAGGCTAAAGAGAAAGAATATGAAAAGCTGGCGGAAGACGAAAAGGAATTTTATGATAAAGAAAACCTGGTTAATCCTTTCAGTGATACGCGTATTCTGGTAGGCAGCGGGGAAGAGGAAGTTGAGACTATCCTGTGCGGGATAGATATGGAAATCGGGGAGATAATCCTGGCTGATCGGCTGCGTGAGAAAGGGCACAAAATCGATCTGGTTATGGCTCACCATCCGGAAGGGATTGCTTATGCTGCCCTGCATGATGTTATGCATCTGCAGGAAGATATGCTGGCAAGGTTTGGGGTGCCTATAAATGTGGCAGAGGGCGTAATGGCAGGCCGTATTGCCGAAGTAGAGAGGAATATTATGCCGGCCAACCATCAAAGAGCTGTAGATGCCGCCCGGCTTCTTGACTTGCCTTTTATGTGTGTCCATTCTCCCGCTGATAATCTGGTAAATAACTATCTGGATGAGCTTTTTAACACCCGTAAGCCTGATACTTTAGGGGATATAATGGATATTTTGCTGGAAATTCCGGAATATAAAAAAGCCAGAGAACTGAAAGCCGGGCCTAAAATTATCGTAGGTGACAAAAAGAGAAGATGTGGCAGAATTTTTGTGAAGATGACGGGAGGAACCTCAGGAGCAGTGGAAGCTTACAGCAAACTGGCCCAGGCCGGGGTAGGAACTATAATATGCATGCATATGCCGGACAAGCACCGGCAGGCGGCCAAGGAAAACCATATAAATGTCGTAATTGCCGGCCATATGGCCAGTGATTCGCTGGGCATGAATCTTTTCCTGGATGAACTGGAAAAGGCAGGGATAAATATTATACCGTGTTCAGGACTGATAAGGGTTAAGCGTTTTGCTGATAGTGATGGCAACTGAGCAGGAGGAAGGTAAGAAAAATGGAACTTTTGGCACCGGCAGGGAATTTTGCCTCTTTTATGGCCGGGATCGCAAACGGTGCAGATGCAGTATATCTGGGAGGCAAGGATTTTAATGCCCGTCAGGGGGCAGAGAACTTTACCGAGGAAGAAATAAAGGAAGCGGTATACTATGCTCACGTTCGCGGCCGAAAGGTTTATATAACAATAAATACTCTGCTGGCTAATGATGAATTGGAAAGGGCTCTGGATTATCTTTTCCGCCTTTATCGCCTGGGGATAGATGCGGTGATTGTCCAGGATTTAGGTTTTATGCAGGCCGTACGCCGGGTGCTTCCTGATTTGCGGATTCATGCCAGTACCCAGATGACAGTTCATAATGAACAGGGAGCCTTGTTTATATATAATGAAGGGGTAAAAAGGGTAGTTCTGGCCCGGGAGATGTCCCTTGACGAAATTAAAAAGATAAAAAATGCCGTTCCTGATCTAGAACTGGAAGTTTTTGCCCATGGTGCCCTTTGCTATTCTTATTCCGGACAATGCCTTTTTAGCAGTATGGTAGGGGGAAGAAGCGGCAATCGGGGCAGGTGTGCTCAACCCTGCCGTTTAAGATACCGGCTTTATAAAGACAAGGAGAATAAGCCTTTAGCCCTGGAAAAAGGGCAGTATATTCTAAGCCCTGCTGATATAGCCCTGATAGATTTTCTGCCTGAGCTTAAAAAGGCCGGGGTTAATTCCTTAAAGATTGAGGGGCGTATGAAAAGGCCGGAATATGTAGCCGTAGTTACCAGAAACTATCGGCGAATGCTGGATGTTCTGGAGGAAAAAGGGGATTATACTGTAGATGAGGAGACGAAAAAGGAACTTTTAAAGATATTTAACCGTCATTTATCCCGGGGTTATTTGTGGGGGGTTAAAGATGATATTTTAAGCCCTATGCGCCCCAATAACCGGGGGGTAAATGTGGGGAGGGTAGTAAGCCAGGATAAGGATTTTAATACGGAAATAAAACTCAGCGATGAAGTACAGCTGGGAGATGGCCTGGAAATCTGGGTGAATAAGGGTAAAAACCCGGCTTTTATAGTTAAAGAGATGAGAAAGAATGGAAAAAAGGTGGCTGTAGCCGGCAAGGGGGATGTAATAACCGTAAAAATTGAAGGCCGGGTGGCTAAAGGAGACAGGGTTTTTAAAACCCATGATGAAAAGCTTATTTCCTCAGCTGTGGCCAGTATAAAGAACAGCTCCTTTAAAGTGGGAGTTAAAGCCCGGGTTTATCTGGAAGCAGGCCGGCCTCTGGTTTTAGAGTTTATAGATGATAACGGAAACATAGCGCGAGCAGAAAGCGCTTTACCTTTGGAAAAAGCGGAAAAACAGGGACTTGATGCAGCCACCTTACGCGAAAAAATAGGACGACTGGGTAATACCCCTTTTTATCTGCAAGATCTGGTATTGATAGGCGAGGAAAATACCCTCATAATACCTTTTAGCGAGATTAATGCTACCCGGCGCCGGGTTTGTGAAGAGCTCTATAAAATTTACAGCTATAGTTATGACCGTATAGAAGAAGAGGAGTATATAATAAGCAAAAAATCCTATCTGGAAAAAAGGGAAAAAGTGCGAAAGTCAGGGAAGCGGATACCCCGGCTTTGTATAACGGTAAGCGGGATAGAAGAAGCGGTAGCGGCCAGAAAGGCAGGGGCCGACCGGGTATATATAGCTTTGGAAAAGCTTATAAAACCGAGGGCTCCTTTTGATGTACATGCGGTAAACAGGAGCCTGGTTGATCTTAACCTGGAATATGGAGGAATAATTCCCTGCCTGCCTCGTATTCAAAAGCCGGGAGAGTTCAGGCCGGAGATTTTAGAAGGCGTAGAAGAAGTTTTAACTGGCAATCTGGGGAGTATGAAATGGTGCCTGGATAAAGGGATAAGGACCAGGGCTGATTATACCCTGAATGTTTTTAACCAGTATGCCCTGGAATATCTTCTAGACAAAGGGGTAAAAGGGGTTGCCCTGTCTCCGGAGCTCAGCTTTAAGGAACTTGCTTCTTTTACTGACTTGAGCAGGGCGGAACTTCTGGTACATGGTGAGCTTATCCTGATGGTTTCTGAATACTGCCCTTTTCCTTATCTTTTAGAAGGGGAAAGAGATAAGTGCCCGCGCTTTTGTCAGCGCGGCGAGTATTATATAAAGGATGAGAAAGGTTATGAGTTTCCTGTAACTACGGATGCTTTTTGCCGTTACTATGTTTTTAATTCCCGCACCCTTTGCCTTATTGACGACCTGCCTAAAATTACAAAATTAGGGGTAGAAGGGGTGCGCATTGAGGGGAGAAGGCTTAAGCCCGAGGAAGTAAGCGCAACTGTCAGGATATACCGGCAGGCTTTAGATATAATAGCAGAAGAGGAAAGTTTTGACAGTGCGCAGTATAGAGAAAAATTGCGCAGAGTTAGCCGTTCGGATTTTACTAAATGTCATTATTATCGTGGGGTTATGTGAAAATGGATGGAAAAACACTTATGCGTTTGGAATTTAACAAAATACAGGATATGCTTAAGGGATATACGCATTTTGAAGGAGGAAGACAGGAAGTAGAAAATATAAAGCCTGCTTCCGATTATGAACTGGTAAACCGGTGGCTGGATGAGACGGAGGAAGCTATGGAGTTTCTCCGTTTGCAGGAGCCTTTGTTTTTAAAGGGTTTAAAAATGGTGGATAAAGAAATTAATAAAGCCCGTATCAAGGCTCTTCTTACTCCCGAGGAGCTTTACAACATCTATCTATTATTAAAAGGGGCGCATAATGCCAAAAAATATTTAACCCATGAAAAATATCCCCGCCTTAGCCGTTTAGTTTTGGGCATAGAAGAGCTTTATTTTCTGGAAAAAGCCATTGCCAAGGCCATAAGTGAAGAAGGCAAGATAAAAGATGATGCTTCCGCAGCTTTAAAAAATATAAGAAGTCAGGTTAATGTAGCCCGCATACGCATAAGAGAATATTTACAGAATTTTGTAAGGTCAGAGCAGAATCAAAGGTTTTTGCAGGAGGCTATAATTACTGAGCGGGATGGCAGGTATGTAGTACCGGTAAAACAGGAATACCGGCATGAAGTCAAAGGGATAGTACATGATGAGTCAGCAAGCGGAGCGACAGTTTTTATTGAGCCTTTAGCGGTAGTAGAGCAGAATAACAAGATAAGAATGCTGCTTTTGGAGGAGAAAAGGGAAGTAGAAAGGATATTGAGGGAATTAAGCGATAAAGCAGCTTCCTGTGCCGAAGAACTTAAAAGAAACCTGCAAATTTTAAGCCGGCTGGATTTTATCTTTGCCCGTGCCTACATGGCTTATAAAACTGATTCTTACCGGCCGCTTATAAATACCCAGGGGGTTATCGAGATCGAAAAAGGAAGGCATCCCCTTTTAGGTAAGAAGGCAGTTCCTCTTAACATCCACCTGGGACGAGAGTTTGATATCCTGGTTATAACCGGGCCCAATACCGGAGGCAAAACCGTAACCCTGAAAACCGTGGGCTTGCTTACCCTTATGGCCATGTGCGGCCTTTTTATTCCTGCCCGGGAAAAGAGCAAGATTGCCCTGTTTAAAAACATATATGTTGATATAGGGGATGAGCAGAGTATTGAGCAGTCTTTGAGCACTTTTTCTTCTCATATGACTAATATTATATCTATACTGGAAAATATGGATGAAAATTCTCTGGTTTTGCTTGATGAACTGGGAGCCGGGACTGATCCAGTAGAAGGGGCAGCTCTTGCCAGGGTAATCCTGGAAGAGATTTTACGCAAGGGAGCCAAGGCAATTGTATCTACCCATCAAAGTGAACTTAAGAATTTTGCTTATCAGCAGGAAAGGGTAGAAAATGCCTGTGTAGAGTTTGACCCGGTTACTTTAAAACCTACTTATGAGCTGACTATTGGCATGCCGGGGCAAAGCAATGCTTTTGAAATTGCATCCCGGTTGGGGCTTCCTCATTATTTAGTGGAAAGGGCCCGCATGATGGTCCCGGAAAGTGAAGCGGAAATAAGCAATATGATAAAAAGAATGAAGGAAGCCAAGAATTACTATGATAATTTACTCCGAGAACTGGAAGAGGAAAAAAAGAAGTTAAAAGAGGAAAGAGAAATCCTTTTAAAGGAAAAAGCAAAGTTTAATCAGGAAAAAGATGAGATCTTGTCCCGGGCGAGGCGGGAAGCCGAAGCTTATGTGCGGCAAATAAGGCGGGAAGCGGATGAGGCCTTGCAGGAATGGAAAGAACTGCTTAAAAAGAAGGAAGAACCGCCTAAATGGCATGAAATTGAAAAAGGACGGCAAAAACTGAAAAGAATTAGCCTGAACCGGATGGAAGCAGAGGAGGAGCTGGAGTTAAAGCCAGATCGGGAGATAAAGGCAGGAGATTATGTTTTTATTAAAAGCCTGTCCCAGAAGGGATATGTGCTGGAACCTCCGAACAAGCTGGGGGAAGTGGTGGTACAGGCAGGTATTATGAAACTTACGGTTAAGGAAAAAGATATAATTGTTGCCGAAGCTCCGGAAGAAAAAGAGATAAAATGGAAGGCGGAAACTTTCTTAAAGAAAGCCCAGCACATATCAAATGAAATCGATGTAAGAGGCAAGCTGGCCGAGGAAGCTTTAATGGAAATTGAAAAATATCTGGAAGATGCTAATCTGGTAGGATTAAGTCCGGTGAGGATAATCCACGGCAAAGGAACAGGAGCTTTACGCAAGGCAGTAAGGGAATATCTGAAAAATCACCGCTATGTAAAGAGTTTTCGGGACGGCATGCTCAATGAAGGCGGTTTTGGGGTTACCGTAGTTGAACTGAGATAAAAAAAGAGGGATGGAGCCCCTCTTTTTTTATCTGGTTAAGTCTTCAATTACCTCTTTTACTTTGCGCTTTTTAACCTGATGGTCAGGAAAGGGACAGTAAGGTAGATCCTGGCCGGGAGAAAGTACGATTTTTTGTATATATTCCTGAGGACAGCCTCCTTCCTGCAGGGGGCCTGGGATATTGGCCCGGTAAAGCTTACCCTCATGCCGGGGATCGGTACAGATCGCCACTTCACTTTTGAATATTCCTGATAGATTTGGTTCCGTATGGATATCGCATTTTTCAGCAGGCATTTTATCCGGATCACTGCTGCCTTCCGCTGCTCTTACCATCACTTTGACCTGAGGATTAGGACAGTATTTGCCAGCTAGTTTGCCGGATTCAGGGCATATATAGACAGCTTCATGGATATCGCATACTTCAGCTGGAACCGCATCTTTGCGCGCATATTCGCTTACTACCTGACCTTCCGGGCATATTTCCGAGGCCAGTTTTCCTGACTTAAGGCATATGGATACTTTTACTATATCAGGCGGTATAGCTTTAGGCTTGGGATGGTATCCTTCATGGGCTTTGGTAAGCACCTGCCGGAATATGCCGGCAGGATAGCTTCCGCCATATACCCGGTTCATAGTGTGATCTTTGTCATATCCCATCCAGACTGCACAGGCATAGCCGGGAGTAAACCCGCAGAACCAGGAATCTTTGTATTCTTCCGAAGTTCCGGTTTTGCCTGCCGTCATAATCCCCGGTACCTTGGCTCGGGTGCCGGTACCGGAGTTTACAACTGTTTCCAGCATATTAGTCATCAGCCAGGAGGTCTGAGGAGACATAACCCTTTTAGCTGATGGTTTATAAGTGTATATTTCTACTCCGTGTTCATCGACTATTTTAGTTATGAAATGCGGAGGATAATAGATCCCCCCGTTGGCAATAGCCCCATAGGCTGCTGCCATTTGCAGAGGAGTTACCCCTTTGGTAAGCCCGCCTAAAGCAAGCTGGGCCAATCCCAGGTCGTTAGCTCCCGGACTGTCTATAAGAGGAAGGCCCAGGGCCCTGCCAAAATCAAAGCCGGTTCTTACTCCGATTTTATCTAATAGTTGTACGGCATAGGTGTTTATCGACCACTGCACAGCGGTACGCATAGTTATAAGACCGCGGTATTTGCCATCATAGTTTCTGGGTGACCATATGCCGCTGGCGGTTTTAAAGGAAATAGGCGAATCATCCAGCACATAAAAAGGCATATAGCCAGCTTCCAGAGCAGGAGAATATACCGTAAGCGGCTTAATAGAAGAACCAGGTTGCCGGTAGGCAGAAGTTGCCCGGTTGAATCCCCGTCTCTGTTCATATTTTCTGCCCCCTATTATCGCTTTTACTTCTCCATTATGGTGGTCGATAACGGCCATAGCTGATTGTATCTGTTCCCCCTTGGCACTCTGATTGGGGAAGTTAGCCGGGTTGGCATAAACCTGTTCTGCATAGCTTTGTAATTCACTGTCCATGGTGGTATATATTTTAAGCCCTGCTTTATAAATGGCATCATGGGGATTGTCATATATTTTAAGACTGCTCAGTATTTTGATAGCTTCATCAGTCACCGCATCAATAAAGTAGCCGTATTTAAAAGCTTCATTATTAAAAGATGATTTGAAGACCAGAGGTTCTGCATAAGCTTCTTCGGCTGTCTCTTCATCAATATAGCCGCATTTTACCATGTTATTAAGGACAATCTTCTGACGAGCCTTGGCGGCTTCCAGGTTTTGAAATGGATTATAGTAGTTGGGACTCTGAGGAAGACCGGCTAAAAGTGCGGCTTCAGCCAGATTAAGTTCGCTTACGTCCTTGCCAAAATAAGTATTAGATGCTGCCTGTACCCCATAGGCTCCGGAGCCGAAATATATTTTATTTAAATACATGCACAGTATTTCATCTTTGCTGTATTTGGACTCGATTTTGAAAGCCAGAAGGATTTCCTTGAGCTTCCTCTCCCAGCTTTTTTCAAAAGAGAGAAAAGCATTGCGCGCTAGCTGCTGAGTGATGGTACTTGCTCCCTGGCCGGTAGGGTTGCCGGAAGTAATGTTTACTATTACCGCGCGCATGATGCCTTTGAAATTTACTCCATGGTGTTCGTAAAAATCCCTATCTTCTGTAGCTATGAACGCATTTATCAAATGGGGGGGAATCTTATCCAGCGTTACTTCGGTTCGGTTTTCCGCTGCGTGCAGTGTAGCTACCAGGTTTCCTTTGTCGTCATATATAAGGGTAGATTCTGCGCCTGCAAGCTGATGGGGATCAAATACCGGCAGATTTTGCGCAGTGTAGATAAAAGCGCCAGCCAGTATACCAAGTCCTATAAGACCTATAAATATTAAGCTGCGTAAAATTTTCCTTGGTTTTGCATTTTTTTTGGCCATTCTATACTTAAGCCTCCTGCACCAGAATTTTATTTAAAAATGGTTGCGCAAGTTTTTATGGCTGGTAAATATTAAATAATTAAGAGTAGAGAAAAACCTCATCTTTCTAATTATTGCATATTTCACATTTATTGTGCTATCATTTTTTTTTAGTAAGGAGGTAAGTTTATGGAAGAGAGTATAAAAAAACAGGTAGAAGAACAAATGCAGCTCATATCACGCGGAGTGGCAGAAATTGTACCGGAAGAAGAATTGCGAGCCAAGCTTTATAAGTCGATAAAAGAAAACCGTCCTCTTAAGGTAAAATTAGGGCTTGATCCGACGGCACCTGATATACATTTAGGCCATACCGTGGTTTTGAATAAATTACGCCAGTTTCAGGATCTAGGACATGAAGTTCATCTGATTATCGGGGATTTTACGGCCCGCATTGGCGACCCTTCCGGAAAATCAGAGACCAGAAAGCAGCTTACGGAAGAACAGGTAAGGGCTAATGCAGCTACCTATCAGGAACAGATTTTTAAAGTTTTGGATCCGGCGAAAACGATTGTGCATTATAACAGTGAATGGCTTATGCCTTTAAAATTGGCTGATGTTTTGGCTTTAGCCAGTAAATATACCGTAGCCCGTATGCTGGAGCGGGATGATTTCCATAAAAGATATACTTCCAATCTTCCCATATCTATTCACGAGTTTATGTACCCTCTGATGCAGGGATATGATTCGGTAGTCCTGAAGGCAGATGTGGAGTTAGGGGGTACGGACCAGAAGTTCAACCTGCTGGTAGGAAGACACTTACAAAAAGAATATGGTTTTGAACCTCAGGTAGCTCTTATGATGCCTATCCTGGAAGGTACAGATGGGGTCCAGAAAATGAGTAAGAGCCTGGGGAATTATGTAGGCATATATGAAGAACCGTATGAGATGTTCGGCAAGCTTATGTCTATCCCCGATGAGCTTATTATCCGGTATTTTGAGCTCTTAACCCGCGTACCTATGGAAGTTATCAATGATTACCGGATAGGGATGGAAAAAGGAGAGCTTAACCCGCGTGATGTTAAGATGAAGCTGGCCTGTGAGATTATCACCATGTATCACAATGCTGAAGAAGCCAGAAAGGCAGAAGAAAGATTTAAACTGGTATTTTCTAAGCGGGATATACCAGATGATATACCGGAAATAAAGGTAGAAGAGGATGAGATATGGCTTCCCAAATTTCTATATGAAAACGGTATGGTGCCTTCTACCAGTGAAGGTAAGCGCATGATAAGCCAAGGAGCGGTAAAAGTAGATGGAAATAAACACCAAAGCGAAACCCTGCTGCTAGACCGCTCTATGGTAGTCCAGGTAGGTAGGAGAAAATTTATACGCATTATAAAATAGAATAAGAGCGTCGGGCAAGATTTAAGTCCCGACGCTTACTTTTAAACTCCTCTTTTTAATGATTTTAACACTTTGCCCATTTCGTCCAGATGTCCTTCAAAAAAGATAGCATGCCCTTTTATGTTGTGAAATTCCGGAGATATGATATTTATGAAGGTGAATCCTGCATCTTCCAGTTGTTCCCGACTCAGGCTGCGCAGGGTTTTAAGCTGATCGGCGGTAACTTTGGGGGTTATGCAGTAGATTTCCCTTCCTTTGGAATTGTATAGAGCAGTGGCTACTAAAGTGCGCATATTTTCACCTCACTGTCATTTAAAAGGATAGTGCCCCTTTATTAAGGGGCTGTGTTTAAACATTATATGTAAAAAGCCAAAAATTAAAACGTAAAACGGGAAAAGGCGTTTTACGTTTTAATCTATTTTTTAGCGTTTTTTAAGCTGTTCATACAGGAGGTCGGCCAGGCCGGTAGATTTGCTCTGGCTTATTTTTTTAGCATATTCATCAAATAGCATGCCTTCAAAGGTATCAAGAGCCAAACTGTAATCAATAAGCCCGCTGCGCGGGATAGTGCTACGCATAGCCTGCAAAACCTTGCTTAAAAAAACGCTCTCCATTTCCTGGCACGCTGCATATAATCTGGCATCATCTTTTTCCCCTAGAGCTGCCTTTAGTTTCTGTTCAAAGCTTTTATCCTGAGGAGAAGAAGAAATAGTTTTAAGATAAGAAGGGGAATTAGCTATAGATGAGGTATTTATTTTCATTTTTTTCTCCCTGCCTTAAAATTATCTTCTCAGATTGCTGGCGGTTTGCAGCATTTCATCTGAGGATTGAATTACCTTGGAATTTATTTCATATGCTCTCTGGGCAGTAATCAGATTAACCATTTCTTCTACAATCTGGACATTGGACATTTCCAGATAACCGGCTTCTAAATAAATGGTATTGTCTTCTTCGGGATCCCAGTCTTCTGGTTCCCCGGAATTAGCTGTAGGGGCAAAAAGGCTGGAACCAATTTTTTGCAGGCCGGCGGGATTGGTGAATTTGGCCAGCTCAATCTGGCCTGCTTCAATCGGCTCATCACTGTCGGGCAGCATATAGGTTACCCGGCCGTTTTTTTCGATTACTATATCATAAGCACCCTGTTCTATTGCTTCTACTCCTACTACTTTATAACCGTCTGAAGTTACCAGGTTGCCTTCGGCATCAAGTTTAAATGCTCCATTGCGGGTATAAAGAGGTTCATCGCGGCCCGGAACTTCTACCTTGAAAAAGCCGGAACCTACAATAGCTACATCCAGCGGGTTATCAGTAGCCTGCAGATTGCCCTGGGAAAACAGGGTGGTTATAGCGGCTGGTTTTACCCCCAGACCAACCTGCATGCCCACCGGCTGGTTAATGTCTTCATTAGCAGCCGGCCTTTTTATCGTTTGATAAAGGAGGTCCTGAAATTCTACCCGCTGTTTTTTAAAACCAATAGTGTTGACATTAGACATATTGTGCGCAATAGTATCTACATTGAGCTGCTGAGCGTACATGCCTGTACTTGCTGTATAGAGAGCCCTCATCATAAGAAATTTTTCCTCCTTTAAGGAATTGTTAAGATCAGTGCCTCAGTCGGTCGGCACTGCACGGGCCCCTCTTTTCGAGTCCAGCCCGGGTTACCAGTATATATCATAGTATATTATCGTAAAAAAAGGAATTTGGTTTAGCAAAATTTTAGGCTGTTTTTATCTCTTTTATAAAAGGGAAACTTTTGTTTTTATTTTTCATATATTAAAAATAAACCTTTATCAGGCAAGGAAAGGAGAAGATGGCGGTGATAAAAATTTCTGATTTGAAAACCCGTGATGTGGTAAATATTTTAGATGGTAGAAAATTAGGCAATATAATTGATATAGATTTAGATTTAGAAAACGGCAGGGTAACGGCTTTAATATTGCCGGGAAGAAGCCGGGGCCTGGGAATTTTTACCCGGAGGGAAGAGCTGGTAATTCCCTGGGAAAAGATTATTCGCATAGGACGAGATGTTGTGCTGGTTGAAGTTCCGACCGTAACCGAAATAGAAGGGCGCAGGAGGAGTTATCTTTTAGATGAAGATGATTTTTGATGGGAGCAGTTGAACTAAGCATTTTATTCCGGCATAATAAGCTAAAGAACAATATTTTAGGGGTGGGAGACATGCGCTGCCCTTACTGCGGTGAATATGAGAGCCGGGTGGTTGATTCCCGATCCAGTGATGACGGAACCTGTATAAGAAGAAGGCGGGAGTGCAACTCCTGCCGGAAACGGTTTACTACTTATGAGAGAATTGAGGAAAGGCCGCTTCTGGTGATAAAAAATGATGGCAACCGGGAGCAGTTTAACCGGGAAAAGATATTAAACGGTATTACCCGGGCCTGTGAAAAAAGATCAGTCAGTATGGAAGAAATTGAAAATATGGTGGCTGATATTGAAAGGGAGTTAAGGGACAACTATGACCGTGAGGTAAGCAGCAAGGTTATTGGTGAAATGGTGATGGACAGGCTAAAGAAGGTGGATGAAGTAGCTTATGTGCGCTTTGCTTCTGTTTATCGCAAATTTGCTGATTTAGACAGTTTTATCAAGACGATAGAACAGATGAAAGAAAAATAAGAAGGAAAGGATGCCTTTATGCAAAAATGGATATGGCATAATAAACAGGATATAGCTTATATTACGGTGCCTTCCTGGCAGGAGAGGGGAGTTAATATGCTTTTTTCCTCCCGTAAGGGGGGAGTAAGCCTGGGACCTTTTTCTTCCCTTAATCTAGGGCTGCATGTAGGTGATGAGAAAGACAGGGTAGAGGAAAACCGAAGGCGGGTTTTGGCTTTGCTGGGGACAAGCCCTGACCAGGCGGTTTGCTGTGAGCAGGTACATGGAAATGAGGTGGCCCTGGTAGGTAGAGAACACAGGGGAAGGGGAGTCTTTGATTATGCCACTGCCATTGCCGGCTGCGACGCTATGGTTACGGCTGAACCTGATCTTTATCTTATAACTTTTTATGCTGACTGTATCAGCCTCTATTTTTATGATCCGGTAAGAAAGGCCATCGGCCTTGCCCACAGTGGCTGGAAAGGAACTATAAGCGGGATTGCCGCAGAGACCATCCGCAAAATGCAGGAAGCTTTTAAAAGCTCACCTTCTCATCTGGAAGTTTTTATAGGACCAGGTATTGGCAAATGCTGTTTTGAGATAAGTCCTGACCTGGCAGTTAGGGTGGAAAGGGAACTTGGACATTTAGGTGATTTGCTGGAGGAAAGAGATAATGCTTTTTACTGGGATTTAAAGGAAACTAACCGCAGGCTGCTCATAGAAAGCGGCATAAAACCGGAAAACATAATTGTCTGTGATTTGTGTACAGCCTGCTGCAGTGAATATTTCTTTTCTTACCGGCGGGATAAGGGGTTAACAGGAAGAATGGCAGCGGTTATCGGGATGCGCAAGTGAGGTGATAAGGTTGTTTAATAATAAGATCCTGGTAGTTGATGATGAAACCCATATTGTGGAGCTGGTTAAATTCAATCTGGAAAAAGAAGGATTTAAGGTTTTGGAAGCTTATGATGGTTTGACAGCTGTAGAAATGGTGCAAAAACATGTGCCTGATCTTATTATACTTGATATCATGCTTCCCGGCATGGATGGGCTGGAGGTTTGCCGCACCCTGAAACAGATGCCGGAATATTGTGCCATACCTATCATAATGCTTACGGCGAAGGGAGAGGAAATTGACACCGTTTTAGGTTTAGAAATGGGGGCTGATGACTATATAAAGAAACCTTTTAGTCCCCGGGAGATGGTAGCCCGTGTAAAGGCCAGGCTCAGGGCCCTGAAGATATTGCAGGCCGAAAAGGCTATGGGGAAAAAAGCTTATGTTTTTAAGGATTTAACCGTAGTCCCTGACCGGTATGAAGCGTTTCTGGGGGAAGAAAAGCTGGATTTGACTCCGAAGGAATTCGAGCTTTTAAGCTTAATGGCTTCGAACCGGGGCAAGGTTTTTACCCGTGAAGCTCTGCTGGAAAAGGTGTGGGGATATGAATTTTCCGGCGATACGCGCACGGTTGATGTCCATATAAGGCATTTGCGGCAAAAACTGAAGGATGATTCCAGCTATCCGCAGTATATTGAAACCGTAAGAGGTGTAGGCTATAAATTTGTGGACAATGAAGGCTAATATTATTAAATGTGGGGGAAGGGTTTATGCTTAATCTTATGAGCAGCAGCCGCAAAATACAGACGATTATTGATAGTATGATTGATGCGGTTATAATCTTTGATCTGGATGAGAGCATAATCATGGCCAATAAAGCCGCGGAAAGCCTGTTTTTAGTAAAAGAGGGGGGACTTTTAGGGAAAAAATTAAAAGACATAACGGAAAATGAGAAAATATCCTGTATGATAGGACAGGTAATAAGGACCGGCAAAGAGGTGTTTACCGAAACCGAGATTGTTCCCGGGACTTATATATATCGTGTGCATGTGGTGCCTATAAAAGATGATGAAGAAAAGATTGAAGCGGCGGTGGCTGTTTTTCATGATGTTACGGATGCGAGGAACTTTGACCAGATGCGGTCGGAGTTTGTGGGCAATGTTTCCCATGAACTGCGGACGCCTTTAACTTCCATAAAAGGATTTGTAGAAACTTTGCTGGATGGAGCCATGGAGAACAGCGATACCTGTCGCCGCTTTCTTACCATAATCGAGGCCGAAACCCAGAGGTTGACAAGGCTTATCGATGATCTGCTTAACCTGTCGGCAATTGAATCCAAGGAGAGGATAATAAGGCCCAAACCGGTATGTGTGCAGCATGCTATACGGGGGGTTATGAATATATTAGGACCGCAGATTACGGAAAAAAAATTATGTGTGGAACTCATATGTGCCCACAATCTTCCCCGCATCTATGCGGATGAGGATCTTTTCGGACAGGTTATGATAAATCTCCTGGATAATGCGATAAAATATACCCCGAAAGGGGGAACTATAACTATAAGATGCCGGCAGCGGGACAGCCGGGTAGTTATTACGGTTACTGATACCGGTATGGGAATTCCCCAGGAGAGCATTCCCCGGGTATTTGAAAGATTCTACCGGGTAGATAAAGCGCGCAGCCGTAACCGGGGTGGGACCGGTCTGGGGCTGGCGATCGTAAAACATATAGTTGAATCCCACGGGGGAGAGGTCTTTGTCGACAGTGAAATAGGTAAAGGTTCTACTTTTGGGGTAAGTTTTTTAGCTGTATAAATGAAGCAGGCAGGTGGTAAAATTGTCTGGTCTGGAAAACAATTTAAAACAGGTAAGAGAAAGGATAGAAAAAGCCTGTCTTAAGGCAGGACGAAATCCAGCTGATATTATGCTGGTGGCAGTCAGCAAAACAGTCGATATAGATACGATAAAGAAGGCTTATGAACTGGGCATAACTCATTTTGGAGAAAACCGGGTGCAGGAGCTTAAACAAAAGATCCCTCTTTTGCCGCAGGCCAACTGGCATATGATAGGGCGTTTGCAGACCAACAAGGTGAAAGATATAGTCGGCAAAGTGGTGCTTATTCATTCCCTGGATCGCTGGAATCTGGCGGAAGAGATAAATAAAAGGGCTAGAGCTTTGCATATGAATGTTTCGACACTTCTGCAAATTAATATTGCGGGAGAAGAACAAAAGGCAGGAATTGCGCCGGATGATGTAGAATATTTTCTAGAATCGGTAAGTCAACTTGACCATATTCGCATTACCGGCTTTATGACTATGGCTCCCCTGCTCGATAATCCGGAAGAGGCGCGGCCTGTTTTCCGGGAACTTGCTCAGCTCAGGCAAAAGTTCAGGCAAAAGAGTTATCCTAATGTTGAGCTTAAATACCTTTCCATGGGTATGTCGCAGGATTTTGAGATAGCGATTGAAGAGGGAGCTGATATTGTCCGTATTGGCAGTGCAATTTTTCATGGCGAGTAAATAATATTTTGGGAGGTTGAAATATGGGGCTTGCAGACAGATTCTGGAGATGGCTGGGGGTACAGGACGAAACGGAAGAGAGGCTGGCACTTCCCGAACCGAAGGAAGAAACGGCAAAGAGCGGCAGAAACATAGTAAGCCTGCCGGGCAGCAAGACGATGAAAGTGGTGGTATGTGAGCCGGAAAGCTTTGATGAAGCTCAAACCCTGGCTGATCACCTGAAAAACAGGAAACAGGTTATACTTAATTTCGAACATACTGATCCTGATATTGCCCAGAGGATAATTGATTTCTTAAGTGGAACTACTTATTCCCTGGATGGACACAGCCAGAGAATAGGTCCCCATATCTTTATATTTACACCCAGCAATGTAGAGATTGCCACTGACCACCGAGCGGTAATTCGCCGTCATGGACTGGGCAGTTCCTGGGGAGGAAGCAAGTAGGTGGATAAAAAGATAGGGATAATAGGTTGCGGGAAAATGGCTTATGCCATAGCTAAAGGTCTTTTTTCCGCTTCTTCTTTTTATCAGGGGGAATTAATCGTCCATGATATAGATAAGGAGAAGGAGGAAAAATTTCACCGCGAATTAGGAGCTAAGATAGCCGATTTAGCTTCCCTTATTGCCGAAAGTGAGGTAATTATTTTAGCTGTAAAGCCGGGGCAAATAGGAGAAGTCCTGGAAAAGGGACGAGGTTTCTGGCAGGAAGATAAGCTTATAATATCGGTAGCGGCCAGCATAAAAACCTCATTTATAGAAAAGGTATGCGGGATTCCGGTGCCGGTAATAAGGGTTATGCCTAATACTCCTGCTCTGGTAGGCAAAGGAGTTGCGGTTTTATGCCGGGGAAGTTTTGCTTTACCTGAACATCTGGATATAGCCGGTAAGATTTTTGCGGTTTTGGGAGTAACCCGTGTGGTAGAGGAAAAGATGATGGATGCGGTTACGGCCGTATCGGGAAGTGGACCGGCTTATTTTTACCTGGCGGCGGAAGCGATGATAAATGCCGGGGTAGAGATAGGCCTGGACTGGGAGACAGCACGTTTTCTGGTGGTAAATACTTTAAAAGGAAGTGCTGCCATGCTGGAAGAGACGGGCGAACACCCTGCCCTTTTGCGGGAAGCTGTTTGTTCACCGGGAGGGACTACGATAGCTGCTGTGCGCAAACTGGAGGAAAACGGCATGCGCCGGGCATTTTTTGAAGCGGTGGAAAGTGCGTATAAGCGGGCGCGTGAATTGGGGAAGGATTAAAAACAGGGAGGATTAAAGAGGTGCGATTGATTTTTGAACTTCTAGATACCGCTCTTTATATTCTATCCTGGCTGGTCATTATCCGCTGTATTCTCTCTTTTGTAAGGCATGATCCTTATCAGCCGGTTATTAAATTTGTTTATGATGTAACCGAACCGGTAATGAGGCCTTTTCGCAACCTGGTTCCGGTGGTAGGAGGAATTGACTTTTCCCCTATTCTGGTTATTCTGGCTATTTATCTGGTACAGGGACTGCTGTGGAAAATATACTACATGTTTTTATAGGAGAGTAGGGACATGAAACAGGAAAAGCTAGAACTTTTAGCCCCTGCCGGCAGGTGGGAGGCTGTAAAAGCGGTAGCTGAAGCAGGGGCTGATGCCGTATATGCAGGCGGCAAGCGCTTTAATATGCGGCTTTTGCGCGAAGATTTTAACTTCACAGATGAAGAGCTTAAAAAGGTAGCCGATTATCTGCATGATCAGGGAAAGAAACTTTATGTTACCGTTAATAACCTGTATTATCAGGATGAAATAGAAGCGGTGAAAGATTATCTTTTTTATTTGCAGGAAATAGGAGCCGATGCCCTGATCATTCAGGATCTGGGCCTGGTTTCTCTGTTGCGGGAGACGGGGATTGACCTTCCTTTACATGCCAGTGTGCAGATGGGGATAAATAATAGAGCAGCGGTTAAAATGCTTGAGAATTTAGGCTTTAGCCGGGTTATACTTTCCAAAAACCTTGCTTTAGAAGAGATAAGGGATATAAGCAGCACTACATCTCTGGGCATGGAGTTTTTTGTCCATGGCGATATGTGCATATCCCATACTGGACAGTGTTATATGAGCAGCTTTATTGCCGGCGCAAGCGGGAACCGGGGAAAATGTATAAAGCCTTGCCGCTGGCCTTATTATTTAGAGGAAAATGGTAAAATCAAGGGAGAGAAATATTATTATCTGGCACATAATGATTTGTGCCTTTATCCCTATTTAAAAGAGCTGCTCGAAGCGGGAATAGTTTCATTCAAAATTGAAGGAAGGATGAGGGATCATAACTATTTGGCCCATCTGGTCAGTATCTACCGCCGGGCGCTGGATCGTCTGCAGGCAGATAGAGCTGACTATGATGAGGAAAGAAAGGATTATGAAAAGCTCTATACGGCAAGGATAAGGGATTTTACCAGCGGCAGCCTTTTTAAAAAAATCGATCGGGATGACATAGGTATAACCGGGGAGAGAGAACCTTTTTTCCCTACTTCTCCCCGTATTTTACCTGGGCTGGATAGGATTGAAGATGATATAACAGATGCCCGAGGGTGTATTCAGGAGATAACGGTTAAAGTAGGCAGTTTATCAGGTTTCAGGATAGCCTTAGAGCAGGGAATAGAAAATATAATAATTGGGCTGGAAAAATGGCGTTCACCTCATGTGGTATGGAAAGAGAAAGATATTGATGAAGCTTTAAAACTAGCTTCCTCTGGCTCCAGCCGGGTTTGGCTGGAATTTCCGCGTATTATGCTGGATAGGGATAAAGACTTATATGACCAGGTTAAGAACCTTAAGCATATATCTTATCTGGCTGGATTTATCGTTCACGACCTGGGAAGCCTTTATGTGCTCAAAGACACAGGCAAAGAGATAAGAGGAGGCTGGGGGCTTAACCTGAGCAATCTGGAAGCTATTAAATTACTTAACCGGGAAGGAATTAAAAGGGTGTATCCGTCTCAGGAATTAAGTTATGCTTCTTTAAGCCAGCTGCTGGCAGGGTATGAAGAGATTGAAATCATGGTACAGGGTCCCCTTACCGGAATTATTACTGATTTTTGCCTTCCGGGGAGCGAGGAGGGAAAAAGTTTAGACTGCGGGCGGTGTAGTGGTCAGAGCTATGCCTTGCAGGATGAGCTGGGGAACCGTTATGTCCTGGCTACTGACTACAACTGCCGCAATTATATTTTTTATCCCCATGAGCTTTGTTTGCTTCCTTACCTTCCTTTTTTGGCCGGGGCAGGACTTAAATATATAAGGATAGATGGTCAGTTTTATGAAGAAGCAAAGCTTACAGGAATCCTTAAAATTTACCGGCAGGCGGTAAGCAAGATTAAAGGCGGCAATTATGATGTAAAGGAGGAAGGAGAAGAGATATACGCGATGTTTCCAGGCACTTTGACTTCCCATCCCCTTTTTAACAAGTTTTAGACCGGAGAGGAGGCAGAGAATATGCTAACACCGATGGAGATAAGAAACCAGCAGTTCAGCCGGGGTATGCGGGGATTGAAAGAAGAAGAGGTGAAAAATTTTTTGTATTATGTTGCCCAGAATTATGAAGCTCTTTACAGCGAAAATGCCCGGCTAAAAGAACAGATTCAGCGTTTAGAATATGAACTGGCCAGATACCGTAAACTAGAGGATACTATGAACAACAGCCTTATTCTGGCTCAGCAGGCAGCTGAAGAATATAAGGCTAATGCCAGGAAGGAAGCGGAGTTTATACTGGAAAATGCCAAGCGCAGAATTGCGGAAATGCTTTTTGTATATCAGGAAATTATAAAAAGGCTTAATATTTTTAATGCAGAAATGAAAGCCCAGCTCAGAAGCGAACTGGAGCTTTTGGAAAAAAACCAGAGCAAGATTGATGAGATGGCTGATTTTTTCTACAGCAAGGATGTAAAAGAGATTATGGAGAAACTGGAAAAAATAACCTTAAAGGAAGATGAGCATGGTCAGGATAACGGAAGTTGATGGGAGAATTCGCTTAAATGTCAAGGTTTTACCTCGTTCGTCCCGCAACGGAATAGCGGGTGAGGAAGGGGAAACCTTGAAGGTAAAGCTTAACGCGCCTCCGGTAGACGGAGAAGCTAATAAAGCCTTAACAGCTTTTCTGGCCGATATGCTGGGTGTGCCCAAAAAAGATGTGGTCATTGTAAAAGGAGAAACGGCACGGCATAAAGTGGTAGAAATAAGAGGGATCGATGCCTTAACCTGCCGGCAGATAATAGGTCAAAAGATAACAGGCTGATACTATCTTTTTCAGCTTGTTTAGTTTATTCTGGGGGTCAGTACGGCAATCAACATAGACAGCAGTATAAGTCCAGCTCCGATAAGGCCCCTGGAGGAGAACATTTCCCCTGCCCACAGGTAGCCGGCCAAAGCAGCAAATACCGGTTCCATGGTAAGTATGATAGCAAAGCGGGTGGGAGTGCTGTATTTTTGCATGCCGTTTTGCAGCAAAAAAGCCAGAGCCGTAGCCAGGATAGAGGTTATTAATATAGCATATACCGCATTACAGGTTAGTGAGGGTGGAAAAGGCTCGGCCGGCACAGCAATAAGGAGAGAAAGAATACCGACAAATAAAATCTGTACTCCGGTTATAGCTACCGGGTCATGTTTATATGAGTACCTATCTACCAGGATTATGTGCAGGGCAAAACCGATTGCACATATAAAAACCAGCAAGTCGCCATAATTTAACCGGCAGCTGCTGGTAGGGAAAGAGAGCAGGAAAAGCCCGGCTAAAGCTGTCAGGGATGCCAGAAACGTTTTAGTTTCTGGTTTTTTCCGATACATAAGGGAGTATATGACTGGCACCAGCACTACACTGAGGCCGGTAATAAATCCGGCATTGGAAGCCGTAGTATATTTAAGGCCTATAGTCTGGAAAGTATAGCCTATGAAAAGGAATAAACCTATGACCGAGCCGTATATAACCGTAGGAAAATCGATTTTTTGCATGTTTTTAAAGGCCAGCAGGGCTAGAACCAGAAAAGCCAGTATAAAGCGCAGGGCCAGGAACCAGAAGGGACCTATATCGGCCAGTGCGTTCTTAACTATGACAAAAGTGGTACCCCAGATAAAAGCTACC
This sequence comes from Thermosyntropha lipolytica DSM 11003, assembly GCF_900129805.1. Lineage (GTDB taxonomy): Bacteria > Bacillota > Syntrophomonadia > Syntrophomonadales > Syntrophomonadaceae > Thermosyntropha > Thermosyntropha lipolytica. The sequence continues at coordinate 75,815 of NZ_FQWY01000004.1, forward strand.
AGCAACATGCTTGCTTCGGCCTTAAGCTGTTTGCTGTTAAGAAAAAGGTGCATGGTTTTCTACCTCATTTCCCTTGTAGTTATGCAGTTAACTAAATAAATATAATAGCATGAATTGACAAAAAAGGTAGATAAAAATTTTTATTTAGGAAATAAATAAGCTGCAGGTGGTGCAAAAATATACATTGGCTAATAAAGGAATTTTTTAAATTAGTAGTTAATTTTTGTGCAAGAGTATTGTCGATTAATACAGACGAATGTATAATTATAATTGTTAATAATGCAAGGCAGGAGTGGTTAAGATGAAAGGCAAATGGCGTTTACTGGTAAGCAGTTTATTGATGGTAGGTTTGCTTTTTATGCTGGCTGGTTGTGGTGGTAAAGGAGCTGACAAGGCAGCGGAAAAACCGAAAAAAATTATTGTGGGTACTAATGCTACCTTCCCGCCTTTTGAATCTCAGGAGAAAGGTGAACTGGTGGGATTTGATATTGACTTGATCAGAGCTATCTGTGAAGTGCAGGGATATGAAGTAGAGATAAAACACATGGGATTTGAAGCTTTAATTCCTGCCGTGCAGCAGGGTAAAATCGATGCCGCTATTTCTGGCATGTCGATAACCGAGGAAAGGCAGAAGGTGGTAGATTTTAGTGATCCTTATTTTAATGCCGGACTTATTATTGCGGTACGAAATGATAATACTACCATAAACAGCACCGATGATTTGCGCGGCAAAAAACTGGCAGCTCAGACAGGTACCATAGGAGCAGCCTACTGTGATAGAGTAAAAGAACAGGATCCATCCACAGTAGTAAAACATTTCAAAGATATTGGGGAAGCATTTATGGAACTTAAAAAAGGCGGAGTAGATGCGGTAATTAATGATTATCCGGTTACCTTGAACTATATACTTACTACCGAAGATGCGAATATAAAAATGGTGGGCGAAGTCTTTTCCGCTGATGATAAATACGGTATAGCCGTAAAGAAAGGTAATACTGAGCTCCTGAACATGATAAACGAAGGCCTGAAGAAGATTAAAGAAAATGGAACTTATGATAAAATTTATCAGAAATATTTTCAGCAATAATGATTAACCGCGAGGCATAAGGCATAATACTAAAGCGCGAGAATAGGCTCGCGCTTTAAATTTGTTTGGATAGGAGGAATACTTTTGGCAGAACTTTGGGGAATAATAGGCGGTTTATCAGAGATAAGGGGATTTCAGGTGGTATGGGAAAACCTTCCTTATTTTTTGGAAGGAGCCCTTATAACTATTGAAGTTACTGCTCTGTCCGTAGCTATGGGGATGGTTTTGGGATTATTTGCCGGCCTGTTCAGGCTTTCCCACCGTGTATTACTGCGCTCAGTAGCCATTGCCTATATCGATTTTTTTCGCGGGACTCCGCTATTTGTGCAAATACTGCTTTTACATTTTGGGATTTTACCTTATTTTGGGATTAATGAAGCGTTTACTTCGGCTATTATTGCCTGTGGTTTAAACAGCGGAGCTTATATAGGGGAGATTGTAAGAGCAGGTATTCAGGCTGTAGATAAAGGACAAATGGAAGCAGCCAGGTCGCTGGGCATGAATGAAAGACAGGCTATGACCTATGTAATACTTCCCCAGGCTTATAAAATCGTTATCCCTCCTCTCATAAACGAGTTTATAGCTCTGCTTAAAGATACTTCTCTGGTATCTACGATTGCCGTAGCCGAGCTTACCTACCGCGGAAATCTGGTTTATGCCAATACTTATCAGGCAGCCTGGGTATGGGGAGCTGTGGCGGTAATCTACTTCATCATAACCAAGAGTCTGGGTCTCTTTGGCGATTATGTGGAAAGGAGGCTTAAAACCGAATAATGATAGACATAGTCGATGTTTATAAAAGCTTTGGCAAACTGGAAGTTTTGAAGGGGATAAATCTGCATATTGACCAGCAGGAGGTAGTATGTGTCATAGGCCCTTCGGGTTCAGGCAAGAGTACGCTTTTAAGATGCATAAATCAGCTGGAAAAGGTGGAAAAAGGACATATTTATGTAGATGGTGAAGAGGTTACCGACCCGAAAACGGATATCAACCGGGTACGGCAGAAGATGGGGATGGTTTTCCAGCATTTTAATCTTTTTCCCCATAAAACCACCCTGGAAAATATAACCCTGGCCCCGATAAAGATCAAAGGGGTACCTAAGGAAGAAGCTATTGAGATGGCCATGAGCCTTTTGCGCAAGGTAGGATTGGAAGATAAAGCCCATGTATACCCGGCCAATCTTTCCGGGGGGCAGAAACAGAGGGTGGCTATTGCCAGGGCATTAGCCATGCAGCCTAAGGTAATGCTTTTTGATGAGCCTACTTCTGCACTGGATCCGGAGATGGTAGGAGAGGTGCTGGCGGTAATGAAAGATCTAGCTCTGGAAGGCATGACGATGGTGGTAGTAACCCATGAAATGGGTTTTGCCCGGGAAGTGGGAGATCGGGTGATATTCATGGATGAAGGCCAGATAGTGGAAGAAGGGACTCCGGAAGAGATTTTTAACAATCCGAAAAATAGCCGCACCCAGTCTTTTTTAAGCAAGGTTTTGTAATTTTCCCGGCCTGGCTTAAAAGGAAAGCCTTAAATTTAGGAGGATTGGCTGTGGATAACCGGGAAAGATGCCGTATCATACTGGACAGGCTGGAAGGCGAATATCCTGATGCCTCTACTCTGCTTAAGTACCGCAACCTTTTTGAACTCCTGGTAGCAGTTATTCTATCAGCTCAGAGCACAGATGAGCAGGTTAACCGGGTAACGGATAGGCTTTTTGCGAGATATCCTACCCCTTATGCGCTGGCTGAAGCCTCCTTAGAAGAATTAGAGGAGATAATAAAGAAGGTAGGACTTTATAAGAGCAAAGCCAGAAATCTTAAAAAGATGGCGGAAATGCTAATTGCCAGGTATAATGGAGAAGTTCCGGATAATATGGAAGAACTGCTTGCGCTTCCCGGGGTAGGGAGGAAAACTGCCAATGTAGTATTATCTGTAGGCTTTAATAAGCCGGGATTAGGCGTAGATACACATGTACACCGGGTTGCTAACCGTTTGGGGCTGGTTAAGGCTAAAAATCCTAAGGATACGGAAAAACAGCTTAAAGAACTTATTGCTGTTTCCTGGTGGGGAAAAGCGCATCATCTTTTTATTTTTCACGGCCGCCGGGTATGTAAGGCGCGCAGGCCTTATTGTACAAACTGCCTGATTGAGGATTTATGCTTGAAAATTTTTTAATTGCTATTTCAGGGATAGTTGTTTTGTAAGATGGTATGTGCTACAATAAATACGATTTTCCGGTAAATAATATCATATGGGCAGTGATGATCGGGACAGTAGCCGGATAACAAGCTTAAAGCGAGTCCGGGAGGGTGAAAGCCGGGCAGCTTGTTGCCAGGTGAAGATCACCCGGGAGCTTTCAAACCGAAAGCCCAGGCAAGTAGGTTTGAACGGGTGCCTTACGTTATAAGGCTTAGAGTGGTGTTTTAGCAAAACACTATGAGGGTGGTACCGCGGAAGCAAACCTTTCGTCCCTTGGGGATGAAAGGTTTTTTGTCCATATATACAAATAATCTGGTGAGGTGGTAAGAGAAGCATGGCTAAAGGGAAGTATGACAGCACTTTGAATTTGCCCCAGACCGAATTTCCTATGAAGGCAAATCTGCCTACCCGTGAACCTGAGTTTTTAAAATTCTGGGAAGAAAATGACATATACCACAAAGTACAGGAGAAAAATGCCGGCAAACCTAAATTTATACTCCATGATGGGCCTCCTTATGCCAATGGCAATATTCATCTGGGACATACCCTGAATAAAGTCTTGAAAGACATTATCGTAAAATATCGTTCTATGAGTGGATTTGATGCTCCTTATGTACCGGGCTGGGATACCCATGGTCTGCCTATCGAACAGCAGGCGATAAAAAAACTGGGCATTGACCGGCATAAGACTAATGTGGTGGAATTCCGCCGGCAGTGCAAGGAGTATGCCCTCAATTATGTAAACATCCAGCGCGAGCAGTTTAAAAGGCTGGGAGTAAGGGGAGACTGGAAGCGTCCTTATCTCACCCTGGAACCTTATTTTGAAGCGGTGCAGATAAAGGTTTTTGGCGAAATGGCCAAAAAAGGCTATATCTATAAAGGTTTAAAGCCGGTTTACTGGTGTGCTGATTGTGAAACTGCCCTGGCCGAGGCCGAAATTGAATACAGCAGCAAGGTTTCTCCTTCGATCTATGTTAAATTCCCGGTAAAAGATGGACGGGGGGTTCTGCCGGAAGATGCTTATATAGTCATATGGACTACTACTCCCTGGACTATCCCGGCTAATACCGGCATAGCGCTGCATCCTGATTTTGACTATGCTCTGGTAGAGGTGAACCGGGAAAAATACCTGATAGCCAAGGGGCTTCTGGAAAAAGTAGCTGAAGAAATAGGCTGGGATGCTTATATTGTATTAAATGAATACAAGGGTAAAGAGTTAGAAAAGATGGTATGTAAACATCCCCTGTTTGACCGTGATTCTCTGGTAGTTCTGGGTACTCATGTAACCCTGGAGGCAGGTACGGGCTGTGTCCATACTGCTCCGGGCCACGGGGAAGATGACTTCTATGTAGGCAGGGAATACGGCCTTCCGGTAATATCTCCGGTAGACAACAGCGGTCGTTTTACGGAAGAAGCCGGAAAGTTCAAGGGTATGCTCGTACATGATGCCAATAAGGAGATTATTGCCGAACTTGACCGTTTAGGCATGCTGCTTAAGGCGGGCAAAATAGAACACCAGTATCCTTACTGCTGGCGATGCAAGCAGCCTATCATCTATCGGGCTACGGAACAATGGTTTGCCTCGATCGAAGGTTTCCGCGCCCAGGCTTTAAAGGCTATCGATGAGGTAACCTGGATTCCAGCCTGGGGACGGGACCGCATCTACAATATGGTAAGAGACCGCGGTGACTGGTGTATATCAAGACAGCGCACCTGGGGGGTACCGATTCCCATATTCTACTGTGAAAGCTGTGGCGAAACGGTAATCAAAGATGAAGTTATAAATCATGTGAGCGAGCTTTTTGCGGAATATGGCTCTGATATCTGGTTTGAAAAAGAGGCTTCTTATCTGCTGCCGCCTGGTTATGAGTGTGAAAAGTGCGGAGGGAAAAACTTCCGCAAAGAAACGGATATCATGGATGTATGGTTTGATTCCGGCTCCAGCCATATGGCGGTGCTGGAAACTTATCCCGAGTTAAGCTGGCCGGCTGATCTTTATCTGGAAGGCAGTGACCAGCATCGCGGGTGGTTCAATTCTTCGCTTTCGACAGCGGTGGCGGTAAGAGGGAAGGCACCTTATCGCAGTGTTTTAACCCACGGTTTTGTCGTAGACGAGCAGGGACGCAAGATGTCCAAATCGCTGGGGAATGTAGTTGATCCCTTGAAGATGATTGAGGAGATGGGAGCTGATATTTTAAGGCTCTGGGTAGCTTCGGCCGATTATCGTTCAGATGTAGCAGTATCGGAAAATATCATAAGGCAGAGTGCTGAGGCTTATCGGAAGATACGGAATACCTGCCGCTTTATTCTGGGTAATATTTATGATTATGATCCTGTAAAACACCGGGTAGAATATAACCGGCTGTCCCCGCTTGACCAGTGGGTATTGAGCAAGCTGGATAAGCTGGTTGCGCGGGTTACCCGGGCTTATGAAAATTATGAATTCCATGTTGTATTCCATTCTATCCATAATTTCTGTACGGTAGATTTGAGCAATATCTATTTTGACATCTGCAAGGACATACTGTACTGCTCTCACCCTGATGATATAGCCCGCAGGGGTGTGCAGACAGTTCTTTATGAGCTGATAAATACCCTGGTAGTCCTTTTGACTCCGATTCTGGCCTTTACTACGGAGGAGATCTGGAGCTATCTGCGCCGTGAGGATCAGCCGCTTAGCGTACAGCTTCTGGATTGGCCTCAGGTGAAAGGATATGTAAATGAAGAAATCGAGGCCAGGATGGAAAAAATCCTTAAAGTGCGGGAAGTAGTGACCAAGGCTATGGAAGAAGCCCGCAATAAGAAGGTTATAGGCCATTCCCTGGCGGCCTGGGTGACGATTTATGCTGGTGAAGAGTGGCAGCCGGTATTAAAGGAAATGGCTGATCTTGATAAGATTTTTATAGCTTCCCGGGTTGATGTAAGAGAGGCGGCGGAAAAGAACGAAACTGCCGTTTCCCTGCCTGATATAGAAGGAATATGGGTAGAAGTCAGAAAGGCCGAAGGGGAAAAATGTGAACGCTGCTGGGTAATTTCACCTTCAGTGGGAGAAAATAAAGATTATCCTACACTCTGCGCGCGCTGTGCCGAAGTAGTAAACCGGATGAAGTAGGGAAAGGCGGGGGTGAATTTGGAAGAGGGAAAGAGGCTTATCATAACGGTTTTAGGCCATGACCGGGTGGGGATAATTGCCGGCATATCTTCAATCCTGGCCGAAGCTAATATCAATATCCTGGATATCAACCAGACTATTTTACAGGGATTTTTTGCTATGGTCATGGTAGTGGACAGTTCCCAGAGCAGGCTGGATATAGGGGAACTTCGAAGAAGGCTGCATGAAAAAGGGCGGGAATTAGGCCTGGAAATAACGGTACAGCATGAGGATATATTCAAGTTTATGCACCGCATATGAGGTAAACGAAGGGAAAGGGTCATCCTTTCCCTTAAATCTTATCTTTGCTTGAGGGGGTTTAAAGGATGTCTACCAGGTTCAGCATAGAAGAAATACTGGAAACGGTGTCGATGCTTAATGTGGAAAATCTGGATATAAGAACTATAACTATGGGCATAAATATAATGGAATGCCGGGATAGTGACGGGGATAAGACGGGAAGAAAGATATATGACAAGATTACACATTATGCGAAAAACCTGGTTAAGGTAGGAGAGGAGATTGAAAAAGAGTACGGTATCCGCATCGTAAATAAGCGAGTGGCAGTAAGTCCGGTAGCTCTGGTAGGGGAAGGTCTAGGCCGGGAAGATTTTCTAAGGATTGGACAGTATCTGGATAAAGCCGCCGAAGAGATAGGGGTAAACTTTTTAGGCGGATTTTCGGCTCTGGTACACAAAGGTTTTACCAGAGGCGATCTGGCTCTTATTGATGCTATTCCCGAAACCCTGGCCCTTACCGAAAGGGTTTGCGCTTCCGTAAATGTAGGGACGACCAGATCAGGCATAAATATGGATGCCGTTTACCAGATGGGAAAAACGATAAAAGAAACGGCTCACCTGACCCGGGATAGAGACGGCATAGGATGTGCCAAACTGGTAGTTTTTTGCAATGCTGTGGAGGATAATCCTTTTATGGCCGGCGCTTTTCATGGGACAGGAGAGCCGGAATGCACGATAAATATAGGGATAAGCGGTCCGGGAGTAGTTTTGAATGTGGTACGGAAACATCCTGATGCCGACCTGGGAACCCTGGCCAATATAATTAAAAATACTGCTTTCAAGATTACCCGTATGGGGGAATTGGTGGGCAGGGTAGCTTCCCGTAAGCTTAATGTTCCTTTTGGCATTGTTGATCTTTCCCTGGCTCCCACCCCGGCTCTGGGGGATAGTGTGGCCAATATTCTGGAAGCCATGGGCCTGGAAAAGGTGGGAAGTCATGGCAGCACGGCAGCCCTGGCTATGCTCAATGATGCGGTAAAGAAAGGTGGGGCTATGGCTTCTTCCTATGTCGGAGGGCTTTCCGGAGCTTTTATTCCCGTAAGTGAAGATGCCGGCATGATAGAAGCGGCCAGAGAGGGAGCCCTGACTATCGATAAACTGGAAGCCATGACTTCGGTATGTTCAGTAGGGCTGGATATGATAGCTGTACCTGGAGATACTCCTTTTTATACGATTGCGGCTATTATTGCTGATGAAGCAGCTATCGGCATGATTAACCGCAAAACGACTGCAGTTAGAATTATTCCTGCTCCCGGCAAAAAGGCGGGAGAATGGGTAGAGTTTGGCGGGCTTTTAGGCAGAGCCCCGGTCATGCCAGTTAATCCTCATAGTGCTGAAAATTTTATAAACCGCAAAGGAAGGATTCCTGCTCCCATCCAGGCTCTTAACAATTAATGTAAGGCATGATTTAATCCTGTGCGGGCATACTAATAATTAGACTGGAGGGGGGATCTATTTGCGCTTTAATCCTGATAAGCCGGAAGATAACAGCAGCCAGATCATAAAAAAGCTTATGGATAAAGTGGATGAACTGGCAGTAAATATGGAAAAGATGCGACTGGCAGAATATATGGAATTGCTGGAAAATCCACGCCGCCTCTTGTGGCTGAATTTCCTTATTGGCTTAGCCCGCGGTTTTGGTACGGCCATAGGCTTTACGATGCTGGCAGCTTTAGTCCTGTATTTTTTACAGCAGATGATAGTATTAAATATTCCGGTTATCGGCAGTTTTATTGCTGATATCGTAGCTATTGTGCAGGCCCAGCTTAAAGTGGGAGGGTTTATATATTATTGATGAAACGGGGTGTTAACAGTGGATATCCAGACTTTACAGCAGAGAAAAAAAGAGATAGAAAGCATAATAGAGAGGAAAAGAGAGCAGCTAATGATCCCCCAGCAGGAATCTACAGATGAACTCTCCCTTTATGACCAGCATCCAGCTGATACTGCTTCTGATTTATATGAAAGGGAAAAAGATGCCGGACTCCTGGAGATGCTGGAATTCGAATTAGAAAAGCTGAATGATGCCATTAATCGCTATAACAGCGGCTGCTATGGGATATGTGAAAACTGCGGACGCCCGATCGAAGAAGGTAGGCTGAAAAGAATGGTCAATACTACCCTTTGTGCGCAGTGTGCTGTAAAAAGAGGGGATAAATTTACCCGGCCTTATGAGGAAGATATTTTGTCTGCCGGCAGTATGGCAGATAAGGGAGAAACTATCCAGGTAGCTGGTTATGAAATGTATGAAGAATAGAGAAAAATTTATGCCGGGTACTTGCAAGAATTTAAGGAGCAATATATATTTATTGTGAGATACGGAAAAGGGGGAGCATATGTGAAAATAGGGGTTTTTACTGACAGCTATAAGCCGTATACGAGTGGAGTAGTTACTTCGATCACTACCTTTAAACAGGAACTTACCAGTATGGGTCATGATATATATATATTTGCTCCCAGTTATCCTCATTATGAGGAGGAAGAAGATAAGGTTTACCGTTTTTATTCCCTTCCTGCTCCCACCAACCCTGACTATACCCTGGCTATTCCTGTTTATCCGGGGCTTAATATGCTTCTTAAAAAGATTGACCTGGATATAATCCATGTCCACTCTCCTTTTACAATGGGCAGAGTAGGGCTGCACTATGCAAGAAAATATGACCTGCCTATTGTTTTTACTTATCATACCCTTTATGACCAGTATGTGCATTATGTGCCGGTAGCCCAGGAATTAGCCCGGGATATAACTATAAGGTACAGTACGAATTTTTGCAATCAATGTGATCATGTGATTGTACCTTCTACCGAAGTAGAGGCAAAATTAAAAGACTTAAAGGTTAAGACCCCTATTTCGGTAATACCTACGGGAGTTCCCGTGCATAAATTCAAGCATGGTGATAATACCTGGCTTAGAAGACATTACCCCTCTATTTCGGAGAAGAATAAAATACTGCTTTTCGTAGGCCGTTTGACCAGGGAAAAAAACCTGGAGTTTTTAATCGAGGCTTTCAGTCGGCTCAAAAAAGAAGAACCGGCTACCACCCTGGTGTTAACTGCCCAGGGGCCTCTCGAACATGAGCTTAAAAAGCTGGTTAAGGAACTTAATCTCTCTTTAGAGAGGGATGTGGTGTTTACCGGGGCTTTGCCCTTTGATACCTTGATAAACGTATACCATTCAGCTGATATTTTTGTATTTGCCTCCCTGACCGAAACCCAGGGATTGGTGTTAATCGAAGCCATGGCGGCTGGACTGCCGGTGGTAGCTGTAAAGGCTAATGGGGTAATCGATATGGTAGATGATGGGGTAAACGGCTTTTTGACCCCTTGTGATAAAGAGGCTTTTGCCGGAGCGATAAAAAAACTGCTGGCTGACGAAAAGCTTTATAATTCCTTCAAATCCCAGGCCTATAAAAAAGCCGCGATGCTTTCTTCAGCCAGTATGGCACGCAAGCTGGAAAAGGTTTATCAGGACCTCTGTGAACGAACAAGGCCTAAAAGGCGAAGAAAAAGCTATGTTATGGATTTGCTTTACCGTTTAGGTTCCTAAACGGCTTTAAAGCAAGGTGGAGATGAAAGAAGGTATGCGGAAAACGGCTTGGCATACCTTTTAATTCTTTTTGCTTCTTTAAGCCCAAATTAAGAAAGGAAATACGAGTATGCTGCGCAAGATAATAGCGATCATGCTGGGAAAAATAGTCTGGTTCATATTGAAGATTTTAGGCCGGCAGGCTACCGTACTTCCAGGCCGGGTGGCTCGCTTAATTGATCGTGATATTTTAAAAAAGCTTTCCCGCAATATAAGTGAAGAAATAATTGTTATAACCGGCACCAATGGCAAAACTACCACCTCCAACATGCTGGCCGGGATACTCAAAGAAAAAGGTTACCGGATTGTGCACAACCAGGCTGGTGCCAACATGCTTACCGGCATTACCACTGCCTTTATCAAGGAAACAGATATAAAAGGAAGGAAAAAGCATCATTATGCAATCCTGGAAACAGATGAGGCTAATGTCCCTCTGCTTTTAAACGAGGTAAAGCCAAGAATGATACTGATCACCAATTTTTTCCGAGATCAGCTGGACCGCTATGGAGAGCTTGATCATACAGTAAGGCTTATCAAGGAAAGCATAAAGGGAAAAAGCCTGGAGCTGGTTTTAAATGCTGATGATCCTATGGTAGCCCATTTAGCCTCGGATACCGGGGCTACGGCCTGGTACTACGGATTTTCGGATACCGATTATGATTCCCTGGAAAGCAGGGAAAGCCGGGAGGGAAGGTACTGCATTTTTTGCGGACATGAAATAAGCTACCGGCGTTATCATTATGCTCAGCTGGGAAGCTTTTTCTGCCCTAAGTGCGGCTATCATAATCCAGAGCCGCATTTTACCGGGTATGACCTTTCTTTGCAGGGGGGAATAAGCTTGCGCATAAATGACCTAAAAATCACCAGCTCCTACCAGGGTTTTTATAATGCCTATAATATCCTGGCTGCAGTAGCTGCAGCCAAGCTGTTAGGGATAGAAAATGAGGTTATTGAGCAGGCGATAAAAAAATACCTGCCCCCCTCCGGACGCATGGAAACCTTTATTATAAACGGCAAACCGGCAGTGCTGGTTCTGGTTAAAAACCCAACCGGCCTCAATCAAACTTTGCATACCTTGCAATATGATAAAAGGAGCAAGGATGTATTTTTCGCCTTAAATGACAATGCGGCTGACGGCAGGGATGTTTCCTGGATATGGGATGCGGATGTAGAGATGATAAATGACATAAACTACAAAATGGTCATCTGTTCGGGAAAAAGAAGCGGGGATATAGCAGTGCGCATGAAATATGCAGGGGTGGATAGTGAGCGTATAATTATCCGCACTCTGCTTAAGGAAGGGATTGAGGAAGCTCTAAGGAGCGAAGGCGAAACAGCTTATATTTTATCTACCTATACGGCTTTATTTGCGTGTCGTGATATTTTGCAGGAATTACAAACTTCCGCCTCAGCCGGGGAAAAAGGAAGTAAATCACTATCAGCAGTTTAGAGGGGAAAGAAAATATGGAAACGATAAAGATTGCTCATCTGTATCCCGATCTGCTCAATTTATACGGTGATCGGGGCAACCTCATCTGTTTGCAAAAAAGGCTTAACTGGTACGGCTTTGCCTGCCATATAATCCCGGTAGAGCTGGGAGAGGATATAGATTTCTCTACCCTGGATATGGTTTTTATGGGAGGAGGTTCTGACCGGGAGCAGAACCTGGTTTACCGCGACCTTTTCCGCCAGGCTGATGCCCTGTGGGTAGAGATTGAGGAGGGAATGCCCCTTCTGGCTATATGCGGCTCTTACCAGCTCCTTGGCAGATATTACGAATCCATAGATGGCAAGATGATGTATGGTCTTAGCTTTTTTGATTTTTATACTGAAGGGGAAGAAAAAAGGCTTATCGGCAATATTATACTGGAAACCGAGGTAACAGGAGAAAAAAAGACGGTGGTAGGCTTTGAAAATCATGGCGGCAGGACTTATTTTAATGATGATACCCTTAAACCTTTCGGAAAAGTTTTGCGGGGATATGGAAACAACGGCCAGGATAAAACGGAAGGGATAAGCTACAAAAACCTTATCGGGACTTATCTGCATGGACCTCTGCTTCCTAAAAACCCTGCTATTGCCGATTTCTTCATCCAGGCTATCCTTAAAAGAAAAGGGCTGGAGCTTAAAGGAGAGTTAGATGACAGGATAGAAAACTTTGCCCATGAACAGGTAAAAAGAATGCTTCTTGGCACTTAAAAAGCCCGGGAGATAAAGCCCGGGCTTTTTTTACGAGTTTTTTTCTTTGTCTAAAGCTTTATTCAGCCAGTCCCGGCGCAGGATAATGCTTAAATAGACGATCGTGCGCAGAGCCCAGTCGGCAACGAAAGCCATCCACACATAGGTTATGGGAAGCTTCAAAACCCTTATAAAAAGGTAGATTAAGGGCAGGCGAAATCCCCAGGTAAAAAACGTGCTTATAAGCATAGGGGTGCGGGTATTGCCAGATCCTCTTAGAATTCCGCCGAAAACCATGCTGGAAGCAATAGTAAGCTGTTCTAAAGAAGCTATCCTTATTAAAGTTCCGGCCAGATTTATTATATCCGGGTCATGGGTAAAAAGTCCCGCGATCTTAAAAGGAAAAAGGGCAAAAAGAAGGGCGAAAAATCCCATTATTATCAGGGCAAATTCCAGGGTGCCCCGGGCATAACTTTTGGCCATTTTAAAATCTTTAGCCCCTATGCTCTGCCCGACCAGGACACTGGCGGCAATAGCTATGCCGAATCCGGGCATGAATGATATGGACTCTACCGTTATGGCCAGCTGATGGGAGGCATAAGCTAAAGTCCCTGCATATACGAGCAAGAAAATAGAGAGAAGATTGCTGGCGGCCCAGAAAAACTGCTCCAGAAGGCTTGGGCTTCCCAGACTTAATATATCGCGAAAAACCTGCGGCCTAAGGGGAATTTTTTTAAGCTCTTCGGAGCGGAAAAGCTCTTTTCTATTTTGATAAAGAAAATAAAAAGCCAGAACCAGGCCTAGAATATGCGCAAGGGAAGTTGCCCAGGCAGCACCGGCTACCCCCAGGGCAGGAAAGCCCAGCTTTCCATATACCAGAACATAATCAGCAGCGGCATTAAAAGCATTTACTATAAGCGCAATCCGCATAGGGATATCTGTTCTTCCCATTCCTCTGAAAACCGCGTGCATCATGTAAAGGGTAATGGCAAAAGGGGTAATTTTAAAGGTTATCAAGAGGTAGGAAAGGGCAGCCTTATGTACATCTTCTTCTACGTTAAAGAAACTGACGATTTTTTCTGCATTTATTAATCCAGCAGCACCGACAATTATTCCTATCACCAGCCCTATAACCAGGGTATGCAGGGTAAGGCTGGCAATGCGGCGGTAATTACCGGCCCCTTTAGCCTGGGCTACCAGTACTGAAGAGCCTACAGACAGGGCTTCAAAAAGGAGTACCAGGGAAAAGAATATCTCGGCCCCCAGCCCTACTGCCGCCAGAGGAGCAGCTCCCAGACGGCCTACAATGGCTACATCTATTACCCCGATTATCATGTACATAATCATTTCCACCATCGCCGGCCAGGAAACCTGCCATATTTTGTGGCTTAATGTTTTGTCCTTCAAGATTAGAAGCATGTCCCTTACCCCAATCAGGCAATTTCTGATAGTTTGAGCCTACCAGTTAATAAGTATAGCCTTTAAAAGAAGGAAAAGCTAGTAGAGAAAAAATTTTGCCCAAACTGACAGAGAGATGTCACCAGCTGCAGTTATATTTTTTATAAGAACCAGGCAGGAAAATGGAATATTTAAGCAGAATTTAGCAGAATAAATCCATTTGAGGTAAAATATGATGGCAAAATGGGAAGATAAAAAAATGAGAGGATGATGGAAAGTGCGGATAACAATAACCATGCATTCTGATCGGGACATAATTCTGCCGGTTCATTATCACCATATTTTGCAGGGATTTTTATATACCCACATATCCGACCGGGATTACCGGGAGTTTTTGCACCAGGAAGGGTTCGGCTGTGGAAAAAGAAAATTCAAGCTTTTTACTTTTTCGCGACTGCAAGGAACATTCAAATTGGACCAGGATAAAAACTACATAACTTTCAAATCACCTGTAGATATAACCGTTGCTTCTCCCCTGGAACCTTTTATAACCGACCTGGCCGAGACCTTGATGAAATCGGATGAGCTTTATCTGGGCAGCAACCGCCTGCAATTAAAATCGATAAATGTACATAAACCGGTAGTTTTTAAAGAAAAAATGCGCATAAAGATGATGTCACCTGTAGTTGCCCATACGACGGAAGAGATAAATGGCAAAAGAAGGACTACTTACTTTTCGCCCTGGGATGTGCCTTTTGACAGCCTGATTTTAAGCAATCTTAATAAAAAATACTGGATTTTAAAGGGAAAATACCCGGAAGGAGATTTAAAGGTGGTACCCTGCGATAGTCATAAGGATAAATTTTTAAAGATAATACGGTACAAAAACTTTATCATCAAAGGCTACCTGGGAAATTACTATCTGGTAGGTGATCCTGAGCTGATGGAAATAGCTTATTACACCGGACTTGGGGCCAAAAACTCCCAGGGGTTTGGGTGTTTTGAGGTAGAGGGGGTAAGATAAAGGTGCTGGAAAGCATAATTGAACTGGGAGGAAAAGTTTTAAGCCAAAAAGAGGGTTTAGATGCCCTTATTCAGGAAGTTCCGCTGGAAAGCAGAAAAGGAGAAAAGAAACATGTATGTAAGATTATTTTTGATACCAGAAATAAAATCTTTGATGTTGATGTCAATGAGGAAATAGATGAGAACACGGTAAAAAAGTATTTGCATGTGGGTTCAGCTGATGGTTCCAATTCTCCTCAATGGTATATCACTTCTAAAGGCAGCAGCTATATTTTAAGTGAACTCTTTCCTAATTTAAAGGAACAGGGTCTTTTTGCGGATATAGTAGATGATATCTTAACTAACTTTTACTGGAAATCAGAGGAGAGTCTGGGGCACAGAAAGTACAATTATATGCTTGATATTAAAAAATTAGGTATAAGTGAAAAAACTATGGAAGCTTTAAAACAGGAAGCCTTAAAAGAAAATAAGCCGGGGAAAAAGCTTTTGGATCTGGTAGGAAAAGAGTTTGAAAAGTGGATAGCTGACAAAAAAGGATGCAAAAAGGATGATATAGGCTTATACACTGTTATAGTAAATGATTTGGTACTTGTTGAGGATAAAGATTATCAGGCAAAGGTTTTGGAATCTAAAAAGCCCAAGGGGGCTGCTGGGGGGAAGAAAAAAGGAAGTAAAAGCTCCAAAAGTGAGCAGAATCTACAGTGCAATGTATGCGGCAGTTTTCAGAATATAAGCTCGGATTTGAACAAAATGAAAATTAAATATTTTACTACCAATCAGGAAATTTTTAAAGGAAGCCTCAAAAGTTATGAAAAAAG
The DNA here is from genome assembly GCF_900129805.1 of Thermosyntropha lipolytica DSM 11003. Taxonomy (GTDB): domain Bacteria; phylum Bacillota; class Syntrophomonadia; order Syntrophomonadales; family Syntrophomonadaceae; genus Thermosyntropha; species Thermosyntropha lipolytica. The sequence goes on from NZ_FQWY01000004.1 coordinate 91,552, forward strand.
CCTGAATCTTTGCAGTAGTTGCATAGAAAAGCTGCAAGCAGGCGAAATATTTGTCCAGCAGAATCTGGGAGTAAATATTGCCGGATTTGATGTACTGGTAATACCCAATCTGATATATGGTTCAGGAGTAGAATATGAAGAGATGAAAAATTTAACGCGGGAGATTATTAATACTGTTAATATGTCAAAGAGCATAGATGCCTTAACGGATTTTCGTCAGCAGCTAGATTTGTTGAAGGAATTTGACGACATTATTTACCTTTTAGATTTTGTTTTTATCCGGAGGTCAAATGCAGCTACCAAAATATTAAGGCTAATAAAAGATGTAAAACCTTCTTTCTTTGAACTTCTGGAAAAAGCAGTAGATGAATTAAAGGAAATGGCAGCCAGACATATCAGTATTTACAACTATCGGGGAGGGCTTAACAGTGTCTACTATCTGACGCCGGTAAGATTCAAAAGCGGAGATAATTCCAGTTTCCGTGATCTACTGGCCCTTTATGATGCCCTGTTTTTAGGGAGACAGGTGGATGAGAAACACATAATATCCAACCTGGTTAAAGGCTGTCGGATAATCTTTCATGCGCAGGAAGGATACAATATCAAAACTAGCCGGGATAATCTGCATTACTTTATTCTCGATGGTATTTTTTTTACCAAATTTCTAGAAAAAATGGGATGTATGAAAGGTGGTGAGAAGGTGAGTTACAGCAGTTTAGGCCTGCCTGATAATTTATGCAGTTTTATGGAAGAAATGGGATATGACCAGATGCAGGGGGCTATGTTTCTTTTAGGCTACCTGGTAGGGGAAGTAGGCAATGCTCAATATCGGCGTTATTCCGAAAGCGGAGGTGATGGTACTTATAAGCCGGTTCTTAATAAGATCAACTTTAACGGCATAGATAAAAATAAGCTTATCAGGCTGCGTTCCGAAATCCTTAACAAACTGAGGCAGGAAAAGATCCTGCAGTATAACGAAAAAATCTATGCTGCCTGTGTGCAGCTGATGGATCGAAATATAAACAACTGGAAGCTCAATAAGGATGAGAACCTTTTCTATCTCTTATCCGGCTATGCTTATGCTACCACGGCACCGATGAAAAAGAAAGGAGAGGAAAATAGTGATAAACAATAGCTTGATGCTTTACCTTTATGATGCTAAACTTACCAATCCTAATGGAGACCCTGATGAAGAAAACCGCCCGCGCATGGATTATGAAAGGAGCATAAACCTGGTTTCCGATTTGCGCCTTAAAAGATATATAAGGGATTATTTGCTGGATAAAGGTTATGAGCTTTATGTGCAGAAGATAGGAGATAGATCAGTTACCGCCGAAGAAAGGGTTAAAGATTTAAAGGATGCTAATGATGAGGAAATATTTAAAAAATTTATCGATATCCGGCTTTTCGGAGCTACTGTTCCGGTTAAGAATGACAATAAATCTTTTATTGGACCGGTACAGTTCAACTGGGGATATTCTCTGAACAAAGTAGAGCTTTTAGAAGCCAGCATTACTTCTACCTTTGCCAGCAAGGAAAAGAATCAACAAGGGGCTATGGGCAAGGATTATCGGGTAAAATATTCTTTTATCGCTTTTTCGGGGGTAATAAGCGGCAAAAGGGCGGAGTATGTCAAGCTGACCGATGAGGATATTGCCTTGCTGGATGAGGCTATGAAAAAGGCTATTCCTTTGCAGGCTACCCGCAGCAAGATAGGACAGACTCCCCGGCTTTATTTAAGGGTAGAATTTAAGGATAACCAGACTATGCTCAATGATCTGCGGGGCTACATAAAGCTGGCAGGAGAAGAAGAGAGCCTGCGCTCTATTGAAGAATGCGCTCTGGAATGCGGAAGGCTTAAAGCTTACCTTGATCAGAATAAAGACTTGATTGCTAAAGTTTACTATTTTAAAGATGATGAGCTTAGACTGCTTGTAGATGGAAAAGCCTGCAGTATCCTTGATGTTCTGGCCGGGCTGCAGGTTAAAGAATTATAGATTTAAGGGATGATTAACTATGAGGGTGATTATTTTTGATCTGAAAGGACCTATGGCTCACTTTCGCAAGATATATACCAATTCTTCCTCGCTCAGTTATTCTATTCCTCCCCGCACCACTCTGGCCGGGATAATTGCTGCTGTTTTAGGATGGGAAAGGGACTCTTATTATGAAAAAATGCATTCGGAAATGGTAGGCCTGGCAGTGCGCAAGATAAACCCTACCCGCAAAATAATGCAGACATTGAATTATATAAAAGCTACCAGCCCTTCGCATTTGGCCAATTTTTCCGAAGGACATAGCCAGATACCTTTTGAGATAATATGCGGGGAGCCGGAAGTAAGGTACCGTGTTTATTTTCGTACTGAAGATGAGGAAGTGTATGAAAAAACAAAAAACGCCTTAAAAAGTGGACGTTCAGTTTTCCCTATCTATCTGGGAGCTGCTCCTTTCAGCGGGGTCTGGGAATGGATAGGGGAAGGAGAACTGGAAAAAGATGTGAGCCAGGAAGTTAAGGATATATTTACCCCGATAGATGTGAACTTGATTGCCAAAATCGTATGGCAGGAGATGCAAAAAGATTCCATGCTGGTTAAAGACAGGATGCCGGTTGATTTTACCCAAGAAAGGTATCCGCTAAATACGAAAAGCTATCTCTATGATGATAAAGGAGGAAGCATAAAGTTAAAACTCAAGGAAGAAGCCTTATGCTTTAAGGTTAGTTATAAAGATAAAGAGCAGGAAACATGCGAACATATTTTGTTTTACTAGTACCGGGAAGGTGAAAATATGGAATTTTATTCCCATCCTGATAAGAAACTGGTGCAGCATCTCTGTGAAGTAAGGGATTGGGCGATTGCGTATTGTCCGGAAAAATATAAGGAAATAGTAGAGGTTACTTCTCTAAGTCATGATTTTGGCAAATTTACCAGCTATTTTCAGGAATATCTTTTTTTAAAGAAGAAGAATGACCAGCTTCATCACCATGGTTTTATATCTGCACTTTTCGGTGCTTTTTGGGCTTTAAGAAAATGGGGGGATGATTCCTTTTTCCCCCTTGTTGTTTATAGTGCTATTCACCATCATCACGGCAACTTGACTTCGTATGGCGAAATTTTACCCAACACCGTATCTGATTTTGGAGAAAATATTAAACGAAAACTGAAACAGGCTTACCAGCAGATAGAGGATATAAAAAACCATTTCGATGATGTTAAGCAAGATGTGGCAGAAATTATACCAGAAGATATCCTGGATGATTTTGTTCTCCGCTTTTCACCGGATAATTACCTGAAATCCTTGCTGAAAATAAATCATCAGTTCCGGGTGCGCAATAAGTGGAAAACAGAGGAAAGCTATTTTTTACACCAATTCGTTTATTCTTCCCTGATCGCTGCGGATAAATTAAGTGCAGCCAGTATTTATGGCATAGAACCGGCTTTTGTGGAGTATGAGGAATGTCTTAAAGCCAGAGCAAAAATTTTGCCTGCCAGTTCCGCAAATGATATAAGTAATATCCGTAATGAAATATTTGCTAAAGTGCAGCAGAATATGGAAAAGAACTGGAGTAAGGGAAAAATTTTTACCTTAACCAGCCCTACCGGTTCAGGCAAAACCCTGACCGGTTTTTGTGCCGCCAATATGCTAAATCAGTTCCTGGGTGGAGGACGGCAGATTATATACATACTCCCTTTTACTTCTATTATTGACCAGAATTATAATGTCATTGAGAAATTGCTGCATGCAACTTCTAGAAAAGATGATATTTCTTATCTCTTAAAACATCACCACCTGAGCAGTGACGAAATAATAGGCGAAGATGAAGATTACAGTGCGGCCGATTGGAAACTTATTATGGAAAACTGGCCTTCGGGAGTGGTGGTTACTACCTTTGTTCAGTTTTTTGAAAGCATTATAAGCCACCGCAACCGGATGCTTAAAAAACTGCACCGGCTGAAGAAGGCAATTATACTCATCGATGAAATTCAGGCTTTAGATTTTGCCTACTATAAACTGGTAGAGTATGTACTCAGTATGCTCTGCCAGTATTATGATGCCCGGGTTATACTCATGACAGCTACCAGGCCTTTTCTATTTGCCGGGGATGAAACCTTGCCGGCAATTGAGCTTCTGCCCGAATATCCGGATTATTATAGATACTTTAACCGTACAGTTTTAAATATAGTTCAGGATAAAATGCCGGTAAAGCAAATGGTGGAAAAATTCAGCACCTTATTGAGTGAAGATTTATCCTGTCTGGTAGTGCTCAACACCATAAATTCTTCTCTGGAGGCTTATAAAGAAATAAAAACCATGCTGGAAGAAAGAAATATCAATAAGCCTCTGTTTTATTTATCGACTAATCTAGTTCCTGTACACAGAAGGCAAAGGATAGAGGAGATTAAAGAAAGAATGCAGAGAGGGGAAAAAGTTATACTAGTATCTACCCAGGTAGTAGAAGCCGGAGTAGATCTGGATTTTGATATAGTCATACGCGATTTTGCTCCCTTAGATTCTATAATCCAGTGTGCGGGAAGATGCAACCGCTCTGGCATGCAGTATATGGAGAAAAAGGGAGAAGTTTATCTAATATGCGATCTGGTAGATGATAATGGCCATTCCTATTCTTACCGCATTTACGGTAAAACTAACCTCAACCTTACTAAAGAGATTCTGGAAGGGTATGCCAAAATTGAAGAGAGGGATTATCTAACTATAATTGAGAAATATTATTCTCTACTGAAAGAGAATAAGAGCAGTCAAACTTCTAATGATTTGATTCAAAATATGAGGGATTTTGCCATAAAAGACGGCATTGCCAGGTTTTCCCTGATAAAAAATAATCCCGGCTATATAGATGTTCTTTTCCGCTTAAATGAAGAAGCGGAAAATGCCTATCAGGAATTTTTTGAAGTTATAAAAATAAAGGATAGGGGAGTAAAAGCGGAAAAATATCTGCGAATATCTTCTATTTTGAGCAGGTATACCATATCTATGCCGGTTAAATATGCCGGGTATTTTGAGAAAAAACCTCTAGGAGATGGCTTTTTCTTTTCTCTGCCTCCGGAAGGATGCCGGGATTATTATGATGAAAATGTGGGATTCTTGCGGGATAAAGAAGATGAAGCTATCTTCTGCTGATGGAAAAAGAAGGGATGTATATGGATTTTTATGTAACAGGAACCCTTATATGGTATTATTATATATGTAAAAGGCAGGTTTGGCTGCTGGCTCATGGTATGGAGGCTGACCAGGAAGATGAGAATATAAGGATAGGAAGGCTTATTGGAGAAACCAGTTATGAAAGGGAAAAGAAAGAAATAGATATAGCTACTGGTAAATTTGATGTAATGCGCAGGGAAGGAGAAAACCTGGTGGTGGGGGAGATAAAAAAATCTTCCCGTTTTGTAGAAAGTGCCGGCAAACAGCTTCTTTTTTACCTTTACCAGCTGAAAACCATGGGCATAGAAGCTAAAGGAGAGCTTTTAATTCCGGAAGAGCGAAAAAAATTCCTGTTTACCTTAGATGAGGAGAGTGAAAAAGAAATAAAAAAAGCGATTAAAGAAATAGAAAAGATAGTTTTCTCTCCTCTCCCTCCTCCGGCGGTTAAGAATAAATATTGCGGCAGGTGTGCCTATGCCGAGTTTTGCTGGGCCTAGTCAAAAGCAGGTGGTAAGATGAAAAAAACAGTTTATGTATTCAATGACGGGGAATTTAAGCGTAAAGATAATACGGTCTATTTCGAGACTGAGGAAGGGAAAAAATACCTTCCCGTAGAAGACTTGAAAGAGATCTATGTTTTCGGCGAAGTAAGCTTAAATAAAAGGTTTTTGGAGTTTATCTCCCAGAAAGAAATAATCCTTCATTTTTTTAACCATCACGGCTACTATACCGGAAGTTACTATCCCCGCGAACACCTGAATTCTGGTTTTATGATCTTAAAACAGGCTGAGTTTTATCTGGATGCCGAAAAGAGGATAAAGCTGGCGCGGGAGTTTGTAAGAGGAGCAGCACAAAACATGCTGGCTGTTTTGCGGTATTACCATAACCGGGGCAAAGATCTGGAAAAGGTAATCGAACACATAAAAGAACTGACTTTAAGCATTGATAACTGCTGCACAACCGAAGCCTTGATGGCAATAGAAGGGAACATAAGAGAAACTTATTACGAAGCCTTTAACTTAATAATCGACAAGCCTGATTTCACCTTCAGCGGCCGCAGCCGCAGGCCCCCCAGGGACCGGATAAATGCCCTTATAAGTTTTGGCAATACCATACTTTATACTGCAGTTTTAAGTGAAATCTACAAAACCCATCTGGACCCGCGCATAGGTTATCTGCATACCACTAACTTTCGCAGATTTACCTTAAACCTGGATGTGGCAGAAATATTTAAGCCTATCCTGGTTGATCGTCTGATTTTCAGCCTGCTTGGGCGCAATATGCTCAAATCTTCCCACTTCGAAAGCAAACTGGACGGCATTCTGCTTAATGAAACAGGCCGCAAACTATTTTTGCAGGAATGGGAAGAAAAAATAAAAACTACTATAAAACATAGAGAACTGGGCAGAGAAGTTTCTTATCGAAGGCTTATCCGAATGGAGCTTTACAAGCTGGAAAAACACCTGATAGGGGAAAAAGAATATGAACCCTTCGTTTCGCGCTGGTAGGAAGTGGATTAGAGATGTTTGTCATAATGGTTTATGATGTAGGGGAAAAAAGAGTGGGCAAAGTTTTAAAAATCTCCCGCAAATACCTGTACTGGGTGCAAAATTCTGTTCTGGAAGGAGAAATAAGCGAGAGCAACTTGCGCAAACTGAAATACGAATTAGAAAGAGTAATAGATGAAGAACATGATTCCATAATATTTTATACCTTCCGCACCACCAGGTATTATCAGCGCGAAATAATGGGAATAAAAAAAGGCGGCGAGGATAATTTCCTCTAGTAAAAAACAAAAATAACCAAAGGCAAAAATGTCGTCGACCTCCAGTAATGTAAAAACCCCCGGGGGTCGACGACATTATTATTTGCCGAAAAATCTTGACACTAAGAAGTTTTGCAAGTAAAATTAGGAAAAAATGAGTTAATGCGATTTACTTAAGAAGCCTTATTTTATGGTGATTTTAATTTGTTTTTAGCCTACCTATGAGGAATTGAAACATG